>JAIESI010000181.1 GCA_019746135.1 Xanthobacteraceae bacterium
AGGGACAGGCCTGACCGTAAGGTGGCCATGGGTGCGGCGGTTTCCGCACCAGCGCTTTGTGGCGCTCCGCTCCCCTCATCATTGAGGGCGGGCAACACGAAGAGATCTTGCAAAGCCCGGGCGCAGCACGCCGCGGCAACGAGAGAGCATGCGCAGTGCGCGCGGCCGGACGCAACGACAGGAACAGACGAGAAGCGAACGATCGAATGGCACTTGTGCAAATGGAAGGGGGCCCAGGCGCTGACATCGTCGCCCGGGCCAACTATATGAATTTCACACCCGGCCCCTGCCGGGTTTTTGGCGTTGGAGAGGTGATGACTGGAAGCACGTTATCGAGCGACGGCCTCGACGCCCGCAGGCGTCGGCTGCTGTTCCGGTCATGGCATCGTGGCACCCGCGAGGCCGATCTGATCATGGGCCGGTTTGCCGACGTGCATCTGCCGGGCTTCAGCGACGCCGAGCTCGAGCAATACGAGCATCTGCTCGAAGCGCTCGAGACCGATCTGTTGTCCTGGGTGACCGGCGTCGCGGAGGTTCCGCCCGAGCACGACACGGCGATGTTCCGCCGCGTGCGCGACTTTCATTTGGCGGTGGGGCGTTAGCCGATGGCGAAATCGCCTGCCGAACTGCTCGCCCCCGACCGGCCGCTGACCCTCGCCAATGTCGCCGATGGCGCCGAGGGCCTGGTCATTGCCGATCTCGCCCGCGCGGTCGCGGCGCGCAAGGACGCGCCCGCGACCAGCGCGCTGGTGATCTGCCGCGACGGTCCGCGGATGGCGGCGCTGGCGCGCGCGCTGTCGTTCTTCGCGCCCGAGATCGAGATCCTGCAATTTCCCGCCTGGGACTGCGTGCCCTACGACCGGGTGTCGCCGCACGCCACCATCGTCGCGCAGCGCATGACCGTGCTGTCGCGGCTCGCCCGCATCAAGGGCCGCGAGAAGCCCGCGGTGGTGCTCACCACCGTCAACGCCGTGCTGCAGCGGGTGCCGGCGAAGGACCAGATCGCCAGGCAGGCGCTGTCGGCCGCGCCCGGCAACATGCTGGCGATGGAGGGCGTGGTCCGCTGGCTCGAGCTGAACGGCTTCATCCGCGCCTCGACCGTGCGCGAGGCCGGCGACTACGCGGTGCGCGGCGGCATCCTCGACCTGTTCGCGCCCGGCATGGACCTGCCGGTGCGGCTCGACTTCTTCGGCGATACGCTCGAGAGCATCAGGAGCTTCGATCCGGAGACGCAGCGCACCGTGATGGAGATGCGCGCGCTTGATCTGGTGCCGGTCGCCGAGTTCCAGCTCACCACCGACACGATCCGCAAGTTCCGCACCGGCTATGTCGCAGCCTTCGGCGCGGCGAGCCCCGACGACGTTTTGTACGAAGCGGTGACCGAAGGCCGCCGCCATGCCGGCATGGAGCATTGGCTGCCGCTGTTTCATGATCGGATGGACACGCTGTTCGATTACCTGCCGGGCGCGCCGGTGATCGAAGAAAACCTGGTCGAGGACGCGGCGCGCGAGCGGCTCGCTCAGATCAAGGACTATTACGAGGCGCGCAAGGACGCGCTCGCCCAAGAGCTTGGAGGACAAGCAGGCGGCGTGCCGTACAAGCCGCTGCCGCCGGACCGGCTGTATCTGCCGGAGGCCGAATGGGCCGAGCGGCTGAAGACCGCGGCGCGGGCCTTGCTCACGCCGTTTGCGGTGCCGGGGGGTTCGTCCGCGAGCGTCGACGCCGCCACCCGGCAGGGCAGGAACTTCGCGGCCGAGCGCGCCGAGAACGCCGCAGGCGTATTCGATGCCGTGACGAAGCACGTCATGGGCCTGCAGGCGCAAGGCAGGCGCGTCGTCGTGGCGCTCTGGAGCGAGGGCGCGCGCGAGCGCATGAAGCACGTGCTGGCCGAGCACGGCCTCGCCAATCTTTCCAATGTCGGCTCCTGGCCCGAAGCGCTGGCGCTGCCGAGGCCCCAGGTGGCGCTTGCGGTGCTCGGCCTCGAGGCCGGTTTCGAGACCGCCGACGCCGCGGTGGTCGGCGAGCAGGACATCCTGGGCGACCGGCTGGTGCGGCCGCGGCGCGCGTCGAAGCGGGCCGAGAACTTCATCGCCGAGGTCACGAGCCTCTCGACCGGCGACCTCGTGGTGCACGTCGATCACGGCATCGGCCGCTTTGTCGGCCTGCAGAACATCGAGGCCGCCGGCGCGCCGCACGACTGCCTGGAAATCCACTATGCGGAGAGCGCCAAGCTCTACCTGCCGGTCGAGAACATCGAGCTTCTGTCGCGCTACGGCTCCGAGGACACCGGCGTCGAGCTCGACCGGCTGGGCGGCACCGGCTGGCAGACGCGCAAGGCGCGGATGAAGAACCGCATCCGCGAGATCGCCCATGAGCTGATCAAGATCGCGGCGGAACGCAAGCTGCGCGAGGCGCCAAGGCTCTCGGTCGCGCCGGGCGCGATGGACGAGTTCGCCGCGGGCTTCCCCTACGAGGAGACCGAGGACCAGCAATCGGCGATCGACGCGACCATCGCCGACCTTGCGACCGGCCGGCCGATGGACCGGCTGATCTGCGGCGACGTGGGCTTCGGCAAGACCGAGGTGGCGCTGCGCGCCGCGTTCGAGACGGTCATGAACGGCAAGCAGGTGGCGGTGGTGGTGCCGACCACGCTGCTTGCCCGCCAGCACGCCAAGACCTTCGCCGAGCGCTTCCGCGGCTTCCCGGTCGAGGTCGGGCAGGCGTCGCGGCTGGTGTCGTCGACGGAATTGAGCCGGGTCAAGAAGGGCATCGCCGAGGGCGGCATCGATATCGTGATCGGCACCCATGCGCTGCTCGGCAAGTCGGTCAAGTTCAAGGACCTCGGGCTCGTCATCGTCGACGAGGAGCAGCACTTCGGCGTGGCGCACAAGGAGCGGCTGAAGACGCTGCGCGCCGAGGTGCATGTGCTGACGCTGACCGCAACGCCGATCCCGCGCACCTTGCAGCTCGCGCTCACCGGCGTGCGCGACCTCTCGATCATCGCCTCGCCGCCGGTCGATCGCCTTGCGGTGCGGACCTTCGTGTCGCCGTTCGATCCGCTGGTGGTGCGCGAGGCGCTGCTGCGCGAGCGTTATCGGGGCGGGCAGTCGTTCTATGTCTGCCCGCGCATCGAGGATCTCGCCGAGCGCAAGGACTTCCTCGACAAGCACGTGCCGGAGGTGAAGGTCGCCGTGGCGCACGGCCAGATGCCGTCGCAGGTGCTGGAAGACATCATGTCGGCGTTCTACGACGGCAAGTTCGACGTGCTGCTGTCGACCACCATCGTCGAGTCCGGCCTCGACATTCCGACCGCCAACACGCTGATCGTGCATCGCGCCGACATGTTCGGGCTGGCGCAGCTCTACCAGTTGCGCGGCCGGGTCGGGCGCTCCAAGCTCCGCGCCTATGCGCTGTTCACGCTGCCGGAGAAAAAGAAGATCACCGCGCAGGCCGAGCGCCGGCTCAAGGTGCTGCAGTCGCTCGACACGCTCGGCGCAGGCTTCCAGCTTGCCTCGCACGACCTCGACATTCGCGGCGCGGGCAATCTCCTCGGCGACGAGCAGTCCGGCCACATCAAGGAGGTCGGCTTCGAGCTCTACCAGCAGATGCTGGAGGAGGCGGTCACCTCGCTCAAGGCCGGCATCGCCGAGCCGGTCGCCGACCGCTGGTCGCCGCAGATCACCATCGGCACGCCGGTGCTCATCCCGGAGGACTACGTCGCCGACCTCTCGGTGCGGCTTGCGCTCTACCGCCGGCTCGCCGATCTCGAGGAGGACCAGGACATCGAGGCGTTCGGGGCCGAGCTGGTCGACCGCTTCGGGCCGCTGCCCGAAGAGGTCGAGCACCTGCTCAAGATCGTCGGCATCAAGGCGCTGTGCCGGAAGGCCAATGTCGAGAAGATCGAGACCGGCCCGAAGGGCGCGGTGCTGCAATTCCGCGACAACTCATTCGCCAACCCCGAGGGGCTGATCGCGTTCATCAACAAGCAGGGCGCCTCGGCGCGGGTGCGGCCCGACATGAAGGTCGTGCTGTTCTACGACTGGGAAAAGCCCACGCAGCGGCTGCACGGCACCACCGCCGTGATGCGCAACCTCGTTCGTATTGCCGAGCAGAAGAAAAAGGTGGCTTAGCTGGGCCTAAGAGCCCGAATTGAACTTGTAGACGATCTGAGTGGTGATGGTCTGCACGGTCGGTTCGAAGTTGATGTTGTTGCGAATACCAGCTGCGGGGTTCGAGCTGGTGTTCGTTACAACCTCGCTGCCGTACTGGGCGTAGCGATATTCGTTGCGCCAGAACCATCCGCGAGCAATCGCCGCTTCGACGCCGCCGCCCACGAACCAGCCGTCCGCCGTGAAAGCCGACGTCGTGAGGCCGTTGAACGGCGCAGCCGTCAGGACGAAGAACATCGTCGCGCTGGAGAAACGTGTTTGGGTGTACCCTGCGTTGACGTAGCTCAGGACATCGGGCGCAATAAGCCAGCCTGCACGGCCGCCCGCGGCCCAGGACCAGGTCGCTTTGGTCTGGCCGTCCAAGCCCGCGCCGACGTCCTGAATCGAACCCTTGAGGCTCGATACGTCAAAGTCGCCAAAGACGCCGGCGACGATGTTCGCGCCGAACCGGTGATCGTAGCCTGCGCCGAAGCGTCCAAGCCAGCCTTGACCGCCCGAGCGCTGTTCGACGACGACGGGAACGATGTTTGCAGTGCCGGGCACGAGCGAGGTGGTCTGATCGGCGGCCCAGAAGCCGTAGCCGAAACCGGCGTTGACGTAACCACCGGTCCAGCCCGCGCCGGCGCTCGTTGCAGCGCTGCGCGCAACAGGCGCGACGCGGCCAGCGTTGAACTTGTAGACGAGTTGGGTGGTGATTGTCTGGACCGTCGGCTTGAAATGAATGCTGGAGAACGCCGACGGGGCGCCGGCGGCAAACGCATTCACGTCTGGTATCACATTGTTGTCGTACCGGGCGTAGCGGTATTCGTTGCGCCAGAACCAGCCCGAGGCGAGCGCTGCTTCCATACCGCCGCCGACGAACCAGCCCGACGTCGAGAAGGCCGGCGTGACGAAGCCCGATGGTGCGCCGACGGACGTTCGGCCGCCGGACGAGAACCCAACCATGTTCGTGTCCGAGAAGCGCGCGTTGGTATAGCCGCCGTTCGCGTAGCCCAGCAGGGTTGGCGTCACCAGCCAGCCCGCGCGCGCGCCAGCCGCCCAGGCTCGCGTCTGCTTGATGTCGCCGGACAAGCCGACTCTGGCGTCGTGGATGGTGCCTTTGAGGTCGGAAAAATCGTAATCGGCGAAAACGCCGGCCACGATATAGGGGTTGACCTGATAGTCGAAACCACCGCCGACACGTCCGAGCCAACCTCTGCCACCTTGGCTCTGAACCAAGGGAAGCGCCGAAGAAGGAAGGACCGAGCCGAGCGGCGTGTTGGAATCCGCGGCCCAGATCCCGTAGCCACCACCGGCCGTGAGATAGAAGCCGGTCCAGTTGGTCGCAATGATAGTCGAAGCCTTCAGCACCGGCGCCTTGACCGGCATGTCGGCCGCCAGCGCGGATTGCGACAGGCTGATGTTCAACGTCGCAAAGCTGACAGTCGCAGCGATTGCAAGCAGAGCACAACCACGCACACAGAACCGGTCACGCACGATAGACCCCATTCCCCGATACCGGCAAAAGGCTACGTGGTGACTACGGGGCGCTGCAAGCCGAAGCTGTGGGAGAACAGTCCCGAAAAGTGCAAACGCCGCGGGTTTTTGGCGGGTGCGGCATTCGGGGCACAATGGCCGCGCGGCGGCCTATTCCGGCTTGATGTCGCCGGCCGCGATGATCTTGATCCACTTCTCGATCTCGCGGTCGACATGGGCGCGGAATTCGGCGGTGCTGGTGCCGATCGGCTGAAAGCCGCGCTCCAGGAGCTTGTCGCGGAACGCCGGGTCCTTCACCGCGGCGGCGGAAATCCGCTGCAGCTTCTCGACGATCGGCGCGGGCGTCGAGGCCGGCACGACCAGCCCCATCTCGCTTGCGGAATCGACCTGGCCGTAACCGATCTCCTCCATGCTCGGAATGTTGGGCAGTTGCGGCGCACGGCCGCGCGTGACGCCGAGGCCGCGCGCCTTGCCGCCCTCGATATGCGCCTTGATCGAGGGCACCGCGCCGAAGGTGAAATCGACCTTGCCGGCGATGAAATCGGCCAGCGCCGGCGCGCCGCCGCGATAGGGTACGATGACCACGTTGATGCCCGCGACCTGCCGGAACTGCTCGCCGGCGAGATGGATGCCGGTGCCGATGCCGGCCGACGCAAACGTCAGCTTGCCGGGATTGGCCTTGGCGTGATCGACCAGTTCCTTCGCGGTCTTGAACGGCGAGGCCTCATGCACCGCGAGCACGAGCTGGGTGCGCGACAGCAGCGACACCGGGATGAAGTCCTTGCGGGTGTCGTAGGGCAGCTTCTCCTTCAGGAGCCCCGGATTGGTGACGAAGGCCGAGTCCACCATGCCGATGGTGTAGCCGTCGCCCGGCGCGTCGGCGACGGCGCGGGTGCCGATCACGCTCGCGCCGCCGGCGCGGTTGTCGATCACCAGCGACTGGCCGAATTCGCGTTCGATCTGCGTCGCCAGCAGCCGCGAGAACACATCGGTGCCGCCGCCCGGCGCGTAGGGCACG
Organism: Xanthobacteraceae bacterium; assembly: GCA_019746135.1. Classification (GTDB taxonomy): domain Bacteria; phylum Pseudomonadota; class Alphaproteobacteria; order Rhizobiales; family Xanthobacteraceae; genus Z2-YC6860. Next base: position 6,664 of record JAIESI010000181.1, read on the forward strand.
ATCAGCTTCACCGGACGCTGCGGATAGGCGTCCTGCGCCCGGGCGGCTGCCGCACCCAGCGTGGACAGGGCGGCAACGCCTACGGCAAACCGCCGCCTGTTCATCATGGCCATGGACGCCTTCTCCCGATCGTCGTTGTGTGTTGTTCGTTGCGGTCGCTCAGACGCGGAATTTCGCCATCAGGTCCTCTTCCGGGTCGGCGCCCAGCCCGGGCCGGTCCGGCACGTCGACCCCGCCGTTCACGTCGGGCACCGACTTCGCGTAGGTGACGAAGGCGACGTCGGCGAACAGCCGCTCCAGCGGCGCGTCGCGCTCCTTGGCGGCGATGCAGTGGAGTGTCGCGAGATAGCCCGGGCCGAAGAAGAAGGCGTGCGGCACGCAGGTGACGCCGGCCTTCTCGGACTCGGTCGCGATGCGAAACAGTTGCGTGATGCCGCCGATCTTGACGATCGATGGCTGCACGTAGTCGGTCGCGCCGGCCGCGATCATTTTCTTGAAGTCGCTCGGGCTCGTCGCGTTCTCGCCCATGGCGATTGGCACGCCGGTCGCCTTGCGGAGCTTGGCCGCCGATTCAAAGTCCTCCGGCGGCCAGATCGGCTCCTCGACCCAGTACGGGTCCGACGCCTTCATTCCCATGACCGGCTTGTCGGCCTCGCCGGGGAGCCAGGCGCAGTTGGTGTCGACCTTGATCGGGATGCCCGGACCGGTGACCGAGCGGGCCGCGGCCACCGCCTCGGGCGTGCGCTCGTGCAGCTTGATGTGACGGTAGCCGCGCTCGAGCGCACGCGCGGTGTTGCGCTTCACGTGCTCGACGTCGCCCGCGTATTGCAGCAGCGAGGCATAGGTCTCGACGCGCTTGCGCTTTGCGCCGCCAAGAAGTTTCGACACCGACGCGCCCTCGAGCTTGCCGCGGATGTCCCATAGCGCGATGTCGAGGCCGCTCAGCGCATGCATGATGATGCCGGCGCGGCCGAGCCCGTGCAGCAGCCGCTCGATGGTCGGCACGAGGCCCTTGTCGGTCGGGTCCTTGCCGACCGCGAGAAACCGGATCCAGTTGTCGAACGCCGCGATCACCGCGGTGCCGCTGCTTCCGAAGCACTCGCCCCAGCCGACCGTGCCGTCGCTGCACGTCACCTTCACATAGAGTGCCTCGACATGGGTGCGCGGCCTCCCTGCGAACATCGGCGGCGGCGCCCAGGTGTCGAGCGGGATGCGAAGCTGGATGGTCTCGACGGCGGAGATCGTAACGGGCATTTCGCTTCCTCGGCTGTCGCGGTCTTTTTCGGGGCCGCTATAGTGGCAACAGCAAGGAGTGTGGCCGATATGGCGCGGTCTGTAATCGCCCTTTTTGCAATGCTGGCCTGTGTGCTGACGGCTGAGCCCACGCTTGCCCACACCGGCGGCGTCGCCGGCGGCTTTGTCAGCGGGTTCACCCATCCGGTGTTCGGCCCGGATCATCTCGCGGCCATGGTCGCGGTGGGATTGTGGGGCGCGTTCCTCGGACCGCCCGCGATCGACATTCTGCCGGTGGTGTTTCCGCTGGTGATGGCGTTCGGCGGGTTGCTCGGCATTCTCGGCGTGCCGCTGCCCGGCACCGAGATCCTGATCGCGATCTCGGCGATCTTGCTGGGGCTTGCGGTCGCGATCGCGGCGCGGCCGCCGTTGTGGATCGCCGCCGTTCTGGTCGGCCTGTTCGCGATCTTTCACGGCCATGCCCACGGCACCGAATTGCCGCCGGGCGTCGACGCGATTGCCTATTCGGCGGGCTTCGTCATCGCCACCGGGCTGCTGCATCTCGCCGGCATTGCGCTCGGCCTGCTGGTGCGCTGGCCGGCGGGCCTGATCGCGGTGCGCGCCGTGGGCGGCGTGATCGCGTTTGCCGGCGTGGTGTTCCTGAGCCGTCTGGCATGAGGGATTTGGCCCGCGCGCTGATTGCGCTCGCGCTCGTTGTTGCGGCGGAGCCGGCGCTCGCGCACCCGCCGCCGCTCGGCGTGCGTGGCTTCTGGGGCGGCGTGCTGCATCCGGTGTTCGTGACCGATCACGTCGTCGGCATTCTCGGGCTGGGGCTTCTGATCGGCGGGCAGGCGAGGTGGGGCTGGCTTCCGCCGTCGGCCTACGTCGCAGCGCTGGCGGCGGGCCTTGCCGCCATGACAACCGGCATCGTGCCGCGCTTCGCCAACGAAGCGGTGCTGGGGACGGCGGTCGTGGCCGGACTGCTCGTGGCGCTGGCGCGGCCGCTGCCGCAAGTGTTGGGCGCGGTGCTGGCGGTCGTCCTGGGCCTGGCGGTTGCGCTCGACTCGCCGCCGGAGGTCCTGTCGGTCAGCGAAGCCAATCTCATGCTGATCGGGACGGGGATCGGCGCGGCGGCCTTCCTGATCGTCGTCGCGCTTGCGAGCCGTCAGACGCAAGCACGGTGGGCCGGGATCGGTGTCCGAATTCTCGGCTCGTGGATCGCGGCCGCCGCGATCCTGGCGCTGGCGCTGCGGTTTGCGCGCTAGTCTTACTGCGTCAGAAGCGTCTTCGCCGCGAATGTATCCAATTCGGAGCGGAGCAACACGGACATCGAGGCAACCTCTTGATGATGGCGATGATCAACCGTCGCCGCATTGTTGCAATCGAGTCTGGGATGTGACGCTCAGGCCGCAATGGCGGAGCCTCTGGGTCGGTAACCGTCGGGTATCGCAAGTTGCGGGAACAGCGCGGCTGAACGCGGTTCTGAGGGGGGAATCGTCTCCCGTTCGGAGACCAGGAATCCGTAGGCCGCGATGCACAGTGTGGCGTGATGGTGGAAGCCTCGCCACCCACGGCCTTCAAAGTGCCCGAGCCCAACCTCCTGCTTCAGTTCCTGATAATCGCGCTCGATACGCCAGCGCAGTTTGGCGGCATCGACCAGATCGCGGAACGGGATGTTTTTCGCAAGGGTGGAGAGCCAGTATTTGGTTGGCTCGGTCTCTCCCTCGGGCCACTCGATCAGCAGCCATTCCTTGGTTGGCCCGTGAGGACGCTCGTGGCCTGAGGCAACGCAGACAGGCACACGTGCAAAGCGCGAGGACAACCATTCGTTCGTGCCTTCCCGCCATTCGATCGTGCGCCACGCTTTCGCGCGTAGCCCAAGGGCAACCTCTTTGATCGAGACTGCATCGGGCTCGCCGCGGCGGCCTTTCCGTGGTGCCTGGCCGGGGCGCGTGCCTGGCGCCCACACCAAGGTCTGCGACTGAATGCCGGCAACATACGCCAGCTCAAGCGCGGTAAGGCCCATGCGTAGCTTGGAGTCGTGGCCATAACCGGTGTCCAACAGCACAGTGCCACGAGGAAGGCCAACCTCGCAGGCCCAACGGATCTGATCAAGCGCGATCTCCGGCTTGGTCTTGAAGCCGATCTCGTCCGGGACATGCACTTTGTGCCGTCGAGCACGATCCTCAGCCCAGTCCTTCGTCAAATACAGCCGATATGCGACCGGAAGGCTTGCATGCTGATTGGCAATCGACAGCGATACCGCCACTTGGCAGTTCGCCTGCTTGCCGAGCTGTCCGCAGTACTGGTGCGCCACTCCAACCGAATGTCGTCCCTGCTTGGGAAAGCTCGTGTCGTCGATGATCCATGCGGTGATCGGACCGCAACGCTCGATCGTCGGCAGCACCATCTCACGCACCTTGGCCAAGACCTTCTCGTCCGACCATGGCCCTTCACCGACAAAATGCAGCAACGATTGATGCTGCGCCGCCGTCCGCGCAGGCGCTGTTATCGCCGCCATCGGCTCCACGCTCTTGCGAGCGCCAGGCATCACCAAGCCCAAGCAGTAATCGCGCAACGGTCCGGCCCGATCCCCTCGTGACCGATCACGCTCGCAAGACCATCGACATAAGCCGCAAACCGCGATTCAATCACGTCCGCGTCATGGCGACCCATCGCAACCTCCAGTGCTGCTGCGGAATCGCCTACGTTATGTGATTCTCAATACCGTCTCTTGCGGCTTTCTGACTCAGTAAGACTAGAGCATTTTTCGGCGAAGTGTGAAGCGGTTCGCCGCAGAAAATGCGACCAAACCAAAGAAGCTAGAGCTGTTTCCGATTCCGAAGGAACGGAAACAGCTCTAGCCTCAGCGGCCGGCGGCGCGGCGCTGCTCGGCCAGGAACACTTCCTTGTTGACCGCGATCTGCTCGATGGCGTTGGCCAGCACCTCGGGCGCATGCGCGCCGCTCACGGCGGCGACGCCGCCGAGAATGTAGGTCGGCACGCCGTCGATGCCTGCGTCCTTGGCGGAGTTGGCGGCGGCCTCGACCTTGTCCACGTCCTCGTCGGTCGCAAGCCGGGCGCGGGTCTGGTCGGCATCGAGACCGACCGAGGCCGCGGCGGCCACCAGCACCTCGCGGTCGGAGAGATCGGCGCCTTCCGTGAAATAGAGGTCCATCAGCCGCTGCTTCATCGCCGGCGCTTGGCCGATCGCCTGCGCCCACAGGATCAGCCGGTGGCAGTCGAGCGTGTTCGGCTGGCGCTTCATCTTGTCGACCGCGTAGGTCAGGCCCTCCGAGGCGGCCGCGGCGGCGACCCGTCCGGCGATGCCCTGGTAGCGCTCCGGCGAGCCGAACTTGGTGGTGAGATATTCGTCGCGGCTCATGCCCTCGCGCGGCACCCAGGGATTGAGGAAATAGGGGTGGTAGCGCACCTCGACCGGAATGTTCGGTTTCAGCGCCAAGGCCTTCTCCAGCCGCCGCTTTCCGATGAAGCACCAGGGGCAGACGACGTCCGAAACGACGTCGATGGTGACAGGCGTGACAGCTTGGGTGTCGGACATGCGAGGCCTCGTTTGCTGGCCCCCAACACTTAAGCGCGCAGCTACTCGGCGGCAACCGGGCGGGGCGCGACGCGGGCGAAGAGCGACAGCGCCGTATCGCCGGGCTTGAGCGTGGCAAGCGTCACCGCGGGGCTGACACCCGGCTTGTCGCCCGGCCGCAGCATGGTGTGCTTGAGCACGCTCGCCAGCCGCCGCGCCGCCACATGGGCGTCGCGCAGGCCGGTGTCGCCGAACACGAACAGGATCGCGCCGTCGTCCTGCCGGCAGGCGAAATCGGTGTCGCGGACCAGCCGGCTGACCAGGCGCGCCGTATCGATCGCGATGCGGCGGTCGAGCGGTACATCGAAGGCAAAGCGCGCCAGCGAGAAGGTGGTCTTGCGCTCGGCGGCATCCTCGATCGCAAGCTCGAGCGCCCGGCCGAAGGCGTCGGCGTTCAAGAGTCCGGTCCGGGCATCGATCATGCCCTTGTGCTCGATCGAGTGCAGCAGCCGCTTCATCGCTGTTTCCAGCGCTCGGGCGCGCATGAGCGGCAGCGCGCGCTGCAGCAGCACCAGCGGATCGCGCGCGGTCACGAGGTTCGGCAGCGCTGGAACGTCGCCGCGGGCGGCGAGCAGCGCGAGCGGAAGGGCGCGGGTGAGCGCGTTGGTCGCAATGGTTTCCAGGAACGCCTCGACGGCGCTGGCCGAAAGCCCGTCGCCGATGACGATGCCGTCCACCTCGCGCGCGGCGAGGCAGCGCTCGGCGGTGTCGACGCTCAGCGCGCCGATCAGGCCCATCCGCTCGCCAATCGCAACGCTCAGCGTCGCATGATGGCGTCCGCGGCCGACCAGCAGCGCGGTGGCGTCCTCGAGCGGATCGCCCGCAGGCAATTCGGCGATGATGTTGCGCTCGTCCTTGAGCGTCTGCGCCCGGCCGAGCACGGTCGCGTGCAAGGTGCGCAGCCGCTGCGCCGACGTCACCCGGGCGATCAGCCGCTCGACCGGCGCGTCGTCTGAAACCGGCAGCGCGTCGGGCAGGGCCGGCGCGGCATCGTCACGGGCCCGGACCACGGCAGGGACGTAGGGCACCGCCGCGGCGATCCATTGCGACAGCGCGTTCGCCGCCGCGAAATCGCTGATGCCGGGGTCGCAGACGACGATCGCGGCGGGCTTGATGCCGTTCGCGGCGGACGGCGCCTCGGCCCAGGATGCCTCGACGACGGGAGATGCTCCGGCATTGGTGAATGCCTGCACCAGATCGCTGCCCGGACGGCCGGCGATGATCAGGATCGGACCTTGCAGCGACATGGGGGACGGCTACGCAGAACTGAAAATGAAGACTGCGAAGCTTACGGGGCCGTCATTAACGCCCGGTCAACGAGCAAAGAGAACGCTACGCCGCCTTGGGCCGGCGGTCGCGGAAGGCCTCCGCGAGCAGCGGATTGACGCCAATGCCAATGAGCGTCGCGCGCACCTCCTCAACCTCCTCGGCAATTCCCGCCAGCCGGTGGCCGGCCACGGCGTCCGGCAGGGCGGTCAGCGCGACGCCGTTCCCGGCGCGGCTCGCCACCTGCTCAAGCTCGCTCAGCACGAAGCGATAGCCGCCGACCGTGACGAGACCTGGCGGCGGCGCGGTGACGGTGAAGGTGTCGGAGCCCGCATCGTGGCGGCAGGCGTAGCGGGTGTCGACGAAACCGTGCGGATCGGCCTTCAAATGCGGAATGTTCAGCCGCTCGGCGCCGGGCGGGAAGGCGTGCTTGGGCACCATCGGCCCGCGCAGCGCCAGCGTCCCGGCCATCGTGCGCGCCACCTCGGCCAGCAGCACGGCGTGCGCGGAGCCGCGCGGCACCATCACCTCGCCGGCGGGAAGCGGATCGGGGCGGCCGACCACGTCGCGCCGCGAGCCGAGCACCGCGGTCTCGCCGAACGCCATGATGTCGACGAGCCGCGCCGTCGCGTGCTGCCAGGTGGCGCTTTGCGCGAGCCGCTCGGGCGTGCGCCAGAGCGCCAGCACGCTCTTGAGCTCGGGGTGGTTGAGCAGGCCCGCCTCGGCGAGCCGTGGCGCGAGCGTCGCCGGCACCGCGACCGCGTCGCAGCGGTCGAGGCGGCATTGCAGGTCGAAGGTGTCGGCGCTGAAGGCGTGATGCAGCGACAGCGTGCCACCGGCCAGAAGCCAGGGCGTGAGCGCCATCGACAGGCCGGCAAACGAGGTCATGGCGCAGCAGGCGAGGAGCCGCGTGTCCGGCCCGAGGCTGCCTTCGAGCAGCGCAGTGACGCCCCCTGCAATGGTTTCGGTGTGATTGCGCGCGACCGCGATCGGCCCGTCCGGCGTCACGTCCCAGGTCACCAGCGCCACGTGCGCCGCCGGATTGCCGGTGCGGGCGAATTCCGGGAGCGGCTCGCCCGCAGCGCCGGCCATCAGGTCGTCGAGCGGCACCACGCCATCGGGGAGGCTTTCGCCGAAGCCGCAGACATAGCGGACTGGAAACACGTCGGCGGCGATCTGCATCGCCAGCTCGCAGTGATCCGCGTCGCCGATCCGCGATGCGGTGATGATCGCCTTGGCGCCCACCTGATTGAGCGCGAAGGCCGCGTCGGCGCGCCGCCACAGGAGCGGCAGAGGCATGGCGATCATGCCGGCGCGCAGAACGCCGAGGATCGTCAGCACGCATTCGGCGGTGTTGGGCAGCTGGATGCCGATCACCGCGTCGGTCTGCATCCCGAGCTTGCGCAGCCGCACGGCGATGGCGGTGACGATACGGTCCGCCTGAGCAAAGGTCAGGCGGTGCGGCGCGCCGTCGGTGAAGGTCTCGCGGTCGAGCGGGTCGGAGATGGCGATGGCGTCGGGGCGGAGAGCTGCGGCACGGCGGAACACCTCGTCGATGGTCGTCTCCGGGCCGGTCTTGCCGCGTCCGCTTCGGGGATCGCCGAGGATCATGGCCTGTCTCCGGTGCTAGCCCTCATTGGCGCTGGTCTCACTGGCGTTGTTCAGGCGCCGCACGCCACCAGGTCTCCGGCAGATAGCCGAACAGGGAGCTCTCCGCGGGATGCACCACGCTGGTCCAGCGCGCGACCCATTGGTCGGGCAGGTGGAACAGCGGCACGACGTAGAATCCGGACATCAGGATCCGGTCGAGCGCGCGCACCGCGGCGATGAATTCGTCGCGCTCGCGCGCGGCGAGCAGCGCCGCGATCGTCGCATCGATCGCCGGGCTCTTGACGCCCATGTAGTTGCGGGTGCCGTCGGCATCGGCCGCGGCCGCGCCCCAATAGAAGGCCTGCTCGTTGCCCGGCGACAGCGACTGGTCCCAGCGGTATTCGATCATGTCGTAATCGTACGTGAGTCGCCGCCGGTCGTATTGCACGGCGTCGACCACCCGGATGCGCACGGTAATTCCCGCCCGCTTGAGGTCGCGCGAGAAAGCCAGCGCGATTCGCTCCTGGTCCTTGGTGGTGACCATGATCTCGAAGCTGAACGGACGCCTGGTCGCGCGTTCGCGCAGCACCGTGCCGTCGAGGTCGTAGCCCGCGGCGTGCAGCAGGTCGAGCGCGCGTTTGAGCGTCGTGCGGTCGCGGCCGGTGCCGTCGGTCACCGGCGGCTGCCACGTGCCGTCCATGAAGTCCTGCCGCACCGCGTTGGAGAAGGGCGCCAGCAGCGCGCGCTCGCGGGCGTCGGCTGCTCTGCCGCGCGCCGACAGCTCCGAGCCCTCGAAATAGCTCGCCGAGCGCTCGTAGCGGTCGAAGAAGAAATTGTGGTTCAGCCATTCGAAGTCGAGCAGGAGCCCGATCGCCTCGCGCACGCGGATGTCGGCGAAGATCGGCCGCCGCGTGTTGAACACGAGCCCGGAGAACTGCTTGGGCAGGCCGTCGGGGATCGCCTCCTTGACGAAGCGGCCGTCGCGGAGCGCGGGGCCGTCATAGGCGGTTTCCCACTTGCTCGGGTTGCGCTCGACCCGCAGGTCGTAGAGGCCCTTCTTGAACGCCTCGAAGTGCGTATTGGAGTCGCGGTAGAAGTCGAAGCGGATCTCGTCGAAATTCCATAAGCCCCGGTTGATCGCGAGGTTGCGTCCCCAGTAGTTGGGATCGCGCTTGAAGGTGATGTTGCGGCCCGCGTCGACCGCGCTGATGGTGTAGGGACCGCTGCCGGTGATCGGCTCGAAGGTGGTGTCCTCGAACGTGTCGGGATTGACCGCGTGCTTCGCCAGCACCGGCATCAATCCCAGGATCAGCGGCAGCTCGCGGTCGTTGGCGCCGGTGAGATCGAACCGCACCTTGCCTCCGGGCAGCGCTTCGGCCTTGGCGACCTTGGCATAATAGGTGCGGAAATTCGGCCGGCCCTTGTCGCGCAGGAGCTGCCAGGAAAACACCACGTCCTCGGGCGTGACCGGCTTGCCGTCGGAGAATTTCGCCGCGGGATCGATCTCGAAGGTGACATAGGTGCGGTCGGCATCGGTCTCGACCGTGCGCGCCAGCAGGCCATAGAGCGTGAACGGCTCGTCATAGCCGCGCGCCATCAGGCTTTCGACGACGTAGCCGCGCACCTGCGACAGCGCGAGGCCCTTCACGATGAACGGGTTGATGCTGTCGAAGGTGCCGAGCACGCCGTGCGTGAGCCGCCCGCCCTTGGGGGCCTGTGGATGGGCATAGCGGACGCGGTCGAAGCCCGCGGCCAGCGCCGGCTCGCCGTGCATGGCGATGGCGTGTTCGGGCGTGCCGGGCCGCGCCTGTGCATAACCTGCTGCCAGAACGGCGAGCGCGACGAGCAGGGTTCCGAGCCCGATCGCGCCCGCGCTGGCGAGCCACCAGCGCGTTGACGCGCGTCTTCGACGCGCCACCAGCGCGTTTGCACGCGTCTTCGACGCGCTAAGGGCGGGCGGCCAGCGCGGGCCCCCCCGAGTCGCCGCGCCGGCCCGTCCTGACGCTTTGCGCCACTCGGCGGCGCGGCTGGCGCGCGCAGCCGGCTGCGGACGCAGATGCTGGTCAAGGCGGGCCGTCACGGCGGTGGGCGTGGTTCCGGTGGAATCGCTGATACTTCGCCGGTCTAGCACACCGAGTGACACAAAAATTGGTCGGGTAACCGTGACGCCCGGTCACCGCTTCTACCTATGCATAAGGCTTTAACCCGCCGGGGATTTCGGCTAATCAGGCCGTCGCCAGGGGTCCGCCAGGCGTCACGCTCCCGCCTTTTTTGAGGCGTCGAGACAGGCGCCGGGCGCCCGTACGGGCCGGCGCCGGGACCTTCCGGCGGTAAGTGAGGGATTATCTGATGACCAATGCGAACGCGTCCGCGACAACGCGGACGGCCAAAAGGATGTTTGTCGCGCTGGCCTCCGCTGCAACGATTGTAGCGTCGAGCGCGCTCGCCCAGGCGCAACAGCAGCCCCCGGCCGGCAATCCGCAGCAGCGCCCGCCGGCGCCGCGTCAGCAGGCCCAGCCGCCGCAACAGCAGCGGCCCGCGCAGCAGCAGGCTCCGGCGCAACAGGCCGCGCCGCAGCAGCAGGCGCAGGGCGGCGACCAGCAGCCGCAGCTGATCTTCTCGCCGTGGGTCAAGCTCTGCAACAAGGACGCCGATCCCAAGGCCAAGCGCGTCTGCGTCACCGTCAAGGACGGCCGCGTCGAGTCGGGCCTGCTGGTGGTCAGCGTCGCGATCATCGAGATGGACGGCGAGCAGAAGAAGTTGTTGCGCATGAGCCTGCCGTACGGCGTTGCGCTCCAGCACGGCACGCGGCTGATCGTCGATCAGCAGCAGCCGGCGACCGCGCCGTTCGTCACCTGCCTGCCGCCGGTGGTGCCGCCGGGCGGCTGCATCGCCGACTACGAGGCGACGGTCGACCTGATCGGGCGCATGAAGAAGGCGCAGCTCCTGACCGTGCAGGCGATCCACATGAACGGTCAGGCGATGAGCCCGCAGCTCGATCTCAAGGACTTCGCCAAGGCCTATGACGGCCCGCCGACCGATCCGAAGGTGTTCGAGGAGCAGCAGAAGAAGCTGCAGGAAGAATTGCAGAAGCGCGCCGAATCCGCGCGTCAGCGGCTGGAAAGCCAGCAGCCGCAGCGCTGACCGTCAGCCGGCCAAAATGCGACCAAAGGCGCGCCTCGGGCGCGCCTTATTTTTTGTGCGCCCTGGCCGTCTGGGGGCGAGCATGAACCAGCGGCATCTTTGGATTTGCCGGCACGCGTCTGGCCGCGTCCTGGCCGCGCATCAGGTGCTCACCGCGCTGACAGCGCTTGCATAGCTTGCCGTGACAACCGGCGCCCTGGCTCGGATGAGATTGCCTTCGGGCCAAAGCCCACCAATGCCGCCGTTGATTTTTCGCCATGGGTCAAGCTCTGCAACAAGGCGGTCGATCCGGACACCAAAGGCCTGTGCGTCACGGTCAGCGATGGCCGCCTGGAAAACGGCGAATTGGTCGTGAGCGTTGCGGTGATGGAAGTGGATGGCGGGCCGCGAAAATCCTTGCGGGTGAGAATGCCCTATGGCGTCGCGCTCCAACACGGCACCCGCCTGATCATCGACCAGGGTCAACCTGCGACCGCAGCATTCGTCGCTTGTTTGCCTCCGGCCGATCCACCGGGAGGTTGCGTCGCTGACTACGAAGCCGACGCGTATCTAATTGCGCGATTGAAGGGTGGCCGGCTTCTTGCGGTGCAGGCCATCCACATGAACGGCCAAGCCATCAGTCAGCAGCTTGAACTGTTGTACTTTCCCAAAGCCTACGATGGTCCGCCGACCGATCCCAAAGTGTTCGAGGAGCAGCGGAGCAAACGACAGAACGAAATGCAAAAGCGCATCCTCGACGACACGCTGCAGCCGCACCTGCGACCGTGGAATTAGTTCAGCACGGTGTTGCGCGTCTTGTAATTGCCGTCGTCGTCGCGCTCGAACACCTCGGCGATCTGCGGATGCCGCACCGGCTTGCCCGACGTGTCGGGCAGCAGGTTCTGCTCGGAAACATAGGCGATGTATTCGCTTTCCGCGTTCTCGGCGAACAGGTGGTAGAACGGCTGGTCTTTGCTCGGCCGCGCGTTCTCGGGGATCGACAGCCACCACTCCTCGGTGTTGTTGAACACCGGGTCGATGTCGAAGATCACGCCGCGGAACGGGAAGAGGCGGTGCTTCACCACCTCGCCGAGCCTGAACTTGGCCATGCGCGTCTTCGAGGGACTGTCGAACAGTTTCTTGGTTGTGCTCTGGGTCATGTCCTTTAACTCTTTCGCGCGCAAGTTTAGCCGCGAATCCGCCTCCGCAACAGCCTCAAAGCCGGTAACGCACGGCCAAATCAGGGTCTTTGGCGGCAACCAGCCGCGCGAGGTCGACCACCACCTTGGCCTGCTTCCAGGTGGCGTCGTCCTGCATCTTGCCGTCGATCATCACCGCGCCGCTGCCGTCCGGCATCGCGTCGAGAATTTTTTTCGCCATCGCGACCTCGGCCGGGTCCGGCGAGAACACGCGCTTGGCGATGGCGATCTGCGACGGATGCAGCGACCAGGCGCCGGCACAGCCCATCAGGAACGCGTTGCGGAATTGCGACTCGCAGCCGTCCGGATCGGCGAAATCGCCGAACGGACCGTAGAACGGCTTGATGCCGGCGGCCGCGCAGGCGTCGACCATCCTGGCGGTGGTGTAGTGCCAGAGATCCTGCTGGAACCTGGGCCGCGCTTCGCCGGGCTTGCCGTCGGCCAGGACGTAATAGTCGGGATGGCCGCCGCCGACGCGGGTGGTTTTCATGCCGCGCGAGGCGGCGAGGTCGGCGGGGCCGAGGCTCATGCCGTGCATGCGCGGCGAAGCGCCGGCGATCGCCTCGACATTGTTGACGCCCTGCGCGGTCTCGAGAATGGCGTGGATCAGGATCGGCTTTTTGACCGCGTGCCTGGCTTCGAGCTGCGCCAGCAGCTGGTCGAGATAGTGGATGTCCCACGCGCCCTCGACCTTGGGCAGCATCATCACGTCGAGCTTGTTGCCGATGGCCGCGACGATCTCGGTGATGTCGTCGAGCGCCCACGGCGAGTTGAGCGCGTTGATCCGCGTCCAAAGCCCGGTCGCGCCGAAATCGGTGGCCTTGGCCATGGCGATGAAGCCCTTGCGCGCCGCCTCCTTGGCGTCGGCCGGGATGGCGTCCTCGAGATTGCCGAGCACCACGTCGACCTGCCGGATGAGCTCGGGCACCTTGGCGGTGACCTTTTCCACTTGCGGCGGCACGAAGTGGATCATGCGCTCGAGCCGCACCGGCAATTCGCGCAGCGGCGCGGGCGCGCCGATCGCAAGCGGCTGAAAGAACGGGCGCGGCAGCTTCATGCTCGACCTTTTGGCTATCCTTCCCAATTGCCGGTCTGCCGTTTAGAGGAAAGCAAGCGCCGCGCCAAGTTCGGTCCAGGCTCGCGCCAGTTCGCACCGTCCGGAATTGCTCCAAATTGCCCCGATGCTCGACGTCCTCAATCTGGCGCTGCCTTATTTCGGCTTGATCTTCCTGGGGTTCGCCTGCGGGCGGATCACCCGCATTCCGATCCAGGGGCTCGCCTGGATGGACTTCTTCATCATCTACATGACGCTGCCGGCGCTGTTCTACCGCATCCTCGCCAGGACGCCGTTCGAGCAGCTCAACAACGTGCCGTTCATCGTCACCGCCACGCTCGGCACGTTTGCCGTGCTGATGCTCTCGCTCGGCATCGCCTTCCTGTTCCGCCGCGAGGTGGCGCAGGCGGCGATCGGCCAGCTCGCCGGCGCCTACGGGAACATCGGCTACATGGGACCGGGGCTCGCGCTCGCCACCGTCGGCGCGCAGGCTACGGCCCCGGTGGCGCTGATCTTCTGCTTCGAGACGCTGCTGTTCTTTTCGATCGTGCCGTTCCTGATGGCGCTGGCGCGGCCGCAGGGGAAGGGCTTTGGCGCGCTGGCGCTGGACGTGGTGCGCAAGATCGCGCTGCACCCGCTGATGGTGGCGAGCGCGCTCGGCGCGCTGTCGGCGGCACTTCGCTTCGAGCCGCCGGCCTCGGTCGACCGTCTGCTGCAGTTCCTCGCCAACGCCTCGGCGCCCTGCGCGCTGTTCACGCTCGGCGTGACGGTGGCGCTGCGGCGGCTCAACGGTGTGCCGCCCGACGTGGCGGTGCTGGTGCTGGTCAAGCTCGTGCTGCACCCGGTTTTGGCGCTGTGCCTGCTCACCGCGTTCGGGCCGTTCGATCCGAACTGGGTCAAGGCGGCGGTGCTGATGGCGGCGCTGCCGCCGGCGCTCAACGTGTTCGTGCTGGCGCGGCAATACAATTCATGGCTCGACCCGGCGTCGGCCTCGGTGCTGGTCGGCACGCTGCTTTCGGTCGCGACGCTGACCACGGTGATGTGGCTCGTGCAGCATGGCGTCGTCGACCGATTTCTGCTTCGCTGACGGGTGGTATCCCGAATCTGAAATCCCGCGGTGCGACCGACTGGTGCTCCAATCGTCTGGACCGGCTGCGACTGCAGGACCGAATTGTGCCTCTCAATTTGCGTCGCTACGATTGACGACGCTGCGGATGCCTTGAGCAGAGACAATGCCACGGCTGCCTCATCTGGATCGTGCGGTCGTCCCTGAGGCCAAGATCGTGAATTATCTATTGAGCGCCCGCCATCCCGGGCGGGCGCGTGAAAGCACGCTTCCTCGAGAGTTTCGGTTTCCGTGCCCAGGCTTGGCACGTCTTGCGCGATGCCATACTTGTCCATGCGATGGCAAACGATGTCGCTGCATCACACCAGACCCGCTTTGGGACCAAATATGAGATTGATGGTCCGCTGCCGGCGCCCGATGGTCGTGCCCCGATGGTGCGTGTGGTATGGTTTATGGAGTCGCAGGAAAATGTGCCGCGCATGGTGACGTTGGTACCAAGAAGGATTGCGACCCATGATCGCTGAAATGGACCTTGTCGTATTGAAGCGTGATTTGCCTGCGGAACGGCTTGCCACGGGTGATGTTGGCACCGTCGTGCTGGTGCATCGGCAGGGTGCCGGCTACGAGGTTGAGTTTACGACGCTCTCCGGCGACACCGTTGCCGTCGTGACCCTCGATGCATCGGACGTGAGACCGGTCGAGTCGCGCGAGATCGTGCATGCACGCGCAGTCACCTGAGCCGCTCAGCGTGCATTGCAAATTGTAGGAGTATGACCAGAAGCGAGCATGCAGCCGCTGTCCGGACTTCTGGTGCTCGACTTCACCACGCTCCTGCCGGGGCCGCTGGCGACGCTGCTGCTCGCCGAAGCCGGCGCCGAGGTGATCAAGATCGAGCGGCCGGGCGGCGAGGACATGCGGCGCTATGCGCCGCGCTTCGACGGCGAGAGCGCGATGTTCACGCTGCTCAACCGCGGCAAGCAGAGCCTGGTGCTCGACCTCAAGCGCGAGGCGGATCGCGCCAGGCTCGAGCCGCTGATCGCCCGTGCCGATATCCTGGTCGAGCAGTTCCGGCCGGGCGTGATGGCGCGGCTCGGTCTCGGCTACGAGGCGGTCCGCGCGATCAATCCGAGGCTGATCTATTGCTCGATCACCGGCTACGGCCAGACCGGGCCGCGCGCCGGCGAGGCCGGCCACGATCTCAACTACATCGGCCACACCGGGCTGCTCGCGCTCAACCCCGGACCGCCGGACGCCCCGGTGGTGCCGCCGGCGCTGATCGCCGACATCGCCGGCGGCACATTGCCCGCGGTCATGAATATCCTGCTGGCGCTGCGTCAGCGCGACCGGACCGGGCAGGGCTCCCACCTCGACGTCGCCATGACCGACGCGATGTTCACTTTCGCGGGGCACGCGCTCGCGTCGGGCCAGGCGACCGGGCAGTTTCCGGGCATGGGCGGCGCGCGGCTGTCCGGCGGCTCGCCGCGCTATCAGATCTATCCGACGCGGGACGGCCAGCTCGTCTGCTGCGCGGCGCTCGAGCAGAAGTTCTGGGAGGCGTTCGCGACTGCGATCGGCCTCGACCCGAAGCTCGTCGACGACCGGCACGATCCGGCAGCCGCGAAGGCTGCGGTCGCGGCGATCGTCGCCGGCAAAACCGCCGGCGAGTGGCGGCCGGTGTTCGCCGCGGCCGATTGCTGCGTCACCGTCATGGCGACGCTCGAGGACGCGCTGCGCGACCCGCATTTCGTTTCGCGAGGGCTGTTCGCCCACAAGGTGACCGGGCCTTCCGGCGCGGCGATGACGGCCTTGCCGGTGCCGATCGATCCGCAGTTCCGCGGCGATCCCGCCATCGCGAAGCCCGTCCCGAAGCTCGGCGACGCGACCTGAAGGTCAGCGGTAGAAGAAGGCGAGGTGCACGCCGAGCACCAGCATGCCGCAGAAGAACAAGAGCCTGAATATCTCCGGGCGGACGAATTGCCGGGCGTATTGCCCGAGAAACATGCCGGCGAACGTCACCAGCATCGCGACGAGCGACGCCAGCCCGTTCGATGCGTTCAGCGTGCCGTTGCCGAGCACGACAATGGACAGCGCGAAGGTCGACACCGTGAACGAAATGCCCTGCGCCTGCACCAGGTCGTCGCGCTGAAAGCCCAGCGCCGAAATGTAGGGAATGACCGGGAACATGAACACGCCGGTCGCGGTCGCGACCGCGCCGTTGGCCGTGCCCATGGACGGGCCGAGCCACCGCTCGGCGCGTGGCGGCACGCGCAGTTCGACGCGCGAGATGCCGAGCAGGCCGTAGACGATCAGCGAGAAGCCCAGCAGCTTGCGGGCGAGCGTTGCGGCTTCGGGGGTGAGCAGGCCGAGCCCCAGCGCGGTCGCAACGAAGGTGCCGACGAAGCTTGCGAGCAGCGTCGGCCAGAGCCGCTTCAGCAGCGGGATCAGCGACGGCCCGAACCAGGCCTGCCAGATGTTGGTGATCAGCGCCGGAATGACGACCAGCGCCGCCGCCTCGCCGGGCGACATCATCAGGCTGAGCAGGCCGACCGCGACCGTCGGCAGGCCCTGGCCGAGCACGCCCTTGACGAAACCGGCGAACACGAAGGCGATGCCCGCGATCGCGAGAACGAGAGACAATTCCGGCATGTGGGATTTACAGGGCCTCGCCGCGCATCAGCCGGGGCTGGGACATGACCGGCGCCACGCCCTCGCGCATCGCCGCCCGGCGCAGCGGCCCGACGCGGTCGAGCAGATAGAGGCCGAGGCCGCGAAGGCTTTGCGCCGGCAGGAAATCCGAAAGCAGCGTGCGGTTCAGCAGGTCGACCGCAAGCGTGCGGCTCTGCACGTCGGCGCGGCGCAGCGCGTCGTAGTGCGAGAGCAGCGTATCGTCGCCGATGTCGCCGCCGTCGCGGCGCGCCGCAACCGCAAGCTCGCCGATGGTGGCGGCGTCGCGCAGGCCGAGATTGAGCCCTTGCGCGCCGATCGGCGGCACCAGATGCGCGGCCTCGCCGATGAGCGCAATGCGGCCCGCGCCGAACGCACGCACCGTTTCGACCGCGAGCGGAAACACGCCGCGCCCCGGCTCGACGGTGACCTTGCCGAGCAGCGAATGCGAGCGCTGTTCGATCTCGGCGTTGAGCGCGTCGTCGTCGTCGAGCGACTGCAGCCGTTCGGCGTCGTGCGGGCCGGTGACGCAGACGAGGCTTGAACGGTTGCCCGGCAGGGGCACCAGCGTGAACGGTCCGGATTCGGTGTGGAATTCCGTCGACGTGTCGTGATGCGGCCGGGTGTGCGCGAGATTGAACGTCAGCGCGGTCTGCGGATAGCTGCGGCCGCGGCTGTCGATGCCGGCCGCGGCGCGGCAGAGCGAGCGCCGCCCGTCGGCGCCGACGACGAGGCGGGCGGTGACGCTCCCGCCGTTCTTCAGCGTCACTGTCGCGCCGCTGCCGCGGCTCTCGACCGCGACCGCTTCGTCCTCGATCCGGACGAGGCCCTCGATGGTCGCGGCGCGCGCTTCCAGCGCCGCGACCAGATGCCGGTTCTCGATGTTGTGGCCGAACGCGTCGAGGCCGATCTCGGCCGCCACGAACCGCACCTCGGGCGCGCGGATGAGCCGTGCGGTGGCGTCGACGATGCGCATGACGCGAAGCGGCGCGGCAGAGCCGGCGCAATGGCTCCACACGCCGAGCGTGTCGAGGGCCGCGACCGAACCCGTCAGCAGCGCGCTGGTGCGATGATCGGGCGGGGCCCGGCGGGCCATGAGCGCGGTCTCGATCCC
Source organism: Xanthobacteraceae bacterium (assembly GCA_019746135.1). Lineage (GTDB taxonomy): Bacteria > Pseudomonadota > Alphaproteobacteria > Rhizobiales > Xanthobacteraceae > Z2-YC6860. The sequence continues at coordinate 24,574 of JAIESI010000181.1, forward strand.
GGCACCGGCCAGCGCAATGGCCGCGGTGAGACCCGCCGGTCCCGCGCCGACCACCGCCGCTTCCACGGTTAATGGGCCTGTCATCGTCCACTACCTATAGCCTCTGGCCCGCCGGGACGAGAGCCGGAAACCATGATCGGCTGTGCCGATTTCGCAAGCCTGCCCAATAGGGTATCTGTCGAACGTGACCGACCTCGTGCAACCTGATGGGCTCGCGCACCTGCCGGCCGCCGCAACGCGGCTGTCGGGCGTCTTGGCGCGGCCGAAGCGCATCGCCGTAGGCTGCATCGCGGTGCTGACCGCGCTCGGGTGGCTGTCGCTGGCGCTGATGAGCTCCGGCAGCGCATCGGGCCTGTGGCAGGCGCTGTGCCGGCCCGGCGGCGCGGCGGCTTTCGGCGATCTCGCGCTGACTGGGCCGATGTGGGCGGCGATGACCTTGGCGATGATGCTGCCGACCGCGGGCCCGATGGTCCTGACCTATGCCGAGATCGCCGACACCGCCGCGCGCAAGGGGGAGCCCGTGGTGTCGCCGCTGGTGCTGACCGCGGGCTATGTCGCGGTGTGGCTCGGCTTTGCGCTCGCGGCTTCGGTGCTGCAATGGACCCTCGTGCGCGCGGGCCTGATGACCGGAGGCAGCGTCGATCGCGCCCTGGGCGGCGCCATCTTCATCGCTGCGGGGCTTTATCAGTTCTCCGCGCTCAAGCACGCCTGCCTGACGCAGTGCCAGCGGCCGTTTCCGTTCTTCTTCTCGAACTGGACCGAGCAGCGGGGCGGCGTGTTCCGGCTCGGCCTGCGCCAGGGGCTTTACTGCCTCGGCTGCTGCTGGGCCGCGATGCTGGTGATGTTTTCGGTCGGCACGATGAACGTCGTTTGGATGGCGGCGCTGGGCGTGCTGATGACGATCGAGAAGCTTGCGACCACGCCGTATTTCAGCCGGGCGGTCGGGGCGGCGTTTATCACGATCGGCCTGGTGATGGCCGGGTGGTCCGTGGTGTAGGGGGCGTCGATGGATTTGAACGAAGAGCTGCGTGTCGTCGATCCCTGGTCGATCAAGGGGGAACTGACGCTGTCGTGCAATTGCGAGGTGTTCTGCCCCTGCGTGCTGTCGCTCGGCACCTCGGCGCCGACCGAGGGCTATTGCCAGACCTGGGCGGCGGTGAAGATCGACCAGGGCCATTTCGGCGACACCGACCTCTCCGGCGTGAAGTTCGGCTTCATGGCCGACATTCCCGGCCGGCTCGGCCGCGGCAACTGGACGGTGGCGCTGTTCGTCGACGACAAGGCCCCGGTGCCGGCCTCCAAGGCGCTGACCTGGATCATGACCGGCCGGGCCGGCGGCTCGACCGCGCTCCTGAAGATCCTCGCCGGCTCGTTCCTCGGCGTGCGCCAGGTGCCGATCGTCTACGAGCGGCAGGGCGACACCCGCATCATCAAGATCGAGAAGATCGTCGATGGCGCGATCACGCCGGTGCGCGGCAAGGACCACGGACCGGTCGTGATCCGCAACAGCCAGTACTGGATCGCCCCCGACATCACCGTCGCCCGCGCCGACCGGTCGCGCTTCCGCCTGTTCGGCCGCAACTGGAATTTCGAGGGCCGTTCGTCGGAAATCTGCCAGCTCGACTGGGGCAACCAGAAGAAGCGGTGATCCGGCTTCCGCGCGGCGCGCTGCGGCGGTAAAATTCCTGCCGTGGGCGCACTGGCATTCTCGGTTCATATCCTCACCGCCTGCGGCGCAGGCCTTGCGCTGCTGGCGCTGATCGCCGCGGTCGCGCATGACTGGCCGCTGATGTTCCTGTGGCTGGGGCTCGCCCTCATCGTCGACGGCATCGACGGCACGTTTGCGCGCGCGGCCGGCACGGCGGAAAACGCGCCGCGCTGGTCCGGCGAGGTGCTCGACCTTGTGGTCGATTTCACCACCTACGTGTTCGTGCCGGCCTACGCCATCGTCTCCGCGGACCTGATGCCGCACGAGTGGGGGCTGCCGGCCGGCTTCATCATCGCCGTGACGGCGGCGCTGTATTTTGCCGACACCAACATGAAGGCCGACGACAATCATTTCGTCGGCTTCCCGGCGGTGTGGAACGTGATCGCGTTCTATCTGTTGCTGCTGCGGCCGGTGCCCTGGGTGACCATTGTGACGATCGCGGCGTTTGCGGTGCTGACGTTTCTGCCGATCCGTTTCGTGCATCCGTTCCGCGTCCGCAGCCTGCGGACCGTGACCGTGACCATGCTGGCGCTTTGGGCGGTGCTGGCGTTCATGGCCGTGTGGCAGAGCCTCGCGCCGCCGCTCTGGGTGGTTGCGGCATTGTGCCTGATCGGGATCTATTTTCTGGTGATCGGACTGGTTCCCGTGCGTGCCGGCAAATAGGTAAGGACCCATGCTCGAACTTCTCACCGACTGGAATGCGTGGGCGGCGCTGGCGACACTCACCGCGCTCGAAGTTGTCCTCGGCATCGACAACATCGTCTTCATTTCGATCCTGGTGTCGCGCTGCCCGCCCGAGCAGGCCTTGCGGGCGCGGCAGATCGGGCTCGGGCTCGCCTTCCTGTTCCGCATCGCCATGCTGTTCACGCTGACATGGCTGATGCATCTGACGTACCCGCTGTTCTCCGTGTTCGGCATGGCCATTTCCTGGCGCGACATCATCCTGATCGGCGGCGGCCTGTTCCTGATCGCCAAGGCCACCCACGAGATTCACAACGAAGTCGAGCACGTCGAGAGTGACGGAGCAGCAAACCTCGCCACCCAGTCCTTCGGCATGGTGGTGGCGCAGCTCGTCGTCATCGATCTGGTGTTCTCGCTCGACTCGATCATCACCGCGATCGGCATGGTCGAGCACATCGAGATCATGATCGGCGCGGTGGTCATCGCCATGATCGTGATGTATGTCGCCTCGGGACCGGTCGCGGCCTTCATTGCCGAATACCCGACCACCAAGATGCTGGCGCTCTCGTTCCTGGTGCTGATCGGCGTGGCGCTGGTCGCCGAGGGTTTCGACTTCCACATTCCGCGCGGCTACATTTACTTCTCGATGGCGTTTGCCTGCGCGGTCGAGTTCTTCAACGTCCTGGCGCGGCGCAGGCGAAGGCGCAAATGAGGATCATGCAATGCCCGTCCTTCTGATCACCGGCGCCGGCCGCGGCATCGGCGCGGCAACGGCGCAGCTCGGCGCGGCGCGCGGCTACGACGTGGCCGTCACCTACAAGACCGACGCGAAATCCGCGGGCGAGGTGGTCGCCGCGGTCAAGACGCAGGGCCGCCGGGCGGTCGCGATCAGGGCCGACATGGCGTCCGAGGCCGATGTCGCGCGGATGTTCAAGGAGGCCGACGCGCTCGGGCCGCTCACCCATTTCGTCTACAACGCCGGCATTCCCGGCACCGCCGGGCGGCTGGACGCTGCCGCCCCGGCGATGATGCGCGAGGTGGTCGAGGTCAACGTGCTCGGCGCGCTGTGGTCGATGCAGCACGCGATCCGCCGCATGTCGAGGAAGCACGGCGGGCAGGGCGGGTCGGTGGTGCTGCTTTCGTCGGTCGCAGCCGACATCGGCGGGCCCAATGAGTACGTCTGGTACGCCGCCTCCAAGGGCGCCATCGAGTCGATGACCTACGGGCTGAGCAAGGAACTGGCGGGCGACGGCATCCGGGTGAACTGCGTGTCGCCCGGCGCGAGCGAGACCCGCATCCATGCCGACGCCGGCACGCCGGAAAAGCTCGCCAAGGTCGCGCCGATGATCCCGATGGGCCGCGTCGGCAAGCCGGAGGAGAGCGCCGAGGCGGTGCTGTTCCTGCTGTCGGATGCCGCCTCCTACATCAGCGGCACGATCCTGCGCGTGGCGGGCGGGCGGTAAGTCTCTCCGCGAGCCATTGCTGAGCGCGGGCGCCTGCAAGCTCCTCCGCCGTCATTCCGGGGCGCGCCGAAGGCGCGAACCCGGAATCCATAACCACGGCTGCGGAGCATGGATTCCGGGTTCGCGGGCATAGCGCGTTGACGACGCGCGTAACCGCGCCTGTGCCGCCCGCGCCCCGGAATGACCGCGGAGAGGTTCTTGCGCCATTCCTTCGCGCCCCTATGATCGCGCCCCGACGAAGCACGCGCGTGGCGTTGCGTGCTCAATTGAGGGAGTGAACCATGACGGCAGCAGTCCGGGTGCACAAGCACGGCGGCCCCGAAGTCCTGACCTATGAGCAGATCGAGATCGGCGCGCCGGGGCCGGGCCAGATCAAGCTCAAGCAGCATGCGGCCGGCGTGAACTACATCGACACTTATTTCCGCATGGGCATGTACCCGTCGCCGGTCGGCCTGCCGTTCGTCTCCGGCAACGAGGGGGCAGGCGAGGTCATTGCGGTGGGCCCCGGCGTGACCGACCTCAAGGTCGGCGACCGCGTCGCCTACGTGGTGGCGCTCGGCGCCTATGCCGAGGAGCGGCTGATGCCCGCCGACCGGGCGGTGAAGATCCCCGACGGCATCACCTACGAGCAGGCCGCGGCGATGATGCTCAAGGGCATGACCGCGGAATACCTGCTGCGCCGGACCTACAAGGTGCAGAAGGGCGACAACATCCTGGTCCACGCGGCCGCGGGCGGCGTCGGCCTGATCCTGTGCCAGTGGGGCAAGGCGCTCGGCGCCAACGTCATCGGCACCGTCGGCACCGAGGACAAGGGCAAGCTCGCACAGGCGAACGGCTGCGACCACATCATCTACTATCGCAAGGAGGACTTCGCGGCGCGGGTCAAGGAGATCACCAAGGGCGAGCTTTGCGCCGTGGTTTATGACGGTATCGGCAAGACCACGTTCCCGGCCTCGCTCGACTGCCTGCGTCCGCTCGGCATGTTCGCAAGCTTCGGCAGCGCGTCCGGCCAGATCGACGCGTTCAACATCAACATCCTGCAGACCAAGGGCTCGCTGTTTGCGACGCGGCCGACGCTCAACACCTATGCCGCCAAGCGCGCCGACCTGCTCGACATCGCCAGGAACCTGTTCGAGGTGGTCGGCAGCGGCAAGGTCAAGATCCCGGTCAACCAGACCTACAAGCTCAAGGACGCCGCGAAGGCGCACCAGGACCTGGAAGGCCGCAACACCACCGGATCGACCATTCTCGTTCCGTAGGAAGGCACCGTCATTCCGGGGCGCGCCGAAAGGCGCGAGCCCGGAATCCAGTCGGGAAGGCGGTGGTTGTGTCTGGATTCCGGGTTCGCTCGCTTGCGCGAGCGCCCAGGAATGACCGAGGGATAGATCATGCTTGGCGCTTGACCTAGAATCTCGGTTCTATCCGCGTGGAGGAAGCAGCGTTTGCAAAGTCGCCGGGGGCAGCTGCGGGAAGCAGGGCAATCCGAAAGCCTTTGTAGCGTTTTCTCAATACCATTCGGACGACAAAAAAGGACCAGACAAGCCCGACGATGGTGCCCAAAGCTGGTGCAAGCTGCGGCACTTGCGTGATGCCCGTGGCCAGCCGAAAGATCCCGATCGCAGCACCGACGACGAAACCGATAGCCACTGAACCCAGCAAGCTTCGCCACAGAATTAGCCACCATATGCTGAGCGTCCGCTGCCACGTCAGTTCCAGTTCTTGCATGCTTTGCCCCCTTGGTTGGACCGCCCCTGGTCAAGCCGGTGAAGAGCCGTCCAGGGCTATCTCGCGAGAGGCTGGCAGGGCGATTGCATCTGGACAAGCTGCCACTGAGAAGTGAAGAGGATAGATGGACGTTTTTGCCGGTGAATGGCTGAACCTGCTGATCCGCTGGGCGCACATGGTCGTCGCCATCGGCTGGATCGGCACCTCGTTCTACTTCATGGCGCTCGATTACACGCTGATGAAGCGCGAGAAGATGAACCCGGGCGTCATGGGCACCGCCTGGCAGGTGCACGGCGGCGGCTTCTATCACGTGGAGAAATACACGGTTGCACCGGCGACCCTGCCGGAGGTGCTGCACTGGTTCAAATGGGAGGCCTATCTCACCTGGCTCACCGGCTTCGGCCTGCTGGTCGTTCAATACTACCTGCATGCCGACGCATTCCTGATCGATCCTGCGGTGATGCCGCTCGCGCCGTGGCAGGCGATCGCGATCTCGATCGCTTCGCTCGCCGCCGGGTGGTTCATCTATGACGGGCTGTGCCGCAGCAAGATCGGCGACAACACGGTGTGGCTTGCGATCTGCGTGTTCGCGCTGATCCTGATCGCCTCGGTGCTCTACACCAAGGTGTTCTCCGGCCGCGGCGCCTTCATCCATGTCGGCGCGCTGGTCGGCACCATCATGGCGGTCAACGTGTTCGGCGTGATCATCCCCGGCCAGAAGAAGATGATCGCGCAGATGATCGCCGGCGAAAAACCCGATCCGCGCTACGGCCTGGTCGGCAAGCAGCGCTCGACCCACAACAACTACCTGACGCTGCCGGTGCTGCTGATGATGGTGTCGCAGCACTATCCGTTCCTGTTCAGCCACCCGCACTCGTGGCTGATCGTGGCGCTGATCATCATCAGCGGCGCGCTGATCCGCCATATGCTGAACCGGGTCGACGCGGGCGATGACTGGAACAGCTACGGCTGGACCCTGCCGCTCGCGGCCATGGCGCTGATCGGCGCGATCTACGTGACCGCGCCGCAGTCCCGTGCCGTCAGCACGGCCGGCGGTGCGGTGACGGATGCGGACGCGCAGAACATCGTCACCAAGCACTGCCTGATGTGCCACGCCAGGCACCCGTCGCATCCCGCGTTCAAGGAGCCGCCCAAGAACGTGTCGCTCGAGACGGTCGCCGAGATGCGGCGCTATGCGCAACAAATCTATATGCAGACCGTGCAGAATCGGGCCATGCCGATGGGCAATCAGACCGGCATGACCGACGAGGAGCGCGACACGCTCGGCCGCTGGATCAATCGCGGCAAGTAGCACCGAGGCGGGCCGCGACAGCAGCCGGCGAAGGAGCCGAGAGTCCCGCAAATGAGTCTCGACACGGATCGTTCGCCGCAGCCGCCTCCAAATCGACCGCCCGCAAGTCCGCCCTGGGGTGTCGGCGCGACGCTCGCCTGGACGGTGACGGCGTTCGCGGTCAGCATGGTGATTGCGACCGCCGTGTTCGGCCTCTGGTCGGCGGGGCGTCCGCGGCCGGTGTCGTCCGCCTATGACGGGGTGGTCATTGCGATCGGCACGTTCGCCTCGGTCCCGGTGCAGATCGCCGTGCTGAGCCTTGCCGCGCAGCTGCGGCGCTGGCCGGCGGCCCGCTATCTCGGCCTCGTCGTGCCGCGCCGCGCCGAGGTCATCGTCGCCGTGGTTGCGGTGATCGCGCTCAATCTCACCTTCGATGCGATCCTCTACATCAGCGGCCGCGATATCGTGCCGCCGTTTCAGGTCGAGGTCTGGCGCAGCGCCGCGGACGCCGGCTGGCTCCTGGCGCTGATCGTCGCCATCGTCGTGGTCGCGCCGATCGGCGAGGAGATCGCCTTCCGCGGCTTTCTGTTCCGCGGTTGGGGCAAGCCCGGCTGGGAGCTGCATGCCGTCGCGGCCATTGCGCTCGCCTGGGCTTTGCTGCACATCCAGTACGACTGGCTGGGAATGGCGCAGATCTTCGTGGCCGGGCTGGTGCTCGGCTGGTTTCGCTGGGCCACCGGCTCGACCATTCTCACCATCGGGATGCATATTCTGGTCAATTGCCAATCCATGTTCGAGACCTGGATCAAGATGGAATTCTTCCCGTGAGCCGGCCCGATCCCGAGGCGCTCGGCGCCCGTGCCTATGCGATGATCGCCGAGCTCGCGCAGATCAGCGCCGAGCCTTCGCGCCTGGTGCGGCAGTTTCTCACGCCGGAACACCGTCGAGCCGCCGATCTCGTGGCGTCCTGGATGCAGCGGGCCGGCCTCGCGGTCAGCGAGGATGCGCTCGGCACGCTGCGCGGCCGCTACGGCACGCCGCGACGGCGGCTCTTGATCGGCTCGCACATCGACACGGTGATCGACGCCGGCAAGTACGACGGCCCGCTCGGCGTCATCGCCGGCATCCTTGCGGCCGAGCCGTTCGCCCGATCCAAGGCCAAATTGCCGTTCGGCATCGACGTGCTGGCGTTCGGCGACGAGGAAGGCTCGCGCTTTCCCGCCACCATGACCTCGTCGTCGGCCTGCGCCGGCGTGTTCGAGCACGAGGCGCTGACCGCCGCCGATGCCAAGGGCGTCACATTGACGGCGGCTCTGCGCGCTTACGGCAAGATGCCCCAGGATATTCCCGCCGCGGCCTACCGGCCGCAGGACGCCGCCGCCTACGTCGAGGTGCATATCGAGCAGGGGCCGGTGCTCGAAGCCAAAGGCGAGCCGCTCGGCGTCGTCACCGGCATCGTCGGCCAGAGCAGGCTTCGCGTCACCGTGACGGGCGAGGCGGGGCATGCCGGCACCGTGCCGATGGCGCTGCGCCATGACGCGTTTGCCGGGGCCGCCGAAATGGCGCTGGCGGTCGAGCGGATCGCGCGCGAGCACCCCGAGGACGGCATGGTCGGCACGGTCGGCCGCATCGAGGCGATGCCCGGCGCGGTCAACATCGTTCCCGGCCGCGTGGTGTTCACCGTCGATCTGCGCTCGCTGACCGACGAGCTGCGGCTCGCCGCGCTCGAGCGTTTCAAGGCCGATGTGGAAGCCATCGCCCAGGCCCGCGGCCTGAAGGCCCAGGTCGAGAACTTCCATGAGGTCGCGACCGCCCATTGCACGCCGCAGCTTCAGGACGCACTTGCCGCAAGCGCCGCCGAGCTCGGCCACAACGCGATCCGGCTTCCGTCGGGCGCAGGCCACGACGCGCAGATCATGTCGCGGCTCTGCCCCTCGGCGATGCTGTTCGTGCGCTGCCGCGGCGGCATCAGCCACAATCCGGCGGAGTTCGCGAGCGTCTCCGACATGGGCCTCGCGATCGCGGCGCTGATCCGGTTCATCGAGAAATTCCAGCCGGGCTAAAGCAGGATGCGTTCAGGTTGAGTCGCACACCCTCGATTGTCATGCCCCGCGAAGGCGAGGCATCCAACTGGATCGCCCGCCTGCGCGGGCGATGACAGCGGAGGGGACGGATCGACCAGAAATCATCATGCTCTAGGGGCGGTTTCGGTTGGCTTGCGCCGCTATCTCCCCGCGATGCGCGGGCTTGACCCCATAGGCGTTAAGTGAGGCTCGTGTCCCGGGCGCAGCGCAGCACAAGCGAAGCGCAGTGATGCGCTGCAGACCCGGGACCCCGGTTTCTTTCTTTCCGTGGAAAGCAACCGGGGTCCGGATCAGCGGTGCACCGCCATAGCGCGTCGAAGACGCGCGTAAACGCGCTTATGGCGCTGCACCGCGTCCGGGACACGAGACCTGCTTATCTTAACGCCGATTGACCCGCCCATCTCGATAAGGGACGCACGGTGCCCGCCTAAGCGAGATGGCCGGGACATAGGCGAGCGAAGCGACGCCGTCCTTCGGACGGCCGTAGGCGAGCGAAGCGACGCCGTCCTTCGGACGGCCGTAGGCGAGCGAAGCGACGCCGTCCTTCGGACGGCTATGGCCCGGCCATGACGATGGCTGATTCCGCGCAAGTGGAAACTGCTTTAGTGATGCGGCACAGCGGCATTACGAGCCGCACCGTTCATTCGATCACGTCTTCCGCGCGCGTCAGCAGCGAGATCGGCACCGTGACGCCGATCTCTTTCGCGGTCTTGAGGTTGATCGCCAGGTAATACCTTGTCGGCTGCTCGAATGGCAGGTCGGCCGGCTTCGCGCCCTTGAGGATCTTGTCGACAAAGGTCGCGGCGTACCGGAACGAGTCGGCGGCGTCCGGGCCGTAGCTCATCAGGCCGCCGGCTTCGACATACTCCCGATAGGGGAACATCGACGGCAAGCGGCTCTTCGCGGCGAGCGCGGCGAATTGCCATCGCTGCCCGGTGTAAAACGGGTCGGATGCGATGATGACGGCCTCGGCGCCGTCCCGCGTCATCGTGGCAAAGCCGCGCTCGATCGCCTCGGACGTGCGCGCGTCCACCGGCAGGATGGTCATGCCGGTCTTTTTCGCCTCGGCCCGCGCGTTCTGCAGATTGGCGGAATGACTGGCATTGTCGAAATTCATCAGGATGGCCACGCGCGACAGGGCAGGGATCATCGTCTTGAGCAACTCGACCTGCTTCTCCGCCAGGTGGGCGATGATCGTCGAAAGGCCGGTGACGTTGCCGCCCGGCCGCGCCAGGCTCGCCGCGAAGCCGCCCGCGACTGGATCGCCCACGGCTGCGGCGACGATCGGAATGCTGTTGGTTGTCCGCTGCGCCGCCCGCGTCCCGACCGTCCCGTGGGTCACGATGACTTCGACCTTGGCCCGGACCAGGTCGGCCGCGAGCCCGGGAAGGCGCTCGTATTTCCCTTCCGCGAAGCGCCATTCGATGGCGAGATTCCGGCCCTCGACATAGCCCGCCTCGCGCATCCCCTGCAGGAACGCATCGTAATAGGCGTCGGGATTGGTCGCGGTCGAGCGCGAACGGATCGCAAGAAAACCGACGCGCCTGACCCCGGACTGCTGCGCGAGAGAAACGGACGGCAGCAACGCCGGCAGGCCGGCGCCGATCGCAACGAGAGCTCGGCGGCGCGAAATCATCGGTCATCTCTCATTTGCTAGTGCCGCGATCACAACGGGCGTCGGTGCGCCGAAACGGCCGCTCACCGGAGCAGGTGCTCGACGCCGACCTCGCGGCTGTCACTGTACGTCCAAACCGCCTGCCAATGGGTGGTTCTTGGTTGGTAGACCAGAATGGCGGGCTGGCTGCCGGGGCGGTAGGCCGCGAAGGCGTTTTCGGTGCCGTCGGTGGCGACACCGGTTCCGACCAACGTCTGGCCGCCGATGGTCCACGTCACGCGATAGCTGTTGCCGGTGCGCTCCACCACCGCGGTGCCGCTGTAGTTGCCACCGCCGGGGCGGGTGCCGCGGACCGTATAGCTGCCTTCCGGATCGAGGGCCTGCGCTGTGGCGGTGCTGATCAGCAAGGCCAAGCCGGCTGTAACGAACTTCGCGAGCATGATTGGAGCTCCGGCGACGTGGGATGAACGCAGATCAGCGAGCGCAAAAATCACTCGAACGACAGCTGCTTCGCATTCTGCCAGGGGTAGACAGGGGTCACAAAGTTTTTGTCGCACACCACGTCGACGACATACGGCTTGGAGGATTTTAACGCCCTGTCGAACGCAGCCGCGAGATCGCCGGGCTTCAGCACCCGTTCGCCGTCGGCGCCGAGGCCGCGGGCGAACTGCACCCAGTCGTGTGTGGGCAGCTCTGCGAGCGCGGCAGCCGAGGGGCCCTGCTGTTTGGCGCGCAGGTAGACGTTGCCCAGCGCGCTGTTGTTGATGACGACGTAGACGATCTTCAACCCGTATCGGACGGCGGTCTGGATTTCCATGCCCTGCATCAGCATGCAGCCGTCGCCGGTCAGCACGACGCAGGGACGGTCCGGCAGTGCGACCTTGATGCCGGCGGCGGCCGCGATCGCCCACCCCATCGGAGCCATCGTCGTCGCCGTGAAATAGCGCTTGGGCCCCGCCGCATGGCATTGCCAATAGTGCCCGGCGAAAGCCCGGTGCGCGCCCGAATCCACGACCAGCATGCAATCGACCGGTACGACATTGTTCAGGTCGTACACCACGCGGGCCGGGTGGATCGGCACGGCGTCGCTTTTGATGTTGTCGAAGTCATACCAGAATGGGGCAAAGTTCTGCAGATCGCTGATCCAGCTGTCGCGCGCGGGACGGCTCTTCGCCAGCGCCTGGCTGACGGCAGGATCGTCGAGCATCCAGCGCAGGAATTCGCGCACGTCGCCCATCACCGTCGCCGACACCGGGTAGTGGCGGTTGAAAGCGGTCGGATCGATGTCCACCTGGACGGTGACCTTGGGAAGGCCCGGGCTGCTCCGGTACAGCGTGTCGCGCTGGTTCAACGCCGAGCCCAGGATCAGCAGCACGTCGGCCCGGAGCTTCTCCTTGTTCGGATCCGTGCTGGGGTCGTCCTGCGGCGTGATCGCGAGCGTTGCGCGGCGCGTGCCGGCATAGCCGAAGACGTCAAGCGCGTACCCGTGATCCTCCTGGAACACCGACTTGGCCCGCAGCGTGCTCGCCACCGGGATATGGAAGGTGTCGGCCAGTTCGGTGAGCACGTCCGTCGCCCCCGAGCGCATGGCGCCGTTGCCGGCCAGGATTGCGAGCTTGGCGCCGGATGTCAGCAGCGATCGCGCATTCTCCGCGCTCGCACGGTCCAACACCCGTGGCGGCTCATCCAGCCAGTGCTTCACCGGATGGTAAGGCTCGGCGACCGGCTGGCTCTGAATCTGCTGCGGCAGGCTCAGGAACACCGGCCGCTGAACGTTGCCGGCCATCGTCCGCACCGCGACATGCAGGTCGTGCGGAAGCGAAGACACCACCGGCACCTCGCGCGCAAAAACGGTGATCGGCCGCATGATTTCGAGGTCGGCCGCGCTGCCGTCCTGGAAGGCGCCGCGCAGCTCCCAGTCGCTCGGCACCTCGCCGGCCAGCGCCAGGATCGGCGAGCCGTCGGAGTAGGCCGAGCTCAGCGCCGGCACGAGGTTGGCAGCGCCGGGGCCGCCGAGCGCCAGGCACGCGCCGAAGCGTCCGCTCGCCCGGGCGTAACCGTCCGCCATGAAGCCTGCGCCGGTCTCGCTCGCGGCCACGATCGCGGTCACGCTGGTGGCGGCGCCGAACGCCGGCAGGAAGTCGTCGATCAGGCCGCCCGGCACGGTGAAAACATGGCCGACGCCTTCCTGCTTCAGCGCCTGAAGCACGAACTCCGCCGCTTTCGGTGCACCCATTGTCTCCTCCCCAATTCGCGGCAAGGCTGCCGTCCTTTGCGCTTCTTCGCTGTCGCACACGCCGAGACCGCGCCGTCGCGCGCGTCGTCGGCAGATTGCCGCCACCGGTGCGGCCGCCAAGCCGCGATCTTCTCAAAAAGCGTCAGGCGCCTTCAGGACAGCCGTTGCCTCCTCAGTTGCGTGGCGGCCGGTTGATTGTCGGGGTTGCTGACGAGGTCCAGCAGACTTTCGATCCGCGGCCAGCCGTAAATCGGCAGCTTATGGACCTGCTGCGCTCCTTCCCCCCCGGCTACGTCTTTCCAGGTCGTCGAAAGATCGTTCGCGGGATCCCAAAGGTCGATGATGAGCCCCATTCCATCCCCCTGGGCGGCAGCAAGATCGACGTGAAAAGCCGCAGCTCGCAACTTGTCGGGCGTCGAGAGCAGAAGCGTTCCGTCCGGACACGAGGCCAAGGCGCGTACGTTGAAGCCGGTCGTGGCGGGATTGCCATTGCCAAGCCAGCGAGGCGCAGTGCGCTTTTTCTCGATGCACCTCATCACCGAGGCATGTGTGGCACACGCGAAGCCGTCTTTTCCGTACACCCACAGGAAGTATGGATCGACGGCGATGCCACTGTACGTGCCGTACGGTATTGCCACCCGCCACTGCTGGTCGTCCGAAACCGCATCGGTGAATGCAACGAAGATATTATTTGAACCGTCGAGCGTTCCATAGAGGATCGATGCTCCTCTCTTCGCGACGTTCTCCGGCATATCGCCGTTGTCGGGATCTTCGTCCAGGGTGGCCGGGCCGCTTACGATACGAACCTGCGACAGCGCATGATCGGCGTGAATCTCCCAGGAGATGTAATTGAAGTCCTTCATATTCCACGTGTACTTTTGCAAGCCGCCTTTGGCAGTAGCAAGCCATTTCGGTTTGTCGGTTGCGACGTAAATCGTAAACGTGTTGGCATCGCTGGGGATCGCTGCCCAGTCCAACCAGTTGGTATCTTGGGGGATGAAACCAACATCTTTGGAATCGGAAGGTGAGGCGGCCTTCGCTTCACGACTATCAACCTTATTATTCGTCAGGTGTCCGTTGTAATTGTCCGAGATCCAGCCGTCGTATTTTTCGCCTGGCCGATTCACGCCCTCTCTGGGGATACTGATCGAGAATCCTCCGCAATTCAGATAAAACATTGTCCAAAGGTTTTTGCTGAAAACGTCTTTCCCGCTCGTGACAAACATCGAGCCGCCTTGCTGAGCGTGGACGAAAATCCCCCGCTTGCGCGCGACCGGCACCATGTTCCTCACGAACCCCGCCAGAGTCACGTTATGTGCCTTGAGGTTGTCGATGGCGTTCCCGATCTCGTCTTGCATGCCGTTCCAGTCCGCCACCGGGTCGGGTTCTTGCGGGCTTTCCGGTTGGTTTGCCGGGTCGGCAATGTATGCCTTCTTTTTTTCCGGATCATGCGCAAATGCCAACACCAGCATGACGGATCGCCACAAATGCATGTACGTTTCGCACACGAGACTTAGGACCTCGGGCCAACCTTTCAGATCCTGATTTCCCGGCTGCTCGAGCCAATGTTGCACGAGGTGGATTTGATTCACTGTGTTGCCTTCGAGAGGGTTTATTTCCGGGATTTCGATTGCAAGCTTGTGCGCGCATTTTTTCTGGAGCTTGCCATTCTTGAGAGCCATATAGCCGTCACAAGTGCTTGCAAAAGCAAAGACCGCGTCTCCTGCCGCCTTGATCATGCTATTCTTTTCTTCGGCATCGAGATCTCTCATGAGTTTTTCAATCTGATCCAGGAGCGACGGAGGTTTTGGCGCGCAGGCATTGAGGATCGATGAGATCATGGAGAACAAAGCCCCAAACACCGCGCCGACACCGCCGACAGGTCCTGGTATGTTGCTCAGGGCGCTGGCTATGCCTGAGCAGATGTCCATGATCGCCGCGCTGCCGGCGACAGGATCGATAGGCGTCTGCTTGAAAGCATTGACGGCGGATATGGTGCCCTTGGTCACGCCGGTCAGGCCGTCGGCCACCGCCTTCGAGTAGCTCTTCCATTCCTCCTTCTCCTTGGCGCTGGCCAGAACGTCACGATATTTCGTGCTGAAGGCGTTGACGTCGTTTGAGATGACATCCAATTTCGCCAGTTGCAGCAGCTGGGCCTCGATAATCGAGTCATAGTCGACGTCGCCGTTCGGCATGTTGGATCCTCCCCTTCGATTTGATCGGAATTCTCAGGCCTTCTCGACCGTTCGGAGTCGACCGCGCGCGGTTGCGACCATCCCGGGCCGAGCTTGCGTCGTCCTGGCGGAGCGGTAGGCCATGAAGCCGGCGCCGGCCTCGCGTGCGGCCACGATTGCCTGCACGCCGGTGGCAGCGCCGAACGCGGACGTGGAGTCGTCGATGAGGCCGCCCGTTTCTGTGAAAACACAGTCGACGCGTTCCTGCGCCAGCGCTCGCAGCACCAACTGCGCTGCTGTCAGTGCGTCAGCCATCGCCTTCCCCCCAAATGCAAATGCGCGGCAGCGGGTGGCTGCCGTTGCGTGTTGCGGCCGCTTTTGGCGAACAGGCCCGACCGCCTGTGACGCGGGTAACAAAAACGGGCCGACGCATCGGCCCTCGTCGATTCAAACGTTACTGAACTGCCGGTATTCAACCGCGCGGCTTTCGCGAAGGCAAGGTGGTCTTGCCTGGTCCGGCCGTCGGCAGTCGGTACGCTCGAGGCGCTTCGGTCAGCCCGGCGCCGCCTTGCTGCCGGTCACGTTGTGGACCGCAACAGGGCGGCTGATGCCTTTGAGCGTCAACTCGCCCGCCGGCTCAACGGTCACGACGTCCTCGACCGCGAGCAGGACGCGCGTGCTGATCAGGATTTGGCCGGGCTGGGCCGCATCGCACAGGCGTGAGGCGACGTTGGAGACCGGGCCGATCGCGGCATAGTCGAAGCGTCCCTCGAAGCCGATGGTGCCGAGCGTCGCGTAGCCGTGCGAAATACCGATGCCGAAGCCGAGCTCGTGGCCCAAACGGCGCCATTTTCCCATCAGCGCTTCGACCGCATCGCGCATCTCCAGCGCCATCTGCACGGCGGTCAGCGGCGGATTGGGCAGCGGCACCGGATCGTTGAAGATCACCATGATGCCGTCTCCGGCAAACCGTTCGAGCGTGCCGTTGTACTTGTAAATGATCGTGCCGATCGCGGCATGGTATTCGCGCAGCAGCGTCATCACATCTTCCGGGTCCGAGCTTTCGGAAAATCCGGTAAATCCCCGCAGGTCGCAGAACAGCGCGCTGATCTCGCGGCGATGGCTTTCGAGCTGCTTTTCGGCTCCAGACGAAACTATCAGGTCGGCCACCTGCGGCGACAGGAAGCGTCGCAGCCGGCTGTAGGCCTGCTCGGCTTCCGCCTGACGCTCGCGCGCCTCCCGCAGCGCCTGCACATGCCGGATGGTCTTGTCGATCGTCGCTTCAAGGTCGGCGAAGTCGATCGGCTTGGTCAGAAAGTCGAACGCGCCCCGGTTCATCGCCGTGCGGATATTGACCATATCGCCATAGGCGGAAACGATGATGGTCGATACCTGTTGTTCGCTCTCCTGCAGTTTCTGCAGCAGCGCCAGCCCGTCCATCTTCGGCATGTTGATGTCGGTGACCACCAGATCGACGCCGCCGTTCGCGCTCAACACCTCCAGCGCTTCGACGCCCTCGCGGGCAAACAGGAATTTCACGGTCCCGTTCTGGATTTGGCGGCGGAATTTCTGCAGGACCAGCGCTTCCAGGTCCGGCTCGTCGTCGACCACGAGAATGCAGGGGCTCATAGGGTATTTCTGACCCGCATGTCGATTTCGGCGCGAAGCATCGCAAAATCAATCGGCTTCGGAAATAACCCTTCGGCACCACCCTCCAGCGCCTTGCGCCTGGTTTCCGCGTCGCCATAGGCGGTGATCATGATCACCGGAACGTCCGGCCGTATCGCCTTCGCTTTGGGTAGAAAGTCAAGCCCGCTCATCCCGGGCATGTTGATGTCGGAGAGAATGAGAATGACGGGCGCTTCGGCTGCAGCGTCTATGCGCTGAAGGGCTGCCTCGGCAGATAGTGCAAACGCCATGGCAAACTGGCCGGCGCGAAGCTCGCGCCTGAACTGTTGGCGAAACAATGCTTCGACATCAGGCTCGTCATCCACCACGAGAACAAGAAACGTCACGCTCGAGCCTCCGGCGCCGCAGCGGGGCCGATGCGAGGCAAGGTAATCCTGAATTCAGTGAATTCTCCAGGCTGGGTATCCACCTCGATCGAACCGGCGTGCTGTTTGACGATGATATCATGGCTGATGGAGAGACCCAGCCCGGTGCCTTCACCGGGCGGCTTGGTCGTGAAGAATGGATCGAACATCTTTTCTTTTACCTCCGACGGAATCCCGGTGCCGTTGTCGCGAATTCTGATTTCCACGCGGTCGCCCAGATTTCGGGTCGAGACCGCCAGGGTGGGCTCGTATGCGTTTCCTCCCATGAGCCCCTTGCGTTTTGACGCCGCATAGAAGCCGTTCGAGATCAAGTTGAGAAGAACCCGGGTGATCTCCTGCGGGAAGATGTCGATCTCGCCGGCAGCCGGATCGAACGACTTGTTCAACGTGATATTGAAGTCCCGCTTCTCGGCCCTGGCGCCATGATAGGCGAGGTTGAGGCTTTCCTCGACAACCGCGTTGATATCGACCCGTCTATGCTCGCCCGCGCCTCCGCGCGAATGCAGCAGCATGTTCTTCACGATCGAATCCGCACGCTTGCCGTGTTGAACGATCCTGTCGAGGTTGCCGCGCAATGTATCCGTCAGTTCGGCGATTTCGCCGCGAGCGTCGTCGTCGGCCTTCACGCGCTGCAGGACCTCCTGCAGCTCATCGATCAGTTCGACGGAGACGCCGGAGAAATTGTTGATGAAATTGAGCGGATTCTTGATCTCGTGCGCAATGCCGGCGGTCAGTTGACCGAGCGACGCGAGCTTCTCGGTCTGGACCAGCCGGTCCTGGGCTGTGCGCAATTGCTCGAGCGACTCGCTGAGCTTGCGGGTGCGGTCATCGACCTTTTTCTCCAGATCGGCATAGGATTCCTGCAGCCGGCCGGCCATGTCGTTGAACTGCTCGGCGAGCGCCTCGACCTCGTCCCCGGTTTTGATGGCAATACGCTGGCTGAGGTCGCCGCCGCCGATCCGTTCCGCACCCGCTTGTAATTTCCGGATTGGCACCACCATCCGTCCGGCGAGGAACAGGCCGGCCATGACGGCGAGCGCAAGCGCGCCGAACAGCACGAAGCCGGTGCGCTGCATCGATGCGAACATCGGCGCGTAGGCGTCTTCGATCGGGCTTTCGACGAACACCAGCCAGCCCAGCGGAGCGACCGGAGCATAAGCGGTGAGCACTTTCTGACCGGCAATGTCCTTGGCTTCCTGCACGCGCTCGCCCGATTGATCGGCCGTTGCGGCAAGCGCCGTGCGCACCTGCGAGAGGTGTGCGACGTCCCGGTTGCTCAGCACAAGGCTGATGTCCGGATGCGCGATGAGGCTGCCGGTGGTGTCGACCACGTAGGCCCGGCCACGTTCCCCGACCTTGATCTTCGAAACCACGTCCCAGATGAGCTTGAGGTTGACCTGGGCAACGCTCACGCCGGCGGCACGCCGCGCGCCGGCAAGCGAGAGCGTCATATAGGGCTCGGAGTCGGCGCGGAAATAGACCGGACCGAAATAGATCTTGCGTGCAACGGCTTCGGTGAACTCCGGCTTCTGAGAGTGATCGATGCCGCTGCCGACCACGTCGGTGGCAACCCGCGACACGCGGAGCTGCTCGCGGCCTGAGGCATCGAGCTGTGCGAGCTCGGTGACGGCGGGCACCTGCCGCAGCAGCCGCTGCGCATCGAAGCGTCGCTGCTCGAGAGTGCTGTCCGACCAGGGCAGGTGAGTGGTCCAGCCGAGCTGCTTTTCGATTTCGGTGATGAATTGTCCGATCTTGCTGGCCGCGGCCTGAGCCTCTGCGCGCTGGATGCTGGTCAATGATGCCTTGTTCTCCTGATAGGAGAACCACAAATCGAATGCGCCGTTGGTCACAAGCGCAAGAGCAACCACCGAGACGAACAGCGAGACGTATTTGATAAACAGCCGGCTGCGCGTGCTCGACGCGCCCGTCGCCGAAGCGGTCTCCCCCGCGCGGTCCGTCGGCATACGAAGTGGCCCGTTGCGATAAGCCGCATTCGCCGTCATTCGATTATCCTGACATCATTTGAGCAGTCTGGCACGGGGTATTCGCGCCAGGCAGCCGGAGACCGCACAACGCCGCGTCGCGTTGGCGTGGCCGCGGGCGTCGCTCCCTTGAGGACCCACGGACGCGGTCGGGGGACCTTGGCGATGACCGGCAAAACGCTTTGCCATACACTGTCAATCGGCGCGGGAATGATGCCATATGCGGCGTCACGCCGGCATGGCACGATGATGAGGCTCGTCTGATGCAGCTCGATGATCGCGTGGCCGCCCTCAAGCAGGTGCCGATCCTGGGCGTCTTGTCGGGCGAGCGGCTGGAGGCGCTCGCCCGAACCTGCAAATGGCAGGACTACGAGGCCGGCGAGCAGATCCTCAACTATCACGATTCCTCCACCGAGGTCTTCTTCCTCGCCTCCGGCAGGGCGCGCGTGATCATCTATTCGGCCGAAGGTAAGGCCGTGATTTTCACCGACATGGGGCCGGGCAGCATGTTCGGGGAAATCGCTGCGATCGATCGAGGGGTGCGTTCGGCGGGTGTGGACAGCGTGGAGCGGTCGACGATCGCGTCGCTCACCGCGAGCCAGTTCGAAAGCCTCCTTCTGAAAGAGCCGGCGGTCGCGGTTGCTACACTTCGCCATGTGGCGTCGGAGGTGCGCCGCCTGTCCGAGCGGGTGCTCGAGTTCAGCACGCTCGCGGTTCGGAACCGAATTCATGCTGAGTTGCTTCGCCTGTCCGCCGATGCGCGGCAGGAGAACGGTCAGGCCTTGTTGTCCCCGGCGCCATCTTTGTCCGATATCGCCAATCGCATCAGCAGCCACCGCGAGGCCGTCTCGCGGGAGATGAGCCACCTTACGTCCATTGGTCTGTTGCGCCGCGAGGGCGGCGACCTCCGCGTGCTTGATGCTGATCGCCTCGAAAGGCTCGTGCGCGAGGCCAAGGGCGAGTAGTCCGGCATCGAGGGTGTTTGTCGCGCCAGCCGGGCCGCGGACGGTCAGAATCCCACTGTAAATCACCAGGTCGCATTTTTTCTCGCGGGCATTGGCAAATGCCAACGACCCGCGCAGGCCGATGGACGCACGGTGCTCCTGCAAATGCAGGGGAATGCCGTGGCCGACCACTCCGCCCAGCGCTTATCTGACCGGGTCTTATCCGAACAGGTCTTATCCGACACGATCGGCGCGATCTATGACTGCGCGCTTGATCCACATCGGTGGCCCGATGCGTGTCGAAAGATCGCCGACCTGTGCGAGAGCACGGCGGGCGGAATTTGCGTTCACGACACGCGCCACGCGCAAAACGACCAGTTGTTCGTGTTCGGCTACCAGCCGAAATTTCTGGAAACGTTGGCCCAGCACTATGCGCGAAGTCCGATGGCCGCATCGGATATCGTGGCCAATATCGGCGACGTCAGCGCGCTATCGATAGAGCGCCAGGAGCTGCTCGAAAGCCGGTTCTTTCGCGAGGTGCTGCAGCCGTTCGGGCTTCAGGACATCATCTGGTTCCCGGCGTTGCGGACCGGCGGCCGCATGGCCTCCATGCATGCCTCCCGGAGCGGGCAGGCGCCCTACTACCGGGAGCGCGAGCTCGGGCTGTTGAAGCTTCTATCTCCACATGTCTGCCGCGCGCTCGCCATCTCCGATGCGCTCGACATCAGGGCGCTGCGGTCGGAGCTTTTGGAAAAGACCCTCGACGGGCTCGTCGCGGGTGTTTTCCTCACCACCCGCGACGGCCGCGTCGTCTACATGAACGCCGCTGCCGAGCGCCAGGTCAGAACCGGGACCTCGCTCCGCATCGTCAACAACAAGCTTTGTCCGGCCGATCCCGCGGCGCGCGAGGCGCTGTCGAACGCCATCGGCCAGGCATCGCGCGACGAGATCGATAGCGATATGCGCGAACACTCCCTGGCGATCCCGGGCGCCGGTGGCGCCGGATGTATCGCGACCGTGCTTCCGGTCGATCGCGGGCAGCGCCGCGACGTTCTCGCGCCGTTTGCGGCATCGGTCGCGGTGTTCACGCAGGATCCGGTCCAGGCGCCGCCGCTGCCGGGCGAGGCCTTTGCCAGGCTTTACAAGCTGACCGGCGGCGAGCTCCGCGTCGTGCTGGCGCTGGCCCAGGGGCTGGGTGCCAAGGAGGCGGCCGACATGCTCGGCATCGGCGAGCCGACCGTACGCACCCATTTGCAGCACATTTTCTCCAAGACCGATACGGCCCGGCAGGCCGACCTCGTGCGCCTGTTGCAGAACTCGACGCCGCCGATCCGGGCGGCACGGCAGCCGCACGAGCTGGAGACGGTTCAGCAATAGCAGTCACGGCTCATCGGTTCCGATGATGCGGCGACTGCGGTGACAGGTGCAAATGCCGGTCAGGCCCGGGAATCCGTGCCGGAACGGCTCACTCACGGAAAGGAGGGCTTCATGCGTCCGCATCACATCGTCGCCATCGTCACAGCTCTCACGATCGGTTTGGGCGTGAAGCTGTTCTTCGTTTCGGCTCCGACGGCTGAAGCAAACGTGGAGGCCGTCAAAGTCACCGGCATCGACGTTGCAAGAATGCCGATGCCGGCCGGGCTCCCGCTGCAGCAAATGCACGACATGTCATTCGTGTTCTCCGACAGCGACTAAAGCTGTCGATCGCTCAATCGGCCAATCCCATCAACGGAGAAACTGCATGTTTTCGAGAAAATGGAACGCGAGTTTTCTCGGCCTGCTGCTGGTGTTGCCGGCGCTGGCCGTCCATGTACCGGACGCGTCCGGGCAAGACGCATCGAAGCTTGCCGGACCCGCCTCGATCACCACCGAGCGTGCCAACAAGTTCACGGCGACATGTTCATATCGGGATCTTCTGGTCACCACTTTGATCGACAGGCACGGCGAGGATCGGGATATCGCCGGTGAAAAGCTGCTCGAGGCATTTTTCACCGTGATGGACGCGCGCACGGCGTGCGCCCGGGGCCGGGAAAGCGAAGCCCTTGCGCTGTACGACAGCCTGCTTCGCATCTCCGTGCCGCCGCGCGCAATCGCAGCGCGCTGAACCCGCCATGTGGGCGCGTTTGCTATTGCTCGTTGCCAACTGGCGCGCTGCCCGTCGTGCAGCTCGATGCGAGCGCGTACGGCGGGCGATCCGCTCGGGACTTGCCGCCATGGACTAGCCGTGACGCCGACTGGCGCGAAGCTTGCTTGAGCCAGGTCGGCTGGGTGACGTGAAACGGTGTCCGCTGAAACTCTTGGGGCATTCATGGATACTCGGCAGAATCGTATCCGCACGCTTGGCGCGGATCAGTGTTCGGACGACGGCATTGCTCACCAAACGGGCGCCGCGTGCACGGCGTTCGCCTGGTTGGTTCTTTACGGCATGGCGGTGACGGGCTCGCTGTTTTGGGACGCCTGGCAGCACAAGCACGAGACGCCAATCGTTGCCGCTGCGGCCAAAAACCCGGAGCATCGCCAATGACCTTCGAGCAGATCGGCTATTTTCTGGCGCTCGCCGAGGAGGGAAGTTTCGTTGCCGCCGCACGGCGCTTCGGCATCAGCCAGCCCTCGCTGAGCAATGCCATCAAGTCTTTGGAGGCGTCGCTGGGCATGCCGCTTTTCAAGCGAACGGCCACGGGCGCGGAGCTCACGGCTTTCGGAACGGCGATGCGTCCGCTTCTGAGTGGCCTTCACGCGGACAGGCGTCGGGCTCTCGAATTCGCGGATGCATTCAATCGCCCCGCCAATGGAAAGTCGATTGCTGGTACTGAACTGTTGCGCGCGCGATCACGGCGGGGACGAGCCCCTGGAAACGGCAAGTCGATCCGTGGGATCGGCGTTCTGGCACTGGCTGCCCTGCTTGTTTGCGCGACGATCGCAACCGCGAGCTCCGCTTGGGCCGGCGAGAGCGATGTGGAGGTTGCAATCCGGGAGGTGTTACCGACGCCGTTCCGCTGCACCGGGACCATCGAACCGGCGCTCTATTGCAGGCATGACGACGCCGATCAGGCCATGGTCTTGGAATTGACGTCCGGCCCGGAGGGGCCGTCGGCTTCGTTGACATACGACTACGATGACAAAAGACGGCATGAATTGCTCGCCATTATGCGCGAGTTCTTCACCAGGCTGGGTGTAGACGGCGACGCATTTGATGACTGCATTTCGCAGGCGCAGTGGCAGCCCGGGCGCCAGCTTGCGAACGGTCGCCACATCCTGTGCTATCACATTGAATTCGGCGATCGGGTCACGCGCGAGGTGTTTGCGAAGGCGGCCGGCGAAACTCCGATGCTGGCGCACGCAGCCGAAGTCGCTCGATAGGACGCGTTTGACGCGGATGGCGCGCGCTGCCTGTTCGGCAACAGGTTCAGCGACACGTTCGGGTTCAATCCGAACGGGCTCGCGATCGCGGCACTGATCCGGCTTATCGAGAAATTCCAGCCGGGCTGGCGCTTGCCCGATAGCTCGCAGGCCTGAGCGGCATTCGCTTCAACGAAGTGCAGAAGCGTCAGCCTGTCGGCCACCGGCTTTGTGCGCGGACGCGTTGCGCGGGCCATCGGGACCCCATGGGATGGTCGAGCCGGCCGCCTTCGCTCAAATCTGCGTCGTCAATGTCGTCAATTCCCTGGGGTTGACTTTTATCCTACAGGGCTTAGTTATGTTCCTGTTTTGTTCAATCTAAGGAGCGCCGTCGATCGCGGCCTCTGGCGAGAGAGCAGAATGCGGTGCCCGACAACTGGCATCGCGTTGGAGCGCCGGGAGGCGCCGGGCCCCTCGCAAGGGCCCCGCGCCCCGGGACCCCCACCCCCCTCAAAGCCTATGGGTCCCGGAATCTTGGCGCGGACCGGCCTTCGCAAAGCCGGTCGGGGAGCGATAGCAAGCTCCCCGGCGCCTCCCGGCGCTCCAACCCTCTTTCGAGAGGGCGGAATAAAGGGTACAGGGCGAGCCCGGCAGCCCTAAAAAAGTGAAGCCGCCGGGCAGCATGGCGTTGGCTATGCCGCTGTTTGAAAAGCAGACCCGTGGTGGCTCAGCGCCAGCCGAGGCCCGGGGCGACGTGCTTCAGGATCGCCTCGATGACGTGGGCGTTGTAGTCGACGCCGAGCTGATTGGGGACGGTCAGCAGCAGCGTGTCGGCCTCGGCGATGGCTTCGTCCTGCTTGAGCTGCGCGATGAGCCCGTCCGGCTCGGCGGCGTAGCTACGACCGAAAATCGCGCGGGTGTTGTCGCCGAGGAAGCCGATCTGGTCGTCGCTCTCGCTGTCGCGTCCGAAATAGGCGTGGTCGCGTTCGTCGACCAGCGCGAAGATGCTGCGGCTGACCGACACCCGCGGCTCGCGATTGTGTCCGGCCTCCTTCCACGCCTCGCGGTAGGCGCGGATCTGCTCGGCCTGCTGGACGTGAAACGGCTTGTCGCTCTCGACCACCTTGAGCGTCGAGCTCTGCATGTTCATGCCGAGCTTGGCGCCCCAGACGGCGGTGGCGTTGGAGCCCGCGCCCCACCAGATCCGCTCGCGCAAGCCCTCCGAGTACGGCTCGACGCGCAGGAGCCCCGGCGGGTTCGGGAACATCGGCTGCGGGTTGGGCTGCGCGAAGCCCTTGCCCCGGATCACCTCGAGAAAGACTTCGGTGTGACGTCGCGCCATCTCCGCATCGGTCATGCCCTCGGGCAGGGCAAAGCCGAAGTAGCGCCATCCGTCGATCACCTGCTCGGGCGAGCCGCGGCTGATGCCGAGCTGCAGGCGTCCGCCGCTGATCAGGTCGGCGGCACCCGCATCCTCGGCCATGTACAGCGGGTTCTCGTAGCGCATGTCGATGACCGCGGTGCCGATCTCGATCCGCTTGGTCTTCGCGCCGACCGCCGCGAGCAGCGGGAACGGCGAGCCGAGCTGGCGGGCAAAGTGATGCACGCGGAAGTAGGCGCCGTCCGCGCCGAGCTCCTCGGCGGCGACCGCAAGCTCGATCGATTGCAGCAGCGCGTCGGACGCCGATCGCGTCTGCGACTGCGGCGAGGGAGTCCAATGGCCGAATGACAGGAAGCCGATCTTTTTCATGGATATGACGCTAGGGCCTGTCTTCAGTTAGGGGATTCCCAAATCAGCAATTGAGTGATTCATGGGCGGTCGACCTGAGGAGGGCCGACCGATGCGGCGCTATGCATTACGCGATGACCAGTGGGATCGGATCAAGGATTTTCTGCCCGGCCGCGAAGGCCATGGGTGCCGTCGCGGGGTTGGTTGGAAATGAGGGTGGCGTAGTCTCCGAGATGTTCAACCTCGAATCATCCGGCGT
>JAIESI010000229.1 GCA_019746135.1 Xanthobacteraceae bacterium
GACATCACCGTGCTCGGCCGGCCCGACGCCAACACCATCGGCCTGCACAACCGCGCGATCGAGTCCGGCCTGTTCGAGAGCGGCAAGCCGATCCTGCTCGCGCCGCCGGTGCCGCCGAAAGACATCGCCACCAACATCATGCTGCACTGGAATTGCAGCACCGAGCAGGCACGGGCCTCGGGCTTTGCCATGCCGCTGCTGCAGCAGGCGGCGCGGGTCACCGTGCTCAACGTCGTCGGCGGGCAGGGCGTGCCGGGACCGTCGGCCGATCAGTTCCTCAGGCACCTTCAGCTCAACGGCATCCCGGCCAAGCTCAAGTCGGTCAATGTCGACGGCAAGAGCACCGGCGAGGCGATCCTGGCCGCGGCCAAGGCCGAGGGCTGCGACCTCCTGGTCAAGGGCGCGTTCACCCAGAGCCGGCTGCGGCAGATGATCTTTGGCGGCGCGACCAGCCACATCCTGGCGCACGCCGAGCTGCCGGTGCTGATGGCGCATTAGCAAGCCGGCCGGTTCACGACACCTGCTGCCCCGCCGCATCCGCGCCTTTGCCGGATTTGCGCCCGGATTCTTTACGATCTTGGACTATCGCGGTGCGGCAAGAGGGGTTCGAGCCTGCGTCTACGACCTGACCAGAAGACGAAGCAGCGGTTCCTCGCGGGCGCCGCGGTGCTGCTTGCGCTCGGGCTTGCCGGCTGCGGCACGCTCAGCGACGAGACGGCGGGCCGCGCCATGATGGCGCCGGGGCGCTTTGACGTTTTTCCGTGCCCCAACATCGAGGCGGCGATTCAGGCCGCGCGCACGCGGCGGACCGAGCTGGAGCAACTGATGGCGCGGTCGGAGCAGAGCCCGGGTGGCGCCCTGGCCAATGCGCTCGCCTACCGGACGGAATACGTCCAGAAGGGCGGCGAGCTGCAGGAGCTTGCCAAGGCCGCCAACGACAAGAAGTGCACCTCTGAAAGCCAGTGGTCGAGCGGACGTCAGCTGTATTGACGCCCCCGCGCTGGCGAGCCATCAGCACGTTTATGCGCGTCTTCGACGCGCGACCAGCGCGTTTACGCGCGTCTTCGGCGCGCGACCAGCGCGTTAACGCGCGTCTTCGGCGCGCGACCAGCGCGTTAACGCGCGTCTTCGGCGCGCTATGGGCGAGCGGCCAGCGCGGGCACTTTTAAGGTGGCCGTCGCCGCTCAGCCGAACCGCTTGCGCGCCTGCGCCGCGCCCTGGCCGAGCGCGGTGAGCTTGGCGACCGCGATGTCGCGGCGCATCGGTGCCATCCCGCAATTGGTGCCGCAGACGATGCGCTCCTTCGGCACGTGCTTCAGCACCTTCTCGATGGTCGCCGCGACTTCCTCCGGGGACTCGACCGTGTCGTTGGCCACGTCGATGACGCCGATCTGCACGTCCTTGCCGTTCAGCAGCGCGAGAAGCTCGAGCGGCACTTTCGAGTGGATGCATTCCAGCGACACCTCGGCGATGCGGCTTGCGGCGAGCGCCGGAAACGTCTCCTCGTACTGCCGCCACTCGCCGCCGAGCGTCGCCTTCCAGTCGACGTTGGCCTTGATGCCGTAGCCGTAGCAGATGTGGACGGCGGTCTTGCACTTGAGGCCGTCGATCGCGCGATGCAGCGCCTCGATGCCCCAGGTCGAGACCTCCTTCATGTAGACGTTGAAGGCCGGCTCATCGAACTGGATCACGTCGACGCCGTCGGCTTCGAGCGCGCGGGCCTCCTGGTTGAGCAACTCGGCGAAGGCGAACGCCATCTTCACCCGGTCGCCGTAGTGCCGGTCGGCGATGGTGTCGATGATGGTCATCGGCCCGGGCATGGTGATCTTCAGCTTCCGCGTCGTATGCGCGCGGGAGAACGTCGCCTCGGTGCCGTGCACGCGGCCCTTGAGATTCAGCGCGCCGGTGACGGTCGGCACCATGGCTTTGTAGCGGTCGTTGCGGATGCCCATCTCGACCTTGTTGGCGAAATCGATGCCGTCGACGAATTCGAGAAAGCCGTGCACGAAGTGCTGCCGTGACTGCTCGCCGTCGGTGACGATGTCGACGCCGGCATCCTCCTGAAGCTTGAGCGACAGCAGGGTCGCATCGAGCTTGCCGGCGGCGAGATCGGCGCCGCTGAGCCGCCACTGCGGCCACAGCTTGTCGGGCTCGGCGAGCCAGGACGGTTTTGGCAGCGAGCCGGCGATGGTGGTCGGAAACATGCGGCCGGTTTCCTTCCCTCGTTGTTCCCGTTGTTCTTGATCTTGAAGCTATTCGTCTTCTTCGCCCTTGCCGGGCAACACGTCGCGGCGCGCGGCACTTCCGGGCGGTGCCGTTTTCCAACTATAGAGCCAATTGTAGCGGCGCAGCAGCGCCTTTCCGCCGGCAAGCCGCAGCAACATGTTGCGCAGCACGGCTTCCGCCGCGCTCATGTGGTAGGTCCGTCCGTTGTTGCGGGCCGCGTTCTGCACCCTGGCGGTGCGCCGCCGCCGGGCCCGCTGGTAGCGGCGCATCGCCGATGGGATGTCGTCGGGATAGCGGCCCATGCAGTCGGCCAGGACCGCCGCGTCCTCGATCGCCATCGCCGCGCCTTGGGCGAGGAACGGCAGCATCGGGTGGGCGGCGTCCCCCAGGAGCGTGACCGGTCCCTCGCTCCAATGGCCGAGCGGCGGCACGTCATAGAGCGCCCATTTCAGCCAGCGGTCGGGCAGGGCGAGAAAATCGCGAACCGGCGCGCACCACCGCCATGGCGAATAGTGGGCCAAGAGCTCGTCGCGGTCGCCGCTCGCGGTCCAGCCGGGCTCCGACCAGCCGTCGTCGACGATGGCGACGATGTTGATGAGAGCGCCGGTCTTGACCGGATAGTGGACGATATGCGCGCTGCGTCCGAGCCAGAGCTGGACGTCGGGGGCGCGGAATTCGGCCTCGACGGTGGAGGCCGGAACCAGCGCGCGCCATGCGGTGCGCCGGGCGAACTGCGGCCTGGTGCGATGGCCGAGGCGCGGCCGCAGCACCGACCACAGCCCGTCGGCGGCGACAAGCGCGATGCCGTGCTCATCGATGGTGCGGGCGCGGGCGCGGCAGGCAGCGCTGACGCCGTGCGCGTGCACGACAAAGTCGTCGACCCTGGTGCCAAGCCGCAGCGAAATGTCCGGATTGCCCTGCACCGCTTCGAGCAGCGCCGCCTGCAGGTCGGCGCGGTGGATCGACCAGTACGGCGCGCCGTAGCGCTCTTGCGCGTCCTTGCCGAGGGGGATGCGGGCGAGCGTGCCGCCGGTCGCGGTCTTGATCGCGACCGCCTCCGGCACGAACACGTCGGAGCGAAGGCGCGGGCCAAGCCCCAGGTCGATCAGGATGCGGGTCGCGTTCGGGGAAAGCTGGATGCCCGCGCCGGTTTCCTCCAGCCGCTCGGCCTGCTCCAGAAGCGTGACGCGGAAGCCGCTCCGCGCCAGCATCAGCGCCGCGCTCAAGCCGCCGATGCCGGCCCCCGCGATCAGGACGGTGCGGGAAGACGCCACGACCCGCCGGCTCCTCCGCCTAGGCGGTTTCGGTCAGCGCGCAGGCTTCCGGCCGCGCCGCATGGGCGTCGAGCCCCGGCGCGTGCCGGTAGAGCGTCGAGCAGTAAGGGCAGATGATTTCCTGGTCGTCACCCATGTCGAGGAAGACATGCGGATGGTCGAACGGGGGCCTCGCGCCGACGCACATGAACTCGCGCGCGCCGATTTCGATGACGGCAACACCCGGATCGTTGTGGAAATGGGGAACGACGTGCTCGGCCATGGTCTCGCTTGAGCTTTTGCGTGGTTAACCGGTTTCCGCGCCGCACCATAGCGGCCCCTACCGGACTTTCCTAGCGACACCTATCTGCGAATCCTCAAATTCACCGCATTTGGAACGTGCCTCAATTCGAGGCCGTTGTTCCTTCGGCGGATGATCGCGCCAACGGCGCGGGATGAGGGAAGAATGATTCGCGAACGGGAGCCAACGCGGCGGCCGAGCCGTCGGTCCTGGCCCGCCTGGACCGTGGCCTGCGGCCTGGCCTTGGCCGCGCTGTTCTGCGTGCCGCTGGCGATCGAGGCGGGCTCGCTGCTTGCTGCGGAAGACGATCCGGTCGCGATCACCGACCGCGCCTTGTCGCGGGCGTTCGACGCTTCCGCCGCGGTCAACGGCATCGAGGACGCACTCAGGCAGAAAGACGCCGACCTTGCCAAAAGCTTCGTCGAGCTCGCTGACGACCGGCGTGTGACTGTGCCGCAGGAGCTGCGGAAGCGCGTGGATGTGGCGGTGGAGGAGGCCAATTCAGCGTCGGCCCATGCCATGAATTTCACCCGCGGGCTGATCACCGGCGAGCCCGACGACGTGGTGAGTCTCGCCGGCACCGCGCTCGGCGATCTCTTCGTGTTCGGCGACGTCCGCGATGCGCTTCGCGAGGGCGGCCGCTATGCCAGCGGGGAGCACTATGACGAGCTGGTGCTGGGCCTCGCCTGCGCCGGCATCGCGCTGACCGCGGGCACCTATGCGAGCTTCGGCGCGGCTGCGCCCGTCCGCGTCGGGCTTTCGGCGGTGAAGGCTGCGCGCAAGACCGGCCGGATCGGCGGCCCGATGGCCGCGTGGATCGGACGCTCGCTGCGCGAGGCCGTCGACTGGAATGCGCTGCGGCGCGCGAGCTTCTCGATTGCCGAGCCTGCGGTCGCGGTGCGCGCCGCGCGCGAGGCGGTGAAGGTCGAGAAGGCGGGCGGGCTGACCAGGCTCGTCGGCGATGTCGGCCGCGTGCAGGCCAAGGCCGGCACGCAGGCGGCGCTCGACGGGCTCAAGCTTGCGCGAAATCCCGCCGAGGTTGCGAAGCTTGCCAAGCTCGCCGAGAAGAAGGGCAGCAAGACCCGCGCCATCCTTAAGACGCTCGGCCGCGGCGCGATCCTGCTGTCGGTTGCCTCGTTCAACCTGGCCATGTGGATCCTCGGCGCGATCGCCACGCTGTTCGGCCTCGTTTCGTCGGCCAAGGCCGGCGTCGAGCGCATGACGCAACGCCATCTCGACCGCAAACGGGCGCAAAGGCAGGCCCGTGCCGCGGCGATGGCGGCAGCGCGGGCTTGAACCCGCGGCGGTCCTGGTTTCTATCTCCCGCATGCCGACCTTCAAAAACGGTTCTGTTGAGATCGCCTACCTCGACGAGGGGGAGGGCGAACCGATTCTGCTCATTCACGGCTTTGCCTCCTCCAAGGAGGTGAACTGGGTGCAGCCCGGCTGGTTTGCGACGCTCCGCGGCGCCGGCCGCCGGGTGATCGCGCTCGACAATCGCGGGCATGGCCAGTCGGCCAAGCTCTACGATCCGGCCGACTATCACACGGCGAAAATGGCCTCCGACGCCCGCGCGCTGCTGGCCCATCTGGGCATCGGCCGGGCCGACGTGATGGGCTATTCGATGGGGGCGCGGATCACCGCGTTCCTCGCGCTCGAAAGCCCGGAGCTGACCCGCTCGATCGTGCTCGGCGGGCTCGGTATCCATCTGGTCGATGGCGTGGGACTTCCCGAGAGCATCGCCGACGCCATGGAGGCGCCGTCGCTCGCCGACGTGACCGATCCGCAGGGCCAGACCTTCCGGTCGTTTGCCGACAAGACCAGATCGGACCGCCGCGCGCTCGCCGCCTGCATTCGCGGCTCGCGCCAGGTGATGACACGCGGGCAGGTGGGCTCGATCCGGACGCCGGCCCTGGTCGCGATCGGCACGCGCGATCTCGTGGCGGGCTCGCCCGACAAGCTCGTGGCGCTGATGCCGGACGCGCGCGCGCTGCCGATCCCGGACCGCGATCACATGATCGCGGTGGGCGACAAGGTCTTCAAGGCCGGCGTGCTCGAGTTTTTGGGGCAGCATTCATGACGCGTCACATCGCGCCCGCGGCGGCGATGTTCACCGGTGCCTCGGGCAACACCCTCGCGGGCGACGTTTATGGCGAGGACGGCGCCCCGGTGCTGCTGCTGCACGGCGGCGGCCAGACCCGGCACGCCTGGAAGAAGGCCGGCGAGCTGATTGCGCGGATGGGGCGCGTCGCCTACGCGGTCGACCAGCGCGGCCACGGCGACTCCGAGTGGGTCAAGGACGGCGCCTATCAGTACGAGGACTTCGCCGCCGACGCCCGTGTGCTCGCCGATACGCTCGCGCGGCGCAGCGGCATAGGCGAGCGAAGCGACGCCGTCCTTCGGACAGCTATGCGGCCGGTGGCGGTCGGTGCGTCGCTCGGCGGCATGGCGGCGCTGTTGGCCAATGGCGGCGGGCAGGGAGAGGTGTTTTCCGCGCTGGTGCTGGTCGACATCACCCCGCGCATCGACAGCGACGGCGTCGCCAGGATCCAGGGCTTCATGCGCGCGCAATTGCGCGAAGGCTTTGGCTCCATTGCCGAGGCCGCCGACGCGGTGGCCGCCTACCTGCCGCACCGGCCGCGGCCGCGCTCGCATGAGGGGTTGAAGAAGAACTTGCGGCTGCATCCCGACGGCCGCTGGCGCTGGCATTGGGACCCGAAATTCCTCGAAGGCAACCGGCGGATCGGTGCGGGCTCCGACGAAGTCGAGCGGAAGCTGGTCGAGGCCGCCCGGCGCACCACCATCCCGGCGCTGCTGGTGCGCGGCGCGTCCTCGGAGCTGGTCGGCGAGGAGCATGCCAGGGATTTCCTCAAGCTCGTGCCGCATGCGCGCTACGTGGACGTGTCCGGCGCCCGCCATATGGTGGCCGGCGATCGCAACGATCAGTTCGCAAGCGCCATTGAGAAGTTCCTGTCTGAATTGAAAATGCCGGCATAAACATCTGAATGAGAAAGATATTTCATCGCTCGCATTGCGGTTGATGGGACTGTCCCATAACTGTGCTAGAAGCTCACCCGGAAATCGTTCGGGGCAAGGCGGAGGCGGCGAATGGCGCAGAGGCAATCCCGGCCCACCAGCGCGGTGGAGACGCTCGATCCGGTCTGGGCCCGCATCCGCGACGAGGCCGACGCCATCGTTCGTAACGAGCCGGAAATCGGCACCTTCATCTTTTCGTCGATCCTGCACCACGACAGGCTCGAGGCCGCGGTGATCCACCGCGTCGCCGAGCGGCTCGACCATGCCGACGTCTCGGCCGAGCTGATCCGGCAGGCTTATGCCGACGCGCTGGACGAGGAGCCGAAGATCGGCGAGGCGTTCCGCGCCGACATCGTCGCGGTGTTCGACCGCGATCCGGCGACCGACCGTTTCATCGAGCCGGTGCTCTACTACAAGGGCTTCCATGCCATTCAGACTCACCGGCTTGCGCACTGGCTCTGGAACCAGGGCCGCAAGGACTTCGCGTATTACCTTCAGAGCCGCTCATCGGCGGTGTTCCAGTGCGACATCCATCCCGCCGCCAGGGTCGGCCGCGGCATCTTCCTCGATCATGCCACCGGGCTCGTGGTCGGCGAGACCGCGACGATCGGCGACAACGTCTCGATGCTGCACGACGTGACGCTGGGCGGCACCGGCAAGGACCATGGCGACCGCCACCCGAAGATCGCCGACGGCGTGCTGATCGGCGCCGGCGCGAAGATCATCGGCAATATCGAGATCGGCCATTGCTCGCGCGTGGCCGCGGGCTCGGTGGTGCTCAAGGCGGTGCCGCACAACGTCACGGTCGCCGGCATCCCGGCCAAGGTCGTCGGCGACAGTCCGTGCGAGGAACCCTCCCGCACCATGGACCATCTGTTCCCCGGATAGGCCTGTAGGGCTTCGCCGGTAGGCAATCCCCGGGCGTCCGTGCTACAGCGGCCCCGCAAAGCGATGAGGGGTCCGTGGACGTATTGGAAATCAAGAAGCTCGACGCCTATTTCCGGAAGCTGTTCGGCAATCCGAGCATCCGGGTGGTGCCGAAGAGGGGCGACACCGCTGAAGTGTTCGTCGGCGAGGACGATCTCGGCGTGCTCACGGTCGACGATGAGGACGGCGACCGCTCCTACAATTTCCGCATGGTCATTCAGGTCAGCAACGATCCGAGCCTGCAGCCGGTGCCGGTCCTCAACACCTATCTCCGCGGCAAGTTCGACAACGAGAATATCCGCGTCGTGACGCGGCCGAAGAAGACGGACTCGCTTGAGGCCTATATCGGCGAGGAGTTTCTGGGCGTGCTGTTCGTCGAGACCGAGAAGGGCCGCAAGTCGTACATCTTCGAATTGCCGATCCTCGATGTCGATCTGGACGGCGGTCCGACCGAGGTCGAATAGCTCCTGGGGCATGATCCCGAAAAGCCTGCCCCGGACTTGATCCGATAGGCGCCAAGATTGACTCGTGTCCCGGGCGCAGCGCGAAGCGGTGCGCTGCAGACCCGGGACCCCGGTTTCCTTCCCAAACATCAGAATGAGCGACGGGTCTGATTCAACACAGTTGAATCAGACCCTAGAGCATGATCCCGAAAAGTGTGAAGCGGTTTTCGGAAAAGATCATGCTCAAACAAGAAGCTGAAGCGGGATGACGATTCGAAGAAAAATCATCCCGCTTTAGCGTGCCACCGGCTTGAGCCTGGCGATCAGGCGCTCGACGCCGTCCGCCACGGCGCGCCAGTCCGACAGCCATTCGCGCGGGAAGCGCACGGTGATGTCGGCGCCGGCGATGCGCCGTTCGTGCAGGCACATCGGCGGCGTGGTCCCGGTCAGCCGCGTGCAGCGGAGCACGAACTGCTCCGGCCGCGACGGGTCCTGGACCAGGTCCTCGCCCTGATAGGCGGTGCCGTCGCGGAACACCTGGGTGCTGAGCCCGTCGACGACCACCGGGGCGGCGTCGAGATAGCGCGGATAGATTGTCTTCAGCCGCTCCATCGGCGCCAGCGTCGTGTCGACCGCGGCAAGCGTCACGAACAGCCGGTCGCTGACGTCCGGCGTGTCGGTCGGCTGCGGCTTGTGCGTGGCATCGGGCGGCGTCAGCGAAGGCCACATGAACATCATGTCGATGCGCGGCTGCGCGCCGGGCTTTCTCTGCACCTTGAAGCGGATCGCGCCGGGCGGCACATTGAACGAGACGCCGCCGATCGAGACCGGCAGCGACGGTGCATCGGGAGCCACCGGCCGCGGCGCGGGCCAGAGCATGTAGGCCGCGGGCGCGGCCGCAAGGCCTGTCACGACGAGGCCTGCGGTGACCGTGAGAATCCGGATCCACAGCCCTGCGCCCTTGCGCCGCCGGCGCCCCATGGTTGCCGCGTAAGCCATTGGTTTCAGACCGCTTCCTTAAGTTCCGAATCGCCCGGTAGCCACCCCTGTGGATATGACGCCACACCCGTTAACCTTTCTTTAAGCATGCGCTGGCGGCGGGCCCGCCGATCTGGGACTAATTCCGAAAAGGCGTATCGGTGGGGCAGGCGTCATGACGCCCGAGGCGTTGGTTTTTTCGCTGATCTGGTCGGATTCCGTGCGTTCCTTGCTGGACCTTGCGCTCGGCTTCGCCGTGGCCGGCATGCTGTGCAGCGGCTACCAGCTTCTGACGATGCAGCCGGCGAGCTTCCGGCTGCTCAACGAGCCGGAGCGCAACCGGGCGTTGGCCGCGGTGCCGTTCCTGCTGTTTGCCGCGCCCTTCATCATCATCCGCAACACCATCCGCGGCGCGCGGATCGAGGGCCGCAGCTTCGGCTTTGCGGCGCTCGCGGCGTTTCTCGCCGGCTTCTGGAGCCTGATGTCGGGCACGGTGGTGGCGAGCGCGTTCCAGGCCGTCGGCCGGCTGGTTGCGTAGAGCATTTTCCGGCGAAAGCCTGCCCCGGACTTGATCCGGGGTGTGCCGCGGTTCGCCGTAGAAAATGCGACCAACTCTAAGGCCGCTCGCTAACGCACCTCGGACATGGCAGTTTGCGTGCCTCACACTGAGGACGCGCGTTCGGACGCAAAACCGGTTCCCACTTTTTGCTGAACGCGCTTTGCGAGGAACGCGATGCCGATCTACGAGCTCGACGGGCAGGCGCCGGAATTCCCGGCTGATGGCAACTACTGGATCGCCGAAACCGCGGTGCTGATCGGCCGCGTGCGGCTCAAAAGCCACGCCAGCATCTGGTTCGGTGCGGTGCTGCGCGGCGACAACGAATGGATCGAGATCGGCGAGCGCTCGCAGATCCAGGACAACGCCACGCTGCACACCGATCCGGGCTTCCCGATGCTGATCGGGGCGAACTGCGTGATCGGCCACCAGGTGATGCTGCACGGCTGCATGGTCGGCGACAACAGCCTGATCGGCATGGGCGCGACGCTGCTCAACGGCGCAAAGATCGGCAGGAATTCGCTGGTCGGAGCCGGGGCGCTGGTGACCGAAGGCAAGACGTTTCCCGACAACTCGATGATCGTGGGGGCGCCGGCGCGCGTCATCCGCACCATCGACGAGAAGATGACCCGGATGATCGCGAACGGCGCCGACATCTACGTGCGCCGCTCGCGGCAATACGCCAAAGGCCTGAAGCGGATCGGATAATGGATAAGCCGCTGGCTTCGCCCTCGTCCGCGTCGAGGGGGACACCGGTGCCCTGGTGGGATATCCGCCAATTTGGTGCCTAGCCATATTTCCATATTAATGATATGGAAAGCCATATGAAGACGACGCTCAATATCGATGACGCGGTCATGGTGGAACTCAAGCGCGAAGCCGCGCGTCAGGGCCGCACCATGTCGGAGATGGTCGAGACTGCGCTCCGGATGATGCTGCGTGAGCGGAAGAAGCGTGGCCCTCTTCCTCCTCTACCGACATTCAGCAGCGCCATGCTCGTCGATATTTCGGACCGCGATGCTCTCTACCGCGCAATGGAAGAAGAGGACGCGCTCTATCGCCCAATGGAAAGAAGTAAGTGATTGTCGTCGATACCAACATCCTGGTCCACGCCGCCAACACGAAATCTCCCTTCCACGATCCGTGCCGCAATTGGCTTGAAGTTCGGCGTTCGAGGCCGGATGCCTGGTACACGACTTGGCCAATTCTTTATGAGTTTCTGCGCGTCGTAACCCACCCGAGGGTCATGGCGAGCCCGTGGGCGGCGCCCACAGCATGGAAGTTCGTTGTAGGCCTCCTTGGCGCGCCTGGCCTTGCGGTGCTGGTGGCCACTCAGAGACACGCCGATATCGTGAGCGAGCTTGTCGGCGAGCACCCGTCGCTCGCTGGCAATATTTGTCACGACGTCCACACGGTTGCGCTGATGCGTGAGCATGGCATCAAGCAAGTCTGCACCCGGGACACGGATTTTCATCGCTTCCAGTTTGTCGACGTCATCGATCCAGTCCGGATCGCGTCGTAACCCCTGGCGGTCAGCCATCAGCGGGCGTGCGTATCGTCAAAAAAAGTGCGGCCGGCGTTGGGGGACGCCGGCCGCGCGCGAACCCGGTCGGGGACGGGGAGGGGTGGGGACGTGACCGGACTCGCGTAGCTCCTCAGACCTCAGCGTGTGGATGCTGCGGCAGTGGAAACAGCCGGCCGGGTGTCGCCGAGCGAGACCCACTGATTGGGGTTGCCCTGCGACTGGCGCTTGACGAAGCGGTAGCCGGTTTCGGACCAGAGCAGAATTTCCTCCGCCTGGTTGTCGAGAATGAACTCGCCCTTGTCGGTCTTGACCGTGAGGACGGCGTGGCCGTCACCTTTCTTGTCGCGCACCACGGTGATCAGCAGCGCCTCGCGCGGCCAGCCGGCCTGCATCAGCATGCGGCGCTTGAGCAGCACGTAGTCCTCGCAGTCGCCCTGGCCGTCGTCGGGATAGGACCAGCGCTCGACCACGCCCCAGTGGTCCATGTCGGTGATCGGCTTGATCTGTTCGTTGACCCAGCGGTTGACCCGCACGAGGTCCTTCCAGACCTTGGCGGTCAGCACCACGTCGCGCGGCTCGCTTGCGGTGGTGGCGCACTCCTTGGCGTGCTCGTTGCAGAACTCGACCCAGCCGATCGGCGGGCGCGCCTGGCCGCCGATCGAGACATAGACCGGCCGTTCCGCGGCCGCACTCGATGCCGCGCCGGAAATGGCGATCATCGCGGCAGCGAGCGCAGCCCCCCATACGGCCTTGAACTTCGGCGACATTCTTGACCCCTCATCCCGTCTTGTTGGGGCCATAGTTCGCACAAAGCCATTGTATCGCCGCTAAGTTCCCAAAGTCGTTTTGAGGAAAGTAAAAGTAAAAAGCGACGCGAATACTATGAGTATTTTCAGAAAAATTAGATCAAATCCGAGCAAATACAATTCGACTAAAATTTTAGCTTTAATGCTCCGCGCGCAGGATTTGGCCGCGCGCCGCGTCCGCCGATGGGTGCAAATTAACGCGAATTGAAACGAGCAGGCGCCGGCGCGAGCGGGCGCGGAAAACGCCTGCGGCGCCCGAAGGCGCCGCAGAACAGGTCCGATCGGAAAGGTTTTGTTTACTGCGCGGTCGCGTTCTCTTCGATGGAGTCCGGGTGCTGAAGCCTCGTGAACTCCATCGCGAAGCCCTCTTCCAGGTGGCGCACCACGCGGCCCGGGATCTTGCCGAGCGTGACGAGGCTGCCGACCTCGGGCCGTTGCGGCGTGGCAATGCCGGCGCCCGACAGCGACAGGTCGATGATGCGGATGCCCACATTGGTGCCGTTCGGCATGATGAGGCGGGCGGCGACCACCTTCGGCACGAAACGGCCGTGGCGGCGGTCTTCCGGCAGGTTCAGGATGCTGCGGTTGGCGAGCCAGGTGAGCTGGGCGGCGAGCTTGTCGCGCTTTCGGGGCGTCGCCGAGATCGTCATCGCGAAGCCGTTTTGCAGCATCCGCGCGATCTGGCCCTCGAGGCGGCCGAGGTGGTCCACGTAGGCAATGACGCGGTCGCCGACGTTGCCGCAGACCGGCGCGATCAGCGCCATGCCGCCGGGCGACATGTTCACCACCTGGCAGGGATATTCGGTGCGGTCGGCCAGCATGTAGCGGCCGAGCAGGTTGATGCGCACCCGCTGGTGGCGCCGGCGTTCCTGGGCGTGGGAGAGGATTGCAGGCTTTTGTTGTGGCAGCGCCATCGCGGCGACCTTGGGCACGAGTTCCGCCGCTCAAGCTATGCAGATGTCGTTAATGCCCCGTTATCCGCATTTCGTCTGTGATAACCCATAACGATCGCGTTTTGTCGCTTCGCGTCACTCGGCCAGCGCGGGCACTTGAGTAGTGGCCGCGCCGGATCCTCGTGTCGCCATAGCGCGTCCATAGCGCGTCCATAGCGCGTCAAAGACGCGCGTCAACGCGCTGGCGGACGCGCGTCAACGCGCTGATGGCGTCACTCGGCGGCGCGGCCGCCCTCGTGGATCGTGAGGCCGTGCTTGCTGAGCCGTCCGCGGGCCGCCCGGAAGCGGGGCGGAGCCGCCGCATCCACCGCCGGTCCGAGATGGCGGAACATGCCGAGCGAGAGCGCGCCGACCGGCTTGGCGCCGAGCCAATAGGGAACGGCCATCGGCGCCAGCGCCCCGATCACCCGCGCCTCGGACCGCGTGTCGCTCAACAGCGGCAGCAGCATCATCTCGAGGCTGACCGGCAGCAGCATGTCGTCCGAGGTTGCGCCGGAGACGCTTGCGACCACGCCGACCTTCTCGTCCATCACCACGGACAGGAGCTCGCGGACCGCGGTCTGGCCGCTCCGGTGCCAAAGCTGGTTGAAGCTCTCGCCCTTGAGCTCGCGGGCGAACAGCGCGCAGAGCCGCGTGCCGGCGAGGCGAAACATCGGCGTCGCGGAGCCGTTCGCCTCGAGCACGAAGGTGTCGCCCAAAATCTTGCGGATTGCGGCCGGCTCGATGTCGTTGCGCTCCGGCGCAAGCCGCTCGCCGCGGCGCGCATTCCAGTGCTCGAACAGTTCGCGGTTCGACGGATGTTTCATTTCCTGCCCCCCTGTCTTGCCTTGGCGCATCGCCTGTCCCCGGTCGGGACAGGCGCACCGCGGGTCGTTGCGGTTGCGGCAGACGGAGCAGGGCGTGTGCCTCGGGGGCGTTCGGCGGCGGGCTCGCGGTCCCGCTCGCGCGTTAGCGTTAAGTCGGGTGGGATGTTGGCAGGGCGGCGTCGCGCCGCCTAAGGTCGCCGTCGATCCACACGTGATCGCCGGGCGCTGCGTCAGAGACGCAAGCGGCCGGCGCACTGGCTCCGAGGGGAGTGGGGGATGTGACGGACAAGGGAGGGCTCGCGCCCTCCCTTTTTCTTTGTTTGATTGCGGGACAAGTCTCGCTTACCTACAGGGTTCCGCTGATTTCGTCGGCGGATGCGCCGGTTGCCGGCGTGCCACCACCTCCCGATGTCTCAGGGGCTCGTTTGGACCAGCGGCGCGAACCGATCCTCAATGTTCCGGCGGTGGTCGTCGTGGTGCTCGTGGTTCTCGGCCTCGTGCACTTGGTGCGCGAATATGTGCTGTCGGAGGATGCCGACCGCATCCTGGTCTGGTCGCTCGCCTTCGTGCCGGCGCGTTACGACACCACCGTGTTCGCCGACGGGCTGCTGCCCGGGGGCTCGGGTGCCGACTTCTGGAGCTTCTTCACCTACGCGCTGGTGCATGCCGACATCACGCATCTCGGCTTCAATGCGGTTTGGCTGCTCGCCTTCGCAAGTCCGGTGGCGCGGCGGTTCGGCGCGGCACGCTTCCTGCTGCTGCTCGCGGTGTCGGTTGCTTGCGGCGCGCTGGCCTATCTCGCCGCGCATGCCGGCGAGATGGCACCGATGGTCGGCGCGTCGGCCGGCATTTCCGGCATGATGGGGGCCGCCGCGCGCTTCGCCTTCGAGCCCGGCGGCTCGCTCGACATGTGGCACGGCGATCGCGAGCTGGCCGACCGCGTGCCCGCGGCGCCGCTGCTCGCTGCGTTCCGCAACCCGCGCGTGGTCGCCTTCGTCGGCGTCTGGTTCGCGCTCAACCTGCTGTTCGGGCTCGGCTCGCTCTCGATCGCCGGCAGCGCCAATCAGGCGGTGGCCTGGGAGGCGCATCTCGGCGGTTTCCTTGCCGGGCTGCTGTTGTTCTCGTCGTTCGATCCGGTGCCGCGCGCGCCGGTTGCAGGCGATCGGCCGACATTTCACTAAAACATTCGGTTCCGTTAACGCCTGCGTGCATGGCTGGCTCCCACGCCACGGTTCCCGTCAGGAACGCTGACCCACCTTCCGCGTTATCGGCGTAGCGTTGCAGGTCCCGCTCGACATTCCGAGTCGGACAAAAGAAAGGGAGCAGGGCGGGCAGGAAGCGATCCCACAGGGAGCGACATAGATGACCGTGAAAGCCATTCTGTCGAAAAAGGGCGCCGATGTTTTGACCATCGAGCCCACGAAAAACCTTGCTGCCGCTGCCAGGCTTCTCGCCGAACACGCCATCGGCGCGCTGGTCGTGACCGGCCCCGACCGCCGGATTGTCGGCATCGTCTCGGAGCGCGACGTCGTGCATGAGCTCGCCGCACATGGACCGGCCGCGCTCGAGCTGCCGCTGACCGACGTGATGACTCGCCGCGTCATGACATGCAGCCTGTCGGACACCATCATCTCGGTGATGGAGCGGATGACGCAAGGCAAATTCCGCCACCTGCCGGTGATCGAGCAGGGCCGTCTCGCCGGCATCGTGTCGATCGGCGACGTGGTCAAGCACCGCTTGCAGGAAATGGAGCGCGAGCAGTCGGCGCTGCGCGACTACATCCAGACGGCGTGACGCTGGAGCATTTTCCGGCGAAGGCCTGCCCCGGACTCGATCCGGGGCGCGCAGCGGTTCGCCGTGGAAAATGCGACCAAAGGAAGAGTCTGGCAGACTGCTGAAAAACTCTCCGCGGTCATTCCGGGGCGCGCCGACCCGCCTCCGCTCGCCATAGCGCGTCGGAGACGCGCGTGAACGCGCTTGTCCCGGAATGACACCTCGGACTTTTTCAGCAGCCTCTGATCGCTTCATGTGACGGCCGGCGGCACCGACGCCGGCCGCGGCGCCAGCGCGACGATGGCTTCGCCGATCTCCTGCAGCGCGCGCTCGGTGGCGCGCGCGCCGACCTCGATGGCCTCCTGGGCGCGGTGAAAGTCGAACCAGCCGACCTGGCCGACGCGCGGCGTGATCAGCACGTCGGGCGGATCGCCGGCGAGGCGCGCCCGGGTGATGCGGTCCTGCATGATGTTGAACGATTCCACCATCACCGCCGGAATGCCGGGGCGGCGGGCGCCGCCGACGAACTGGCGCTTGAGCGATTGCTCCGCGCCGAACAGGGCGCGCAGGCCGCGACGCTCGGCGGGCTGATCCGGCGTCGCCGCGGGCTCCATGCTCTCGCCGGCCATGATCGTGCCGCGGCCGAGAATGTCGGAGCTGAGATTGACCGCGATGACGAGGCGGGCGCCGAACACGCGCGCGGCCGACACGGGAACCGGGTTGACCAGCGCCCCATCGACCAGCCAGCGGCCGTCGAGGGCGACAGGCGGGAAAATTCCGGGCAGCGCATAGGACGCGCGCATCGCCTCCACCAGGCGGCCGCGCGTCAGCCATATCTCGTGGCCGGTGCCGACCTCGGTTGTGATCGCGGCAAAGCGGATCGGCAGCGCCTCGATCGCGGTGCCGCCGAGATACTCTTCGAGCTTGGCGGCAAGCCGGTTGCCGCCGATCAGTCCGCCGCCGGTGAGGCTGATGTCGAGATAGCCGAGGATGCCGCGCTTGGTCAGTCCGCCGCACCAGTCCGCGAGCGCGTCGAGGTAGCCGGCGGCGTGACAGCCGCCGACCACGGCGCCGATCGACGTGCCGACGATGATGTCCGGTTTGATGCCATGCGCGAGCAGGGTGCGGATCACGCCGACATGGGCAAAGCCCCGCGCGCCGCCGCCGCCGAGCGCGAGCCCGATCGTCGGGCGCTCGGGAGCGCGCGGCGTGGCGTCGGGCGTCGCTTTGGCGCCCCGATCACCGTTTCGCCCATGGCCCTGGTTTTCGAACGGCAAGTGCTTTTCGAACGCCAAGTGTTGCCTCAACGCAAGTGTTGCCTCAACGCAAGTGTTGCCTCAACGTCGCGGCGAGACGAAGCCGCCCGCCTGCTTGCGGCGAAAGCCGTGCCGCACCCAAATGACGTAAGTACGGCAGTGAAAAGCTCAAGTGTTGCCGCCGCCATAGCGCGTCGACCCGCCTCCACTCGCCATAGCGCGTCGAAGTCGCGCGTAAACGCGCTTATTGCGGACGCGTCATCTTGAAGACGCTTTCGACCACGGCGTATTCGTCATAGCCGCAGCGCGCGATCGGCTTCATCGCCGCGGTGTCGAGCCGGCCGTTCTTGATGAAACGGTCGTCGATATAGACCCCGATCGCCTGGCCGAACACCACGTAGCGCTCGAGCGGCTTGCCCTCGACGTCGGAGAGCCGCACGGTCTGCAGCCACTTGCATTCCAGCGCGCAGGGCGAGGCCGCGACGCGCGGCGGCTTCACCAGCCGCGATGGTGCCGCTTCAAGGCCGGTGAATTTCATCTCGCTTTCGCCGCGCGACAGCGGCGCCGACGTGCCGTTCATCTGATCGCGCAGGTCCCAGGTCGAGAGGTTGCAGACGAATTCCTTGGTCTCCTCGGCGAAGACCACGGAGTCCTTTGCGCCCTCGCTGGAGAACATCACGATCGGCGGCTTGTCGGTGATGCCGTTGAAGAAGGAGTAGGGCGCGAGGTTGATCTCGCCTTTGGCGCTCATGGTCGTGACCCAGCCGATCGGACGCGGCGTCACGATGGCCTTGAACGGATTGTGCGGCAGGCCGTGGTCGTTCTTGCGGGTGTCGTAGAACATGATGGCGTTCTGAAAAAGGCCTCGGTTTCAATTCGTATTGTAGCGGGTGACGATCGCGTCGAGCGGCGGCCGCGGCCGGTCTTCGGTGGGCTTCACCGGCCGGCCGATGTGCACAAAGCCCGCGATGCGCTCGTTCGGCGCAAGCCCCAGCGCGTCGAGCACGCGGCGGTCGTAGGCGTACCACTCGGTGAGCCAGCTTGCGGCAAAGCCCATCGCATGCGCGGCGAACACGAGGCTGGTCGCCGCCGCGCCCGCGGACAGCACCTGCTCCCATTCCGGGATTTTCACATGCGCGCCGGCGCGGCTGACCACCGCGATGACGAGCGGCGCGCGGGCGAGCCGCTTTCCTTCCATCTCGACCTGGTCGGGCGTGGCCTCGGGCCGGTTGAGCCTGAACACCTCGGCGATTTTCAAGCCGGCTTTCAGCCGCGCGTCGCCCTCGAAGACGATGAAGCGCCAGGGCGTGAGCTTGCCGTGGTCGGGCACGCGCGAGGCGATGGTCAGGAGTGTTTCGAGCTCGGCCGCGGTCGGCGCCGGGCCGGCAAGCTCGATCGGCTTGACCGAGCGGCGGGTCTTGAGAAGGTCGATGGCCTCTGGCATCGCAAAGCTCCGTTCCCGCTGCGCA
Organism: Xanthobacteraceae bacterium; assembly: GCA_019746135.1. Classification (GTDB taxonomy): domain Bacteria; phylum Pseudomonadota; class Alphaproteobacteria; order Rhizobiales; family Xanthobacteraceae; genus Z2-YC6860. The sequence continues at coordinate 18,309 of JAIESI010000229.1, forward strand.
TAGCCGTCCGAAGGACGGCGTCGCTTCACTCGCCTATGTCCCGGAAAGGTGGACACCGGTTTTCCGAAAAGGACATGCGCAAACACAGAAATCTGGAGCGCATCCCGGTTCATCTAACCGGGATGCGCTCTACCACGGGGCGGGTGTCGGCACAATTTGAGATGCTCCAGGAAATGGTGGTGCAATGGCGGTGCAGCGGCGTGCAGCGGCTTGAATTCGCCGCGATTTCGGCCGAAAAACCCGGTTGGGACCACCGCCAATCCGCCGCCCATGACCGATCTGCGACCGCAACGACCGACAACCTCGTGCCGCCTGCTTGCTGCGTCGCTTTTGCTGGCAGCGCTCGGCGCGCCTTCTGCGTCCGCCCAGCAGCAGTCTCTGTTTCCCAACCCGCCGCTGCCGCAGCCGCAAATTCCGTCCAACCTGAAGGCCGGCGAGGGCGTGATCGTGGCGCAGGCGCGCTACAGCCGCGAGGCCGGCGTCATCAATGGCGGCCTGCACTGGCGCGTCTATGCCGACAAGCCGGACCAGAACGGCATCTTCCGCATGCTCAAGGAGGACGCGAGCCCGCAGCCGACCTTCGTGCTGCCGGCCGGCGGATACATCCTGCATGTCGCGTTCGGTCTCGCGAGCACGGCGAAGCCGGTCCAGGTCAGCCGCGAGCCGGTGCGCGAGGTGTTCGAGATTCCGGGCGGCGGGCTGCGCATCGAGGGCCGCGTCGGCAACGACAGGATCCCGCACGCGCAGATATCGTTCGATATCTACAAGGGCAGCCAGTTCGAGCAGAGCGAGCGTCGGCCGCTCGCGACCAGCATCGGCACCGGCGACGTGGTGCTGGTGCCCGAAGGCACGTACTACATTCTGTCCAAGTATGGCGACGGCAATGCCGTGGTGCGCTCCGACGTCCGCGTGCAGGCGGGCAAGCTCACCGACATCACCGTCACGCACCGCGCGGCGCGGATCACCTTCAAGCTGGTCAGCCGCTATGGCGGCGAGGCGCTCGCCAACACCGACTGGGCGGTGATCTCGCCGGCCGGCGACACCATCGCCGAATCCAAGGGCGCGTTTCCGCGCGTGATCCTCGCCGAAGGCGAGTACAAGGTGATCGCGCGCAACGACAACAAGGTCTATCAGCAGGATCTCAACGTGATCCCGGGCGTCGACAAAGAGGTCGAGGTGCTGGCGCGGTGAGCGCGCGCTGGCCACTGGCGCTGGTGTTGCTGGTGTCTTGCGCGGCACCGGGAGGGGCCCAGTCGCGGATTCCTTCGAGCGAACTGCCCGGCCGCGAATGGCAGCGGTTCACCGACAGCCCGTTCGAGCGCTATCGCAAGCCGCAGGCGCAGATCAAGCTGCAGTCGGCCGACCCGCTGCCGCCATCATTGCCGCGCTCTATTCCGCCACGCGGTAAGAAGCGGAAATAAAGCTGAGCCGTGGCAGCACCGCTACGCTGCCTGCGCGACTCTTTTCAGATACTCCTCGATGTAAGTTTGCCACGCACCTTCCTCATCGAGCAGCCAAATCAAAGGTAGGCTCGAAACACCCGATTTGGTCGTCGGGGCCAATTTGCGATCCTTCAAAAATTCGTCGCCAATCAACCGAACCAAGCGGAGACGTACCCGGCCGATGGTTTTCCGACCAAGGACGGCGACGTGGTACTGGTGGGTTTTTCCGCCGCGATTTTCCGCCGCATCTGCGAGGTCATCGGCCAGCCCGGACTTGCCGACCCGCGCTTCAAAGCCAATGCGGACCGCAACGCCCACGAGGATGAGTTGCGCCGCGCAATCGCAGCCTGGGCGGCGGAGCTGACCCAGGACCAGGCGCTGGCGCGCCTGCGCGACGCCGACGTTCCGGCCGGTGTGGTCGCTCGACGATCTCCTGCAAAGCGACCACGTGCAGGCACGCGGCATGTTGCAGCCAGCCCGCAACGGCGAACTCGGAGACATCCGGGTGATCCCACAGCCCGTGCAATTCAATGGCGCCGAGCGCATGTCGGGCATGTCGGCGCCGACCTTGGGCGAGAACACCGACGAGGTGCTGAAGAATAAGCTCGGTCTTGACGCATCCCGGCTCGCACAGTTGCGCGCCGTCAAAGCCATTTTGATCGCGCTTGCAGAGTATCATGATGTCGCAACCACACAGGGCCATACGCAACGAGCGCGTCATCCGCGCGCCACGCGGCGATGTTCTAACGGCACGCAGTTGGCAGACCGAAGCACCGCTCCGGCTTCTGATGAACAATCTCGATCCAGAGGTGGCCGAGCGCCCGGAAGAACTTGTGGTCTACGGCGGCATCGGACGCGCAACGCGCAACTGGCAGTCGTTCGACCAGATCGTCGGCGTGCTCAAGAAGCTTGCCGACGACCAGACCCTGTTGGTGCAATCCGGAAAACCCGTCGGCGTGTTCCCTACGCACCGCGGGGCACCGCGTGTCATCATTGCCAATGGCAATCTGGTGCCGAAATGGTCGACCTGGGAGCACTTCAATGCCCTCGATCGGCTGGGACTGATGATGTACGGCCAGATGACGGCCGGCTCCTGGATCTATATCGGCTCGCAAGGCATCGTTCAGGGCACCTATGAGACATTCTCGGAGATCGGCCGTCGGCATTTCGGCGGCAGCCTGGCCGGGCGCTGGTTTCTGTCGGGCGGCCTTGGCGGCGCGCAGTCTCTCGCCGCAACCATCGCCGGTGCCGCGATCCTCGTGGTCGAATGCCAGCCCAGCCGCATCGAGTTTCGCCAGCGCACCGATTATCTCGACCGCAGCACGGCAAGTCTCGATGAGGCCCTTGCCCTCATCGATCAGGCGTGCCGCGACAAACGCGCGGTGTCGGTTGGCCTGATCGGCAATGCCGCCGAAGTCTATCCGGAGATCCTTCAACGCGGCCGCATCCCTGACGTTGTCACCGACCAGACCTCGGCGCACGATCCGATCCACGGCTATCTCCCGGCGGGCTGGTCAGTCGATGAATGGCGCGAGCGCCAGGAACGCGATCCGAAGGGCGCGGCCGATGCAGCCAAGGCCGCCATGGCCGAGCAGGTGCGCGCCATCCTCGCCTTCAAGGAACGCGGCGCCATCGCGCTCGACTATGGCAACAACATCCGTACCATGGCGCAGGAGGTCGGCGTCGCCAACGCCTTCGACTATCCGGGCTTCGTCGAGGCCTATGTGCGTCCGTTGTTTTGCGTCGGCAAAGGGCCATTCCGCTCGGTGGCGCTGTCCGGCGATCCGGAGGACATCTATCGCACGGACGACAAGGTGCGGGAGCTGATCCCCGACGACCCGTTCCTGCACAATTGGCTCGACAAGGCTCGCGACCATATCAAATTCCAGGGCCTGCCGTCCCGCATCTGCTGGCTTGGGCTCGGCCAGCGCCATCGCGTCGGTGTCGCCTTCAACGAGATGGTGGCGCGCGGCGAGCTGAAGGCACCGGTCGTGATCGGGCGCGACCACATGGACTCCGGGTCGGTTGCCTCGCCGATGCGGGAAACCGAAGGCATGCTCGACGGTTCGGACGCCGTGTCGGACTGGCCGATTCTCAATGCCTTGCTCAACTCCGCCTGCGGCGCGACCTGGGTATCCTTTCACCACGGCGGAGGCGTCGGCATCGGCTACTCGCAGCATGCCGGCATTGCGCTGATCGCGGACGGCTCGCCGGAGGCGAGCGAGAAAATAGGCCGCGTACTGTGGAACGACCCCGCCACCGGCGTCATGCGCCACGCCGACGCCGGCTACGACCTGGCGCGCGACTGTGCCCGGCAAAATGGGTTATGGCTGCCGATGCTTTCCTGATCCGTCGCGGCGGCGCCCTGCCGGACTGAAATGCGCGACCAAATGGTGGCTCTCGCCTGAATGGCTCAGGTCGACCTGGGTGATCGGCACTTCCTGCTGCCATGTTTCGCGCGAAACCACCAGGCAGGCCGCGCCGCGCGCGATCCGCAGCGCGCGGGCCATAGCGGCATCGGCGTTGATCGCAGAGATGCGGTGCCTGGCACGGCTCCAGGGAATTTGCGCCAGCAGCCAGCCGCCGGGCGTACGCGTGGTGAAATCGATGTCACGCGCGCGTGGAACGGCGTCGAGATTGATCAGCCGATCTTCGGCTGCGAACGGCGCGCCATCCACGAAATGAACCGAAGCGAGCGCCAGCACTGGCGCTCCGGGCTTGACGCCAAGCCGGGCAGCATCCGCCCGTGTCGCCTTGCGCAAGGCTCGACCCAACAGTTCAAATCGATAGGCCTTTCCGTCGCTTCGCGCCTCGGCCTCGATGTCGTGGATTTCCAGGATCGATTGATCGTTGGCAGGCACCGCAACGAAACTGCCGGCGCGGCGATGGCGAACAATCAAGCCGGCCGCGGCGAGTTCGCTCAGCGCCTTATTCACGGTCATGCGTGCGCAGCCGTACCACGCTACCAGATCATGCTCCGAAGGCACCCGGCGACCAGGGGGCCAGCGCCCACTCAGGATCGCATGCTCGAGTTCGCGGCGAATTTCCGCATAACGCGGCAGCTTCGCCGCGTCGCACGATGGTACAGCCGTTCGGTTCATGCGCGCATGATCCGTTGGATCGTCGCGGCGTAGCGGGACGTAATCTCGGCATGACCCTTGTGCCGCCCGCGGCTCACCACAGGGACACCGCCAACCAGAACGTCCCGAACCGCCGCACGGCCGGCCACGAAAATCCAGGCATCCAGCCAGCGATCGCCGGCGCCTACCGCAAGATCGGGATGATCGGCATCGAGCAGCACCACATCCGCGCGACAGCCCTTCGCAATGGCTCCGACCGGGCGCGCGCACGCCTGCGCCCCCGCCGCCACCGCGGTATCGAACAGATGGCGTCCAGCGGATTCGCCATGGTCCCGCGTCAGCACATTGCGCGCGCGATGGCTGAGCCGCTGTGTGTATTCGAGCTGTCGCAACTCGGCGGCCGGGTCGATCTGGATGTTGGAGTCGGTGCCGATGCCGAAACGCCCTCCGGCTGCGAGGTACCGCGCGCCATCGAAGATGCCGTCACCGAGCGATGCCTCGGTGAGAGGACAGAGTCCGGCCACTGAGCCGGACCGCGCCAGCGCCTCGGCTTCCGCCGGCGTCATGTGCGTGCAATGGATCAGGCACCAGCGGCGATCGAGGCCGGCATTGTCCAGCAGCCATTGCACGGGACGAGCGCCGAGGACCGTGACGCTGTCTTCAACCTCCTTGACCTGCTCGGCCGCATGAATGTGGATCGGCCCGCCCTTGAACGACGCCACGACGCGCAGCAGCGCGTCCGCCGGCACGGCCCGCAACGAATGCGGCGCTATCCCGACCCGCGAATCCGGCAACGACGCCACGATCTGGCGCGATCGCGAAACCAGTTCAAGAAACCGATCGACATCGTTGAGAAAGCGCGTCTGTCCGGCGGCCGGCGGCGCCCCGCCAATGCCGCCGCTGATGTAGAGCGAGGGCAGCAATGTCAGACCGATGCCCGTTTGGCCGGCCGCCGCGGCGATGCGGCCAGCAAGCTCTCCGAGATCAGCGTAGGGCCGCCCATCGACGTCGTGATGCAGATAGTGAAACTCGGCGACCGTGGTGTACCCGGTCTCCAGCATTTCCATGAACGCGAAGGTTGCGATCGCCTCAACGTCATCCGGAGTCAGGCGGGCCAGGAACCGATACATCACCTCGCGCCAGGTCCAGAAGCTGTCGTCGGCCGGGCCGCGCCGCTCGGCAAGTCCCGCCATTCCGCGCTGGAAGGCATGGCAATGCAGATTGGGCACGCCGGGGACGGCAATGCCGCGGTGGCGCTCGGCGCCATCGACCCGCGCATCGGCGACGACTGCCGCAATAATGCCGTCCTCGACGGTGATTCGCACGGCCCGCGCCCAGCCCACCGGCAACAGCGCGTGTTCGAAGAACAACTGCCGCTTCACACCGTCGCTCCTCAAATTCCTTCGCCCGCAGAATAGACAACCTCCGTTTTATTGTATAGACAATTGGCATCCGATCGAGGACGCATGCGGTTCGACACCATCTGGCGTAACGCGCGACTGGTCACCTTGGGTCCGGAGTTGCCGGGGGTAGGCTTGGTTGAGCACGGCGCGGTGGCCGCACGGGACGGCCGGATCGCGTTTGCCGGCGCGGAACATGATCTGCCGCCCGGGTGGGATGCAAAAGAGCGGGTCGATCTCGACGGCCGCACGGTCACACCCGGATTGATCGACTGCCACACCCATCTCGTTCACGGCGGCAATCGTGCTCATGAATTCGAGTTGCGTCTCGCCGGCGCCTCGTATGAAGAGATCGCGAGAGCCGGCGGCGGCATTGTCTCAACTGTTGACGCGACGCGAAAAGCCAGCGAGGAGAGCCTGGTCGCTTCCGCGCTTCCACGGCTCGACCGCCTGCTGGCCGAAGGCATCACCACCATCGAGATCAAGTCCGGATACGGACTGGAAGCCGATACCGAGGCGCGAATGCTGCGCGCAGCGCGCCGGCTCGCGCAGGTACGGCGCGTCGGCGTTGCCACCTCCTATCTTGGCGCTCATGCGCTGCCGCCCGAAGCCGCCGGCGACCGTGCCGGGTACATCAATGCGGTTTGCGACGCGATTCCCGGGCTGGCGCGCGACGGTCTTGCCGATGCCGTCGATGCTTTTTGCGAGGGCATCGCGTTCTCTCCGGAGGAAACCGCGAAGGTTTTCGCGGCGGCTCAGGCTGCCAAGCTCCCGGTCAAGCTCCATGCCGACCAGCTGTCCAATCTGCATGGCGCAGCTCTCGCCGCGCGCTTCAACGCGCTCTCCGCCGATCATCTCGAATACACCGACACGGATGGCGTCGCCGCGATGGCGCGATCCGGATCCGTCGCCGTACTGTTGCCCGGCGCGTTCTATGTCTTGCGGGAAAAACAGGTGCCGCCGATCGCGGCGCTCCGCCAGCACAAGGTGCCGATGGCCCTGGCCACCGACTGCAACCCCGGGACGTCGCCCATGACCTCGCTGCTGCTGGTAATGAACATGGCGGCGACGCTGTTCCGGATGACCGTCGACGAGATCATCGCCGGGGTCACCAGGGAGGCTGCCCGCGCCCTTGGCCTGCTTGATCGGACCGGTACCTTGTCCGCCGGCAAGTGGTGCGACCTCGCTATCTGGGACATCGAGCGGCCGGCCGAGCTTGCCTATCGGATCGGTTTCAATCCACTACACCGGCGAATCTGGCACGGCATCGCGAGCTGAGGGAACACGGTCGTGCGTCTCGACAACACCCGATCCATTCGCGCGCCGCGCGGCGCGGACATCAGCGCCAAGAGCTGGCTCACCGAAGCCCCGCTCCGCATGCTGATGAACAACCTCGACGCCGAGGTGGCCGAACGGCCGCACGAGCTCGTGGTCTACGGCGGCATCGGCCGCGCCGCGCGCGACTGGGAAAGCTTCGACCGGATCGTGAGCGCGTTGCGCGGCCTTGAAGCAGACGAGACCTTGCTCGTGCAATCCGGCAAGCCGGTCGGCGTGTTTCGCACCCACCCGGATGCGCCGCGCGTGCTGATCGCCAATTCGAACCTGGTGCCGCACTGGGGTACCTGGGAGAAATTCCACGAGCTCGACCGCAAGGGCCTGATGATGTACGGCCAGATGACGGCGGGCTCGTGGATCTATATCGGCTCGCAAGGCATCGTTCAGGGCACCTACGAGACCTTCGTCGAAGTCGGGCGCCGTCACTATGGCGGCAACCTGGCCGGACGCTGGATTCTCACCGCGGGTCTCGGCGGCATGGGCGGCGCGCAACCGCTGGCAGCCACCATGGCCGGGGCCTCGATGCTGGCCATCGAGTGCCAGCCAAGCCGGATCGAGATGCGGCTGCGGACCGGCTATCTCGACGCCAAGGCGAGTTCGCTCGACGAGGCGCTGGCGATGATCGAGCGGTCGCGCGGCAGCAACAAGCCGGTCTCTGTCGGCCTGCTCGGCAACGCCGCAGAGATCGTCCCCGAGATGGTCCAACGCGGGGTGAAGCCTGACGCGGTGACCGACCAGACGTCCGCTCACGATCCGCTCAACGGCTATCTGCCGGCCGGATGGACGCTCGACGAATGGGAGCAGCGTCGCGCACGCGACCCCAAGGGCGTCGAGAAGGCCGCAAAGGAATCCATGGCCGCGCACGTGCGGGCGATGCTGGAGTTCCGGCGCGCCGGGGTGCCAACGCTCGACTATGGCAACAACATCCGACAAATGGCGGTCGAGCTGGGCGTCACCGATGCGTTCGACATCCCGGGCTTCGTGCCGGCCTACATCCGGCCGCTGTTCTGCCGCGGCATCGGACCGTTCCGCTGGGCCGCCCTGTCGGGCGATCCCGAGGACATCTTCAAGACCGACCGCAAAGTCAAGGAGCTGATGCCGGACGACAAGCACCTGCACAACTGGCTCGACATGGCGCGGACGCGGATCCGGTTCCAGGGCCTGCCGGCCCGCATCTGTTGGGTCGGCCTCGGCGACCGCCATCGCATCGGCATGGCCTTCAACGAGATGGTGGCGAGCGGAGAACTCAAAGCGCCGATCGTGATCGGGCGCGACCATCTTGATTCGGGCTCGGTCGCGAGCCCGAATCGCGAAACCGAGGCCATGAAGGACGGCTCGGATGCGGTGTCGGACTGGCCGATGCTCAACGCGCTGCTCAATTGCGCGTCGGGCGCGACTTGGGTTTCGCTGCACCACGGCGGCGGCGTCGGCATCGGCTATTCGCAGCACGCCGGCATGGTGATCGTCGCTGACGGCACGCCCGACGCGGCACGGCGGCTGGAACGCGTATTGTGGAACGATCCGGCGAGCGGCGTGATGCGCCACGCCGACGCGGGCTATGACGAAGCCGTCGCCTGCGCGCGCGAACACAAGCTTAATTTGCCAAGCCTGGTCGGGTGAAGCGTTGCCGGGTGGGCCCACGTTAGACGAGCGCCGTTCGCAAATCGAACCCCAGGTGGGTGAAATGCCCGATAGGAAAATCAAATCGCGAAATATGCAGCAATCCGCGGCCCAAAATGCGCAATGGCGCGGAGGCGCGGGGTTGAATCAACCCATACCATCGGTCAACGTCGATGGGGTGGCATGCGAACAAATGAGGTCATGACGTGGCAACCATCGCACCACTGCTGACAGCGATTGCCCTGATGGCGACGACGGCCTCAGCCGCGTTTGCGGATGATGCCAGCTATCCATCGAAGCAGATCCACATCATTCTCGGCTTTGCCCCGGGCGGCGCTCCGGATTCGCTTGCCCGTATCGTTGGCGACCGGCTGGCGCGGAAAATGGGTCAGCCGGTCGTGGTGGAGAACCGCACCGGCGCAGCGGGCAACATCGCCATGGTGGCCGTGGCCAAGGCGCCGCCCGACGGATACACGCTCGCGATGGTGCCGGTCGGCAACGCCGCGGTGAACCCATCGCTGTTCCCCGACCTGCCATACGACTTGAAGCAATTCGCACCGATCACTCAAATCGCCAACGTCGAGAACGTCCTTGTGATCAGCACCAAGTCTCCGATCAAATCGCTTGCGGAGCTGATCGCATACGGCAAGCGCAAGGGCGCGGACCTGACTTACGCTACGCCTGGCGCCGGCAGCATCGCACATCTCGCCGCCGAACTGATGGCGCGCAGCGGCGGATTCGAAGCGCGACATGTCGCCTATCGCGGTGTGACGCCAGCACTGACCGACGTGCTGCGCGGCGAGGTCACCATGATGTTCTCCCAGCTCTCCACCGCCAAACCGCTGATCGAGCACGGCGAGCTGCGGGCGCTTGGCGTCGCCAGCAAGACCCGCAGCAGCGTGCTGCCGAACGTGCCGACCGTCGCGGAGGCCGGCGACATGCCGGGCTTCGAAGCGGTGTCATGGTACGCGCTGATGGCGCCGGCCGGCACGCCGCGGCCGATCATCGACAAGATTCACAACGCCACCGTCGAGGCGATCAAGGCGCCCGACGCGAAGTCCGCGCTGGAGGCACAAGGCGCGCAGCCGGTCGGCGGCACGCCCGCCGAACTGTCGGCCGTGATCGCCACCGACACGGCGCGGTGGGGCAAGGTGATCCGCGACGCCAACATCAAGCTCGCACCCTGAGCAATACGATGGCGCCAATCTACCTGCACTACCTCAATGCACTCGACGTCGAAGCGCTTGCCCTGACGGACGACGAGGTCCTGGCTGCCATCGAAGCAGGACTTGCCGCGCAAGGCCGGCGCGAAACGGTGATCGAACCGCGCATGCATCTCGTGCCCGACAAGGATATCCAAGGCCATTTCAATGTGCTGCGCGGCGCGTTCCGCGCTCCAATCAATCTCGCCGGCGTCAAGGTGATCAGCGATTATGTCGACAACTACAAGGAAGGACTGCCGTCCGAAGTTGGGCTTTTGCTGCTGATGGACCCCCGCAACGGCGTGCCCAAAGCCATCATCGACGGCAGTCACTTGACGGATATGCGAACCGGCGCAGTCACGGCGATCGGCGCCAAATATCTGGCTCGCAAGAATTCGAAGGTGCTCGGGCACGTCGGTGCGCGCGGCACCGCATATTGGAACGTCCGTCTGCTTGATCGGCTGTTCGATTTCGATGAAATCCGGGTTCATTCGCGCCGGCCGGAAAGCCGCGACGCATTTGCCGAGCGACTCTCGCGGGACTTGAACAAACCCGTGCGAGCGACTGCGGACTGGCGAAGTTGCGTTGAGGACGCCGACATCGTTGTCGAAGCTTCGCGCCTGCCGGAACCCTCGCCAATGCTGAAGACGGCCTGGATCAAGAAGGGCGCGTTCGTCGTCCCTTACGGCACCATGAGCGCGGTCGAGCTCTCGCTCACTAATATCATGTCCAAGCTCGTCGTTGACGACTGGGGTCAATGCAAGACCGGACAGTTCGGCTCGCTCCGCGCCCATGTCGAAGCCGGCAAGCTCTCCGAGAAGACGCTGCATGCCGAGATGGGCGAGATCGTCGCTCAGCGCAAGACCGGCCGCGAGCACGACGATGAGACGATATTATTTTGGCATCGCGGCCTGTCGCTCTCCGACATAGCACTCGGCCACGCCATGCTGGAGAAGGCGGCGCGTCTTGGGATCGGTCACCGTCTTCGTTACGCCTGAGCCATGAGCCTGGTATCCAACGCGCGGATGTATGCGGTTACGCCGAATGTCCACGCGGCATGGCAAACGCTGTTTGCGTGGGTTTCAAGGGCATCCGGCGTGCCTCTCGCTTATGTCGACCATGCGGCTCCTGCGCCACTCGAAGCACTCTGGGCTCGCAACGATCTCGGCGCCGCTTTCATGTGCGGATTTCCGTTTGCTTTGGCGACTCCGCGACCTCACCTGATCGCCGCGCCGGTTCCTTCGGCGCCGCGCTATGGCGGACTGCCGCAATACTGCACAGATTTCGTGGTGCGCGCGGATCATCCCGCCACGCAGCTGAGCGACACTTTTGGTGGCCGCCTCGGTTGGACCGTCGAACACTCCCAGTCCGGGTTCAACGCGGTGCGTCACCACGTGGGGCGGTACAAGCCGGAGCGAAACGGACCGCTGTACGCTCAATGGGTGGGACCGCTGCTGACGCCGCGTCGCGTCATCGATGCCGTGATCGCAGGAAAAATCGACGTCGGACCTCTGGATTCGTACGTTCACGACTTGCTCCTCCGTCACGAACCAGCCACCGCCGCAAGGCTGCGTGTGGTGGAATCGACCGCGATGACGCCGATTCCTCCCCTGATCGCTTCGCATACCCTTGACGAGGGTTCAGTGGAGCGGCTGCGCCAGGCCTTGATTTCCGGCGCGAACGAAAGCGAGTTGGTTTTGACGTTTGAATCCTTATGCCTAGCGGGCTTCGTTTCGGTTGACGCTGACGATTACCAGAAGCTTGTCACGCAAGCGCGAAATGCGGAAAACAATGACCTGTCCATTTTTTTGGACCGCGGTTAGCTTGAGACGGCGTCCCTTGCTTCCTGCATGTGCTCCTCACGGAGCGGTTGTGCAACGGGCCAGGGCGCGGAGGCCCCACACACCGCAGCGCCCTGGCCCGTTGCATGACGGGACGCTGCGTTTGTCTGTCGAGCCGCGAACTCGCTCGGCGTGAGATAGCCGAGGCTCGAATGCGGGCGCACGTCGTTGAAGTGCCGCCGCCACGCTTCGATGATCACCTTCGCCTCGGCACGCGACCGGAACCATTCGAGGCTCAGACACTCATCGCGGAACTTGCCGTTGAAGCTCTCCGTGACGCCATTCTGCCAAGGCTTGCCCGGCTCGATCAACGCCGTGCCGATGCCTGTTCCGCACCGCGCCGGGCTGCGATCTGATGGTACAGGGGCCGATCAAGCGGCCGAAGGATGCGATCGCGCCGCTCACCGGCGTGGTCGAGACCGACTGGTCGCCGTTCAGCTTCACCATGAACTGGCAGTTCACGCGCACCAACGCGCCGGTGCGGTTCGAGAACGGCGAGCCGTTCTGCCATCTGATGCCGGTGCGGCGCGGAGAGCTCGAGGCGGTGGAGCCGGAGCTGCGGCTCCTCTCGGAAGCCCCCGAGCTCAAGCGCCTGCACGACAGTTGGGGCGCGAGCCGGTCGCGGTTCAACACCGATCTCCGCGAACCGGGCAGCGCGGCGCAGGCCGAGCGGTGGCAGAAGACGTATCACCGCGGCGTCACACCCGACGGGGTGCCCGGTGCCGCAGATCACCGCACGCGGGTCAAGCTCCGGCCGTTTGCCAAGGCCGGCGGCGCGAGCTGAGGCCCAAGCTGGGTCCAGGCTGAGCGACCTCAGAAGGCGTGGCTCGCGACGATCCGCCCGAGATAGGTGACCGGGTCGTTGGCGGACGCGGCCGCGGTGATCGATCCGGACAATGCGCCGCCGCGGCCGATCGGCACGCGCAGGCCGGCCGTGGTCTCGAGATAGTCGCGATCGAGCGTCGCGCCGGGCACCGTCATCGTGAACAGGCCGAGCAGCGAACCGGAAATCTGCGGCGCGGTGCTGTTCGGCCGGTGCGCCCAGTTCAGGCCGCCCCACACCCAGCTTCCCGGCGCGAATGTGTAGCGCGCGTCGCTGCCGAGCCGGACCACCGACAAGGTCTGGTCGATGGCCTCGAAGCGTGCGGGAAACACGCCGGTGGTTTCGGTCCAGCCGTCGAAGTGTGCGCGCGCCGCGGTGTAGGACGCGAAGGGCGTCAGCCGGATGTTGTGCGTCGCGTTGAACGCCCATCCGGCGCGCAGCATCGCCCCGTAGCTGTAGCCCTTGGTGCTGCCGCTCGACGACGCGGCCGAGTTGCCGTTGAGATAGCCGCGGGTGATGTCGGCATCGAGCACCTCGCCGGACAGCGCGGCGATGAGCTGCAGGCCGGCCTCGGGCGTCCGCGCGACGAACACGCTGCCGAGACCGCCGCGGGTCGCAGCCGAGCCGTCGTAGACGAGCTTGGTCCGGCCGGCCTCGGCGCCGAAGCTGATGCCGGCCGCGACGTCCCGCGCGATGTTGGCCTTGAAGCCGAGTGCGCCGGCGCCGAACGGATCGCCCGGAACGGTGCCGCCGACGCCATAGACGAATGCGCAAGCGCCGCAGGCGTGGTCGGTTGCGATGCCGGTCTGCGTCGCAAGGTTGGCATCGGTCTTTCCGGTGCTGCCTTGCGTCAGCGCGGCGAGTCCGGCGAACGACTGGGCCACGATTTGCGGCGTGATGACGCCGGTTCCCGAAGCCGAGACGCGGGCGATCCAGGCCTGCGGGTTTCCGTTTGGATCTGTGCCCGAGCCGACCATGAGCGTGCCGTCGGCCGATACGCCGGTCGCCTGATCGAACGACCAGTTGGCGACGTTGACGCCGCCAGCGGTGAGGATCGATGCGATCGACCGCATGCCGGTGGTTTGCGTCCAGCGGAACGCGACGTTCTGGAACGACGAGTTCTGGCTGAAGCCGACGACGACGCTGCCGTCGCCGTTGACGGCGAGCGCCGAGCTCTGGAAGTCGGTCGGGTTGAGCGCGCCGAGCCCCTGCATGCCGGTCGCCTGCGTCCAGCGGAACGCTTCGCCGCTGCCGCCGAACAGATCGACGATGGTGCCGGAGCTGCTCTGGCCGACGACGACGCTGCCGTTGGCGCTGACGGCATTGGCGATGCTGTAGGACGAAGCTCCGGGTCCGGTCAGGGTGCCGAGACCGGTCATGGTGCCGCCCTGCCAGCGGAACGCTTCGCCGGCGGTCGTGTAGGTGTCCGACGTGCTTTGCCCGACGATCACCTGTCCGTCGGTGCTGATCGCCGTCGCCTTGGAAAACTTCGCGATGTTCGCAAGGGTGTCGAGGCTGCCCAGGCCGGCCATGCCGGTGCCTTGCGTCCAACGGAACGCTTCGCCGCCGCTGGTCTGAAAGCCGGGCGATGTCGTCTGCCCGACCACGATCGTTCCGTCGCCGCTGACGCCATAGGCCGCCGACGTGTTGAGGCCGAAGGGGTCGAGCGAGCCGAGCCCGACCATGCCGGTGGCTTGCGTCCAGCGGAACGCCTGGCTCGCGCTCGTGCCGACCACCACGGTGCCGTCGGCGTTGACGCCCCATGCGATGGTGCCGTTAATCGGCGCGCCGAGAAATCCGAGATCGCTCGCGGTTCCGCTGCCGGGCCAGCGAAACGCGAACAGGAAGCTGCTGCTGTCGGAGTATTCGCCGACCACGGTGCTGCCGTCGGCGCTGATCGCGTGCGGCACGCCGAACGAGCCGCCGCCCGGCATCGGGATGGCGTCGAGGCTGTCGGCATGGGCGGCGGTCAGGCCGATCGACGCCAGCAGGCCCGCAGCGGCGATCGGCCGCAGCAGCAATCGAACGGATGGCAGCACCTGCTGCGGCCGCACACGCGGCAATTCCATCGAACACCCCCGCGGAATTCGCTCGGCCTAATTCCACGGTCGCGTTCGGGAATTTGCCGGCGTCTTGTTGGCGGATTTTTTTTGTTCGGGGATGCGTCGATTTCAATGTACATATTTAATCGCATCGGCTGCGGGCCGCCGATGGCGCATGGAACCCACAGTCAAACGCGCGGCGGTTCACGTCCTGCAAGCGGTTCACATCCTGCAAGCGGTTCACATCCTGCAAAATGGCGAAACTGATTTCCGATGCGTCGGTGGCCGAGCTGCAGCGGCACCCCAGGTTCGAGGCCGCGGTTGCGGCCTCGATGCGCGGCTCGATCGAATTGCACCAGAGCGGCCGCCTTTCGAACTGGATCCTGAACGATCGGGCGCGGGCGTGGTTCGGCCACGCGTTGCTCTATCTGCATGCCACGGCGCGGCCCGGCGATCCGCAGTCGGGGCTGACGCCGGCCCGCATCAAGGACCTTGCCGTCGAGGCGGGCATATGCAGCGCCGGCCGTGCGGCCGCGATGCTCTCGCTGATGCGCGCTGCCGGATATCTCGAGCGTGCGCCCGTCACGACCGACAGGCGCGTGCGCCGATTGGCGCCGACCGCGAAGCTCCTGGAGGTTCAGCGGCAACGTCTGCGCCGGCAATTCGCGGCGATCGCGATCGTCTTGCCGGAGGCGCAGCAGGCGTTGGCGTCGTTGGGGCTGCCCGATTTCGAGAAGGCCCTGGCGCTGGCGATCGGCGAGGAGTTCATGTCCGGCACGCGGCTCCTGTCGCATTCGCCTGATCTCAAGCCGTTTGCCGAGTACAGCGCCGGCATGGTCGTCCTGTTCGGCCTGATGCTCGCGACCGAGCAGCAAGGCTCGTTTGCGATCGGCGGTCCGCTCGCGGTGTCGATCTCCGAGCTCGCGCGCCGGTTCCGCGTGTCGCGGACGCAGGTGCTGCGCCTGCTGCGCGAAGCCGAGGAGGGCGGCTTTCTGGCGCGGACGGGAACGAACTACGAAAGCGTCGTGCTGTGCCCGAAGCTGAAGCGCGACATGCTGAACATGTTCGCGGCGCTCTATCTGTTTCTCGCCGGCGCTGCGGCCGAGGCGACCGCGGCGACCAGGGCGGCCGCCTGAGAGCGCCCGCGGCGGGTGTCGTGGTTCGGTGGTTTGCTCGACCTGCCGGCGGGGCGGCTCCGCTCCGTTTCCCGCGGGTTGACTCCTGCTCCGCAGACCCCATAGATGTTCCTGTTTTGTTCTTGTGGCGGTCGCCGTCGATCGCGGCCTCCGAAGCGGGAGCAGAATGCGGTGCCCGACAACTGGCATCGCGTTGGAGCGCCGGGAGGCGCCGGGCCCCTCGCAAGGGCCCCGCGCCCCGGGACCCCCACCCCCCTCAAAGCCTATGGGTCCCGGAATCTTGGCGCGGGATCGGCCGATCGCAAGGCCGGTCCGGGAGCCTTCGCAAAGCTCCCGGCGCCTCTCGGCGCTCCAACCCCTCTTTTCGAGGGGAAGGAAAAGCGATGTCCCCGCGGAGCGGGGACCGGATAAGGGCCAGCCCCGGGCCCGAAAATATCAAAGAGCAGGGGCGGCGAAGCATTGGCTGAAGTCCGGGCTGTTTGACTCGTGAATCCGTATTGGTGTTACCCCGCAGCAGGGCGCTGTAGGCCAAGGCGCGCAGTAGCGCGCTCACGCGCGTCTTCCGCCTTCGCGCTCACGCGCTACGGCGGACTCCAAGCCCGCCGTGGCTCGCAGAGCGAGCGGAGGCGGGTCGACGCGCTATGGCCGGGCCCACCACTCTTGCTCTGCGCAACGAGGTGGGCACGCCGCGGAGCCTGTCATCGGGCCGCGCTTCGCGCGGACCCGTTGGCGGCTTTGCCCGCCCTGCGCTCGCTGCACTCCCCTCGAGTTTAGTTCGAGGCGGCCGTCGGGCTGGTTGACATTGTGAATCCGGCTGCCGGCCGCGCCACAGCCTTCGCCCGCTTGAGGTCCGGCGGCGTGGCTTCGTCCGCCAGCATCTTCAGCGCCTGATCGAGCGGCATCACCTGCTGGCCCTCCTTGCCGAGGCGGCGGATCGACACGGTGCGCTCGGCGGCCTCCTTCTTGCCGACCACCAGCAGCACCGGGACCTTGGCCAGCGAGTGCTCGCGGACCTTGTAGTTGATCTTCTCGTTGCGGAGGTCGCTCTCAACGCGCAGCCCCGCGGCAAGCGCGAGCCCGGTCGCCTCGCGGGCGAAGCCGTCGGCGTCGGAGGTGATCGTCGCCACCACCGCCTGCACCGGCGACAGCCACAGCGGCAGGTGACCGGCATAGTGCTCCAGCACCACGCCGAGGAAGCGCTCCATCGAGCCGCAGATCGCGCGGTGGATCATCACCGGCGGCACCTTCGAGCCGTCGGCGGCGATGTAGAACGCCTGGAAGCGCTCCGGCAGGTTGAAGTCGACCTGCGTCGTGCCGCACTGCCAGTCGCGGCCGATGGCGTCGCGCAGCACATACTCGAACTTCGGTCCGTAGAACGCGCCTTCGCCGGGATTGATTGCGGTCTTGATGCGGTTGTTGCTTTGCGCGATGCGCTGGAGCACGTCCTGCATGACGCCTTCGGCGTGGTCCCAGGCCGCGTCGGAGCCGACGCGCTTCTCGGGCCGGGTCGAGAGCTTCACCGTCAGATCGCCCTCGAAGCCGAAGTCGGCATAGGTCGACAGGATCAGGTCGTTGATCTTCAGGCACTCGTCGGCCATCTGCTCCTCGGTGCAGAACACATGCGCGTCGTCCTGCGTGAAGGCGCGCACGCGCATCAGTCCGTGCAGCGCGCCGGACGGCTCGTAGCGGTGCACGATGCCGAACTCGGCCATGCGCAGCGGCAGCTCGCGATACGAGCGCAGCCCGTGCTTGAAGATCTGGACGTGGCCCGGGCAGTTCATCGGCTTGATCGCGAACACGCGCTCGTCCTCGGTGTCGTCGCCGGCCGACTGCGCCATGAACATGTTCTCGCGGAACCAGCCCCAGTGGCCCGAGGTCTCCCACAGCGACTTGTCGAGCAGTTGCGGCGCGTTCACCTCGCGGTAGTCGCCTTTGAGCCGGCGGCGCATGTAGGCGACGATCTCCTGGAAGATGGTCCAGCCGTTGGCGTGCCAGAACACCGTGCCGGGGCCTTCCTCCTGGAAGTGGAACAGGTCCATCTCGCGGCCGAGCTTTCTGTGGTCGCGCTTCTCGGCCTCCTCGAGCTGATGCAGGTAGGCGTCGAGCTCCTCCTGCTTCGCGAACGCCGTGCCGTAGATGCGCGTCAGCATCGGATTCTTCGAGTCGCCGCGCCAGTAGGCGCCCGCGACCTTCTGCAGCTTGATGGCGTTGCCGATCTTGCCGGTCGAGGTCATGTGCGGGCCGCGGCAGAGGTCGAACCAGTCGCCCTGCTTGTAGATCTTGAGCTGCTCGCCCGGCGGAATGGCGTCCACCAGCTCGACCTTGAAGCTCTCGCCCTTCTCCTTGAACACGCGCTTGGCCTCGTCGCGCGGCCAGACCTCCTTGGTGAAGGGTTTGTCCTGGGCGATGATCTCGCGCATCTTCTTTTCGATCACCGGCAGGTCTTCCGGCGTGAACGGCTGGTTGCGGTAGAAGTCGTAGAAGAAGCCGTTGTCGATCACCGGGCCGATGGTGACCTGGGTGCCGGGCCAGAGCGCCTGCACCGCCTCCGCCATCACGTGCGCGGCGTCGTGCCGGATCAGCTCCAGCGCGCGCGGGTCCTCGCGCGTCAGGAATTCGATCTTGGCGTCTTTCTCGATCGGATCGGCGAGGTCGGACACCACGCCGTCGAGCGCCATCGCCACCGTGCGCTTGGCGAGCGACGGCGAGATGCCCTTGGCGATGTCGAGGCCGGTGGTGCCGTTGGGGAATTCCCGACGCGCGCCGTCGGGAAAGGTCAGTGCGACCATTCCATTCTCCTTTTTGCTCACTCGCTGCCTACGAATGCAGGTAAGCGTCATTTTTCCCCGGCGTCTGCCCTTGGCGGGCGAACGCCGGACGGTCTGTTAGAACATGGTATTCGAACTTGCAACTTGCTAGCGTTGGTGTGCTGCCGCGCCGCCGAGTGGAGCGAAGCGACACGAGGGGCCGGCGCGGCCATATTTGTGGTTCGCGCTGGCCGCTCGCCATAGCGCGTCGACCCGCCTCCGCTCGCTCTGCGAGCTACGGCGGGCTTGGAGTCCGCCGTAGCGCGTGAGCGCGAAGGCGGAAGGCGCGTGTGAACGCGCTAAGGGCTCGCCAGCGCGAACAGGGGATCGTCGTGACCGCAATGCGCCTTCCTCTCGCAGCGCCCATCCTCGCTCTTGCGCTGGCGGCCCTGCCGGGCGGTGCCGCGTCGGCGCAATCCGGCCCGTCCGGAAATCCGCTCGACGTGCTCAAGACGCCGATGATCTTCTACCTGGCGAAGGGCGCGCCGGACGCCTGCGGGCCCGGCTGCAGCGAATGGATCGCGGCCGAAGGCGCGTTCGACACCGGCGCTGCGGCGCGGCTGCGGGCGTTCCTGTCCAAGCATCGCGATGCGAACCTGCCGGTCTATTTTCATTCCCCCGGCGGGCTCGCCGACCGCGCCTTCAGCGTCGGCCGGATGATGCGCGAGCGCGGCATGACGGCGGGCGTCTCGCGCACCCAGCCGCAAGCGTGCCGGAAGCTCGACGAGAAGGCCTGCAACGCGCTGAAGCGCTCGGGCCAGACACTGGCCGCCGAGCTGAACGCGGTCTCGGCCTGCAACTCGGCCTGCGTCTATGCGCTGATCGGCGCGACGCAACGGCGCGTGCCGCCGGGCGCGCGGCTCGGCGTGCATTCCAGCAGGCTGATCAAGCTCTACTCCGACGGCCGGGCCGCTCCGGTGCATGCGGACGCCGCGCGGAGCCAGACGCGGGTGCGCGACGCGCAGACGCGGAAATACATCGTCGAGATGGGCATCGACGGAAGGCTGTTCGACATCGCCTCGAAGACGCCGCACGAAAGCGTCCACTACCTCAGCCGCGACGAGATCGCAGGTCTGCGGATCGATCCGCGCGAGTTCCAGGAAACCGGCTGGATGCTGGTGCAGTCGCGGCGGGTTTCGGTCCGCAAGCTGTTCATCGAGGCGCGCGGGCCGGAGCGCAGGGAGTACCGTGTCGGCGTTGTTGATCTGTCCTGCGCTGCGCCGGGACGCACCGGTCTGACCTACGTGCGGGGACTGGCCTCCGATGAAGGGGGCAGGGCGCAAGCCTTGGGCCTCGTGGTTGACGGCAGGGAGATGCCGATGAGCGGGATCGCCTCCGTCGCCAAGCTCGACTTCCTCGACACCGGCAGTTCGTTCGACCACTGGAGCCGTTCTGACGCCCGCGATTTTCTGGAACGGGTGACCAAGGTGGACAATTTTGCCATCGCTGCAGGTCTCCCCGGCCGGCCGCTCGAGCTCGCCAGCGCCACCAGGCTGTCGACGGCGGGCCTGTCCAACGCCATCGGCGCGCTGCGCGAGAAGTGCGGCTTGGCCGAGCAGCCAGCGAGCACGTTACGTCAATAAATGGAACACAAGGACCCGCGAGGATCGAACCGATGAAGCGACGCTCTTTCATGCTCTCTGCCGCCGCAGCGCTCTCGGCGGTGGCCTTGCCGCGCGGAGCCTTCGCGCAAACGTTCCCGACCAAGCCGATCAAGATCATCGTGCCGTTTCCGCCGGGCGGCCCGGCCGACACGGCGGTCCGCATTCCGCAGCCGGCCATGGAGAAGGCGCTCGGCCAGCCGATCATCGTCGAGAACGTCGCGGGGGCCGCGGGCCAGGTCGGCGCGCTGCGCGTGAAGCAGGCGGAGCCCGATGGCTATACGCTGCTGCAGGCGGCGAGCCCGCACACCACCAACACCGCGGTGAAGCCGGAGACCAACGTCGATCTGCTGCGCGACTTCGCGCCGATCGGCCAGACCGGCAACAGCGTCTATACGCTCTGCGCCAGCAAGGAGCTCGGCATCAGGACTCTCGCCGAGGTGGTGGCGCGCGCCAAGGCGAAGCCCGGCGCCATGACGATCGGCAGCGTCGGCATCGGCTCCGCGCACCATCTGATCGCCGAGATGCTGAAGGCTGCGGCCGGCATCGAGCTGACGCACGTGCCCTATCGCGGCGAGGCGCCGTCGATCCCGGATCTGGTCGCAGGCCGTCTCGACCTGATGTTCCTCACCACCGCCAAGCCTTTGATCGACGACGGACGCGTGATCGGGCTCGGCGTCACGTCGGACGAGGAATGGTTCAACCTGCCGGGCGTCAAGCCGCTGGTGACGCTCGGGCTGAAGGACTTCGTGGTTCCCGGCTGGAACGGCCTGATGGCGCCCAAGGGCACGCCGCCTGCGGTGGTCGCCAGGCTGAGCGAGGCGCTGAGTGCCGCCTTGAGCACGGACACCGCGGCGCGCGGCTTCAACAACATGGGCTTCAAGCCGGGCAGCGGCACGCCCGGGCCGATGACGAAGCAGATCGAAGCCGACATGCGGCTCTTCACCGCAGTGATCCGCGAGCGGAACCTGAAGTTCGACACGTAGGTCGCGATGCCGCGATCACGGCGCGGAGTTGGTTCCGCGCCAGCGGCCGTAGCGCCACGGCAGGTACCAGCGCGCGTCCTGCGGCGGGACATGCGGGACATAATCGAGTCCCGAATTGCCCCAGGGGTGACAGCGCAGCAGCCGCGCCAGCGTCATCCAGCCGCCGGCCCAGAGCCCGTGCCGCTCCAGCGCCTGATCGGCATACTCGGAACAGGTCGGCAGATAGCGGCAATGGAACCCGATCAGCGGCGACAGGGTGTAGCGATAAAGCTTCACCAGCGCGCGGCCGCCGTGCCGCGGCCATCGCGCAATCGAGTTCCATAGGTCAGCCGCGTTCATCGTCTCACGAGGCTCCCATGCCAAGGGAACCTGCGCCAGAACCAAATAAATCCGCCGCCGCAGCCGAATGCCGGAGTCCGTTCCATGATTACGTCATCATTGCCAGACATCACGCTGCGCGCACGAGACCTTTCGGCGTTGCCGTTTTGCACTAGACCGGAGTCGGTCCGCGTATAAGTGTGATGCGCCGTGATTCGGTCCGTCATTTGCATAACCGACGTGCGTAACCGACCTGAGCAATAACGGGAGGGAACTCTTCCGGATTGCGAACTACCGGGGCGCCTTGCAGGCATAGGGCCTGGGCGCAGGGGGTTATGAATGAAACGACTTGCTTCCGCGGGATGCGCGGTCGCCGCGGGATTGCTGTTTGTGTCCGGTGCGCCGTCGAAGGCCGCGCCGGACACACGCTCGCTTCCCATGCAGTTCGAGGTGTGGGCGGAAGGCCCGCCGCAGGTCTGCGGCGAAAAGTGCCGCACCTGGGTTTCGGCCTCGGGCGCGATCACGGCCGATACGCCGCGCGACTTCGAAGCCTTCGCCAAAAGCCGCAAGCTCCAGGGCATGACGATCGCGTTCGATTCCGACGGCGGGTCGGTGCTCGGTGCGCTGGCGCTCGGCCGTTCGATCCGCAAGCTCGGCATGATCACCACTGTCGGCCGAACGGTCGACCTCGCCAATGTCGAGAACGGACGCAAGCGCGCGAAGCTTCTGCCGCGCGCCTATTGCGAATCGATGTGCGCCTTCGTGCTGCTCGCCGGCGTCGAGCGGCAGGTGCCCGCCGAGGCGCGGGTGATGGTCCACCAGATCTGGCTCGGCGATCGCCGCGACGATCCGACCGCGGCCAACTACTCGGCCGAGGACCTTGTGGTGGTTCAGCGCGACATCGGCCGGCTCGCGCAATACACCGTGGAGATGGGCGGCGGCATCGACCTGCTCGAGATCGCGCTGAAGATTCCGCCGTGGGAGCCGATGCGTCAGCTTTCGCGCGACGAGCTTCGCCTCACGAAGATCGTGACCGCGGGCGAGGCGACCGAGGTCATCAGTTCGGGTCCGTCGGCCACGACCTCGGCGGGGCTTTCCAACGGCGCGCGCGCGGCCGTCAACAGCCGTGCCTGGGCGGTGCACAGCCATCCGAGCGACGGGCGCGTGGCGCTCGGCCGCAGTCATCCGCTGACGGTCGAGGGCGCCGACATCGGCGTGTTCGATTTGAGCTTCAGCTGCGGCGACCAGGGGCGCGACTTCGCCGTCACCTACACCGAGCAGCGGCGCGCCTCCGAGGACGGCAAGTCGCCGGCGCTGCTCCGCGACGTCGAGATCACCATGCTCGGCCGCTCGCTGCCGCTCAAGGTCGCGTCGTCGCGCATGCCGGACAAGGCGGGAGAGCTGACCACGGTCGCGACCGGCCGCGTACCGGTCGAGCTGCTGCAGAGCTTCGCCGAGCGCAACGGCCGCTCGCTGACGGTCGAGACCGCGAGCCCCGACGCCACCACGGTGATCCGGGTCGGCAATGCCGGGATCAGCCGCGTGCTGCCGTCGCTGGTTTCGAGCTGCGCCGCCTCCGCCTCGCGCGCCCGCAACAGCGCCCGGCAGCCGGCCGGCAGGTGGGCCAAGATCGCCGACTGATCCCTTGGCTAACCCCGATAGCCGCGGATCGCGGGCTTGCACCCGCGATCGTTGAACTGCGCCGCGTACTGCGCGCCGGTGCGCTGCCAGCCGTCGGCGGCGCGCGCGTAGGGCGAGCGCGGGCACTGCGACACATGCGCCACGAGCCGCCGCGCGAACACGATGTTGGTTTCGAGCGTGATGCAGACGATCTGCTTGTCGTCGGGCGGGGCGACGTCGAGCCGGGGAAGCTCGGTCTCGGCCTTGCGGATCGCGGCGGCCTCGCGCCCGCAGTCGTTGGCCTGGGCGTGGGCGGAGCCAGCGGTGGCGCTGAGCCAAAGCACGGCGAAGCCCGCCGCGCCCGCCCATCGCCCCGCTGAAGCAGCCACGTCTCAGCCCGCCTTCTGCTGCTGCTTGCCTTCGATCTGGCCGATCGCGTCCACCACCGCGTCAAAGGTCAGCAGCGTCGAGGCATGGCGCGCCTTGTAGTCGCGCACCGGCTCGAGCACAGCGATATCGGCCCACTTGCCGTCCTTCGGCGGCTCGCCGTTCTCCTTGAGCATCTTGCGGACGGTGTCGCGGAGCGTGCGCAGTTCGTCGGCCTTTGAGCCGATCACGTGGGCGGCCATGATCGAGGACGACGCCTGGCCCAGCGCGCAGGCCTTCACCTCGTGGGCAAAGTCGGTGACCGTGTCGCCGTCCATCTTGAGATCGACGGTGACGGTCGAGCCGCAGAGCTTGGAATGGGCGGTGGCGCTGGCGTCGGGTTTTTCCAGACGGCCGAGACGCGGGATGCCGCCCGCCAGCTCCAGAATCCGGCGGTTGTAGACCTCATTCAGCATGAAAACCTCGGGACGGTATTCCGGCCGCCCGCCGGGCAGGTTTGTTTTGCAATCCGAGTGCCCTATATATGGTGTTCCAGGTCCTCCCAAAAGAGCGTTAAGCGCGTGCTGGGCGGCTTGGTCGTGGCTCCTCCGCGTTGGACGAGCCATGCACATAGGGAATGCGACGTTCAGGCGCCCGCCGTGCTAGACCGCACGTCCGGGCGCGTTAGCGACGCGGCCCCCCGGTGACACATCCGGTGCCCGGCCTTGAACCGCGGCTCTGGTCGAACGGAGAGACCGATGGACGCCATCGTTAAGCCCCTGCATCCGGGCGCCAAGCCACAAATCAGCGACCACGTGACCAAAGCGCCCGAGCCGGTGAGCCCGCGTCCGTCGCGCGCGGAAGCCGAAGCCGCAGTGCGCACGCTGATCGCCTATATCGGCGACAACCCCAATCGCGAAGGCCTGCTCGATACGCCCAAGCGTGTGGTCGGCGCCTACGAGGAGCTCTATCGCGGCTACCGCGAGGTGCCGGCCGACGTGCTGGAGCGCACCTTTGGCGAGACCGGCCAGTACGACGATCTCGTGCTGGTGCGCGACATCGCCTTCAACTCCGCCTGCGAGCACCACATGATGCCGTTCACCGGCAAGGCGCATGTCGCCTACATGCCGACCGGCCGGGTGGTCGGGCTGTCGAAGCTCGCGCGCCTCGTCGACACCTATGCGCGGCGGCTGCAGACCCAGGAGCACATGAACTCGCAGATCGCCACCGCGATCGAGGAGATCCTCAAGCCTCGCGGCGTCGCGGTGATGATCGAGGCCGAGCACACCTGCATGTCGCTGCGCGGCGTGGAGAAGCCCGGCGCGCTGACGGTGACCACCCAGTTCCGCGGCGCGTTCCGCGACGACCCGAACGAGCAGTTGCGCTTCATCAATCTGGTGCGCGTCAACCAGCGCTGATCGATACGGCGCCGTCATTCCGGGGCGGCGCCATAATTGTGCCCACACGCGCCGCTTGGTGCGGTGACGCTGTCGTTCGCCGGCCTCAATGCACTCCGCTCGAACGTCGCGGGCCGATGCGGTATTCTCCGCGCCGCCGAAAATCCACGTTGGATCGTTGATGGCCATGACCGAAACCCCGTCGAAACACGCCGTCGAGGAAGGCCTGGCGTTCGCGCCCAGGTTCGATTCCGATGGCCTCGTCACCGTCGTCGTCACCGAGGTCTGGACCGGCGAGGTGCTGATGGTTGCGCACATGAACGAGCAGGCGCTGCGGCGGAGCATCGAGACCGGCGAGGCCTGGTACTGGTCGCGTTCGCGCCGGGCGCTGTGGAAAAAAGGCGAAAGTTCCGGCCACACCCAGCGCATCACCGAGATGCGGCTCGATTGCGATCAGGATGCGATCTGGATCAAGGTCGAGCAGGAAGGGCCGGGCGCCTGCCACACCGGGCGGAAGTCCTGCTTCTACCGGGCGGTGCCCCTGAAGCAGGTCGGCGCGATCACGCTCGAGTTCCGCGACGCGGCCAAAACGTTCGACCCGGCCGAAACTTACGGCAAGTCCGAGTAGGCCAGCGGCCGACCATCGCGGTGGTCGGCCCACAAAACGGCGAACCGACCGGAATTCGGTATAAATCTTTCACCTCGGCCTGTATGGTGGCGGTCAGCGTGGCCTGAGGGTGGGGTGGTTATGTCCGTTGGGGGACAACGACGCCGGTTCTGCCTCGTGCTGGTGAAGCCGTCGCACTACGACGACGACGGCTACGTCATTCAGTGGTATCGCTCCGCCATCCCCTCGAATTCGCTCGCCGCCGTCTACGGCATCGCCAAGGAGCTTGCCGACGGGCAGGTGCTCGGTCCCGACACCGACATCGACATCCACGCCATCGACGAGACCAACAGCCGCGTCCGCATCGATCGCATCGCCACGATGGTCAAAGCGGCCGACGCCGGCATGGTGATGATGGTCGGCGTGCAGTCGAACCAGGTGCCGCGCACGCTCGATCTGTCGCGGCCGCTGCGCGCGCAAGGCATCCAGGTCGGCATCGGCGGCTTCCACATGTCGGGCGTGATCTCCATGCTCGACGGCAACGACAAGGCGCTGCGAGATGCGCAGGCGCTCGGCATCTCGATCTTCGCCGGCGAGGCCGAAGGCCGGCTCGGCGAGGTGCTGATCGACGCCGACAAGGGCACGCTGAAGCCGCTGTACAATTTCATGAACGACCTGCCCGGCATCGAGGGGGCGCCGATCCCGCTGCTCAAGCGCGAGCGGGTGCGTCGCACGGCGGGCGCGGTGACGAGCTTCGACGCCGGCCGCGGCTGTCCGTACCAGTGCTCGTTCTGCACCATCATCAACGTGCAGGGGCGCAAGTCACGCCGCCGCTCGCCCGACGACATCGAGGAGATCGTGCGGGTGAACGTGGCGCAGGGCCTGAACCGCTTCTTCATCACCGACGACAACTTCGCCCGCAACAAGGACTGGGAGGCGATCCTCGACCGCCTGATCTATCTGCGCGAGGTCGAGAGGATGAAGTTCGGCCTGATCATCCAGGTCGATACGCTGTGTCACAAGCTGCCGAACTTCATCGACAAGTGCCGCCGGGCCGGCGTGCGCCGCGTGTTCATCGGGCTCGAGAACATCAATCCCGCGAACCTGATGTCGGCGAAGAAGCGGCAGAACAAGATCACCGAATATCGGAAGATGCTGCTCGCCTGGAAGCGCGCGGCGATCATCACCTACGCCGGCTATATTCTGGGATTCCCGAACGACACCTACGAGTCGATCGCCCACGACATCGAGGTGATCAAGAAGGAATTGCCGGTCGATCTGCTCGAGTTCTTCTATCTGACGCCGCTGCCGGGCTCGGAGGACCATCAGCGCCTGTTCCGCGCCGGCGTGCCGATGGACGAGGACCTCAACCGCTACGACCTCTATCACATCACCACCGGCCATCCGAAGATGTCGCGCGAGGAATGGGCGCGCGCCTATCAGATGGCGTGGGACAATTACTACACGCCGGAGCACGTCGAGACGATCCTGCGCCGCGCGGTCGCGACCAGGGCGAGCGGCGGCAATACGCTGTTCCTGGTGACGTGGTTCAAGGGTTGCACGCATATCGAGAACGTGCACCCGCTCGAAGGCGGCTTCCTGCGGATGAAATTCCGCCACGACCGCCGCTCGGAATTGCCGATCGAGCCGGTGTGGAAGTTCTACCCGAAATACTGGTTCGAAACGGTCTCGAAGCAGGTCCAGTGGGTGTCGATGTATCTCAGGCTTCGCTGGATCTATCTCGCGATCAAGCGCGACCCGAACAAGCGCGCCTATACCGACGTGGCTCTGACCGAGCCGAAGGACGAAGACGTCGATAACCTGGAGATGTTCAGGAACGAGAAGGCGCAGGCGTTCGTGTCACAGCGCCGCCGTCTCGACGGCATCGCCCACGGCGAGCACGCGCCGCCGGTCGCGCCGGCGACCGCCGATGAGGTCGCGACGGTGGCGCCCGGCCAAGCGTCGCCGGACGCCAAACGCGCCGCGGTCCGTTGATCTTTCCACGCGGTCATTCCGGGGCACGCGCCATAAGCGCGTAACCGCGCTGCTGTCGCGAGCGCCCCGGAATGACTGCGGATAGAGTCGTGCTCTATTTCTGAACCGCCTTCGCCCGCGCCAGCAGTTGCTTGGCGCGTTCGAGATGCGGGCGGTCGTACATCACGCCGCCGATGCCGACCGTGCCGGCGCCCGGGTTCTTGGCGAATTCGGCGATCACTGCTTCCGCGCGTTTCACCTGATCGGCCGTCGGCGTGAACACCTCGTTGATCGCCGCGACCTGTCCCGGATGGATCGCCATCTTGCCGGTGAAGCCGTCGCGCCGTGCCTCCTCGCATTCGCGGCGCAGGCCGGCTTCGTTGCGGAAGTCGATATAGACGGTGTCGATCGCCTGCACCTGCGCCGCCGCCGCGCCGGCCAGGCACAGGCTGCGGGCGAGCTGATACGGCGCAAGAAAGTGCCCGTCGCGATCGCGGTTGGCTTCCGCGCCGAGCTCGACCGACAGATCTTCCGCGCCCCAGGTGATCCCCTTCAGCCGTTTGCTCGAACCCGCGTAGGTGCCGGCGAGAAAAATCGCCTGGGCGGTTTCGGTGGCAATGGCGATGATGTCGAGCGAGCCGTCGGGCAGGCCGTGGATCGCTTCGCGCGCCGTCAGCTTGGCGTCGCAATGGATCACCGCCTGGCCGCCCTCGGCCTTGGGAAACATCACCCCGTCGGGCCTGCCGCCGACGATCGCGTCGAGATCGGCGTCGGTCAGTCCGGTCTGCAGACCGTTGATGCGGACATAGATGCGCGGCCGCGCCTTGACCGGCACGGCTTCCTTCAGGAAGCCCAGCGTAACGCCACGCGCCTGCGCCTTGTTCTGCGGCGAGATCGAGTCCTCGAGGTCGAGCAGCAACGCATCCGCGCCGCTGCCCAGCCCCTTTTCGAGCTTCTTCGGGCTGTCGCCTGGAATGAAAAGAAAGGAGCGCATGACGCAAAGCCTCGTTCGCAAAGGACGGATTCGATGCCATCGGGAACCCGGTTCGGTCAACCGGGTGCATGACATGACAATCTTTTAATGCAACAAGGGCAACGGTCTGTGCTTGATCCTGAACGGGCGGCAATCATCGGGCGAAGGGCGATCATCGTGTCCGGCGCTCGCACCACCATTGAGAAGGGCTGCATGGACGATATCCAGGTCAAGCACGAGACCGATACGGTTGACACCGAGGCCGCCAAATTCCGGCTGGTCGCCGCAGTGCTGATGATCGTGTCGATCGGCTTCGGCGTGCTGGAACTCATGAACGTCATCCACATCTGACGTTGCGGAAGTTCGATGCTTGAAGCGGGCCGTCGCGAGGCGGCCCGCTCTTTATTTATTGGCGTCGATGCCGCACCTGGCGGTCGTGCCGACTGCGATTGACGCACCGCCGGTTTCGGTGGTCAATTCGACGGAATCCCAGGGCAGTTCCGGCAAGATCGACGGGGCGGATCATGAAATCGCATCACCTGCGTGGAGCGCTGATCGCGGCTGCGGCCGTCGTCGCGCCGCTGGCATCGGCCCAGGCGCAGGGCCAGGCGCCGTATCCGAGCCAGACCATCCGCTTCATCGTGCCCAATCCGCCGGGCGGCCTGCCGGACACTATCACCCGTATTCTCGCCAAGCGCCTGCAGGAGCGGGTCGGCCAGTCGGTGATCGTCGAGAACCGCCCCGGCGCGAACTCCGGCATCGGCACCGCGGCCATGACCCAGGCGCCAGCCGACGGCTACACCTTCATGGTCGCCGACGGCGCGATCCTGTCGATTGCGCCGCTGTTGCAGTCGAAGCTTCCCTATAATCCGAAGGACGTGCTGCCGGTCGCCTTCGTCGCCCGCGCGCCGCTGTTTCTTGCCGTCAGCCCGAACGTGCCGGCCAAGAGCCTGAAGGAAGTGGTCGACTATGCGAAGGCCAATCCCGGCAAGCTCAACTATGGCTCGATCGGCATCGGCAGCTTCCACCATCTGTCGATGGAGGCGTTCAACACCGCGTTCGGGCTGAAGATGAATCACATCCCGTACAAGGGATCGAGCGAGACCATCGCCGCCCTGAGCGGCGGCCATATCGACATCGTGTTCGCGGCCTATGCCGGGCTGCGCTCCGCGGTGGAGGCCAGGAAGGCCGTGATGATTGCGACCAACGGCCCGAAGCGCTCGCCGCACGCGCCTGACACGCCGGCGATTGCGGAACTGTCGCCGGGCTTCGACCTCGCCGTGATCCAGGGCGTGATGGGCCGCGTCGGCACGCCGCGGCCGATCGTCGAACGGATCGCGAGCGAAGTTGCGGTGATCGTCAAGGAGCCCGAGGTGATCGCCCAGTTCGCGACCGCCGGCATCGAGCCGGTCGGCGTCGGCCCGGACGAATACCGTGCGGCGCTCACCGCCGAAGCCGAGCGTCTCGCCAAGGTGGTGCAGGCCGCGGGGCTGAAGGCGGAATAACCGCCGGAGCGGGCGGTTTCCTTTGCGGGGCCGGCCCGATATCGTCTCCGTCCGCCAAATACCGATTTGGCCGCCACGAGCCCCTCAAGGGGCCGGAGCAACGGGACGGAGACGCACGTGCTGAGCAGGCGTTCGCTGGTCGCGGCGGGGCTGTTGGCGCCGGTGGTCGCGCGAGCGCAACCGGCCGGGCCGAACATCATCCGCATCGTCAATCCGTTTGCCGCGGGCGGCACCTCCGACGCGATGGCGCGGCTGCTGCAACCGAGCCTGCAGCGGCGGCTCAACGCGACCATCATCGTCGAGAACCGGCCCGGCGCCTCGGCCTCGATCGGCGCGGCGGTGGTCGCCAAGTCGCCGCCCGACGGCACGAGCTGGCTGCTCACCTCCGACACCTTCGTCGTCAGCACGCTCCTTCTCAACAATCTGCCCTACGACGTGCAGAAGGACTTCGAGCCGGTGACGATGATCGCCCGCGGGCCGATGGTGCTCACCGCGCATCCCGCGCGGCCGTTCAAGTCGCTGCCGGAGCTGGTCGCGGCGGCCAAGGCGCGCCCCGGCGTCCTGACCTACGGCACCACCGGCATCGGCAGCAACGGACACCTGACGATGGCGGCGCTCTGCCAGCTCACCGACATCAAGCTCGTGCATGTGCCTTATCGCGGCGCGGCGCCGGTGCTGAACGACGGCACCGCGGGCCACGTCGACATGGTCATCAGCTCGAGCGCGACCATGGCGCCGCAGATCGAGTCGGGCCAACTGCATCCGCTGGTGCAGTTCGGCGACAAGCGGCTGTCGTTCCTGCCCGACACCGCGACCGCCATCGAGCAGGGCTTCAGCAGCCTGCACGCCTATTCATGGTTCGGCTTCTTCGGTCCGGCCGGCACGCCGAAGCCGGTCATCGACAAGTTCTATCGCGAGGTGGCGGGCGCCGTGCGCGAGGAGGCGACCTACAACACCTTCGTCAACAAATTCCGCTCCGAGGTGGTGCTGCCGCCGCCCGACGAGCTCCGCCAGATGATCGTCGAGGAGTTGCCGTTCTGGGGCAAGATCATCCGCGACAACAACATCAAGGGCGGGGCTGGGTAGCCGTCCGGTGCATAGCCGGGCCCGCCGATTCCTGATAGAACCGCGATGGTGCGCCGTTGCCGCACCATTTTATTTAGGGAACTGATCGTGCTCGATCGCACCAACGACCCGATCCGGGAGCTTTCAAGAGACAAGCTGTTCGCACTGCAAAATCCACTGCGGCTCGACGGCCGGGTCAGCTCCTACCCGGCGCGCGCGCGCGGCTACTCGGTGACTAACATCTATCTGCTGCGCCAGCCGGATGCCGCCTGGCTGATCGACACCGGCTTCGGCGGCGACGAGCCGGCGCTGCGCGGGCAGATCGAGTCGCTGATCAGCCGCGAGCTGCCGCTCTCGCTCCTGCCGCTGCGGTTGAACGAGTTCATGTCGATCCAGAACATCGATCCGTTCACGCTCCACTTCAACGTCAAGGAGTGCTTCACCGGCAATCCGGACGCGGCCTTCTGGTTCGACTTCGGCGCGGGCTCCGAC
>JAIESI010000022.1 GCA_019746135.1 Xanthobacteraceae bacterium
TGAAGGATATTTTGGCGTCCTACGCCGACGAACCGAAATCGGCCGTCGCCCGGCCGAACAACCGGGCCAGGCGCTAGGTGGGAGCCTCGGTCGGGCCGAGCGGAAATTCTCTGCGTCGCGCAAGCCGCCGTGCCTTCTTCGGTGGGACGTCATCGCTGCAGCTGCGCCACGACCGCGTCGAAATGGCTCAAGGCCGCCTTGCGGTTGTCCTCTGACATCACTGCCGCGGAAAAACCGTTGCGTGCGGCCGCGATAATCTCTTCCGACGTGAGCGAAATCGACCTTGCGAGCGCGCGATAATTGTCGTTCACGTAGCCACCGAAGTAAGCGGGATCGTCCGAATTGAGCGTCACCAGCAGATCCTTCTGCACCATGTCGCGCAGCGGATGGTGCTTGAGGTCGTCGACCACGCGGAGCTTCAGGTTCGACAGCGGACAGACGGTGAGCGGAATTTTCTCGCGCGCGAGGCGGCCGACCAAGGCCGCGTCTTCCAGCGCCCGGTTGCCGTGGTCGACGCGCTTCACGCCCAGCAGGTCGAGCGCTTCCCAAACATAGGATGGCGGCCCTTCCTCACCCGCGTGGGCGAAGCAGTGAAATCCGGCGTCGCGCGCACGATTGAACACGCGCTTGAACTTGCCGGGAGGATGGCCGCATTCCGACGAATCGAGCCCGACGCCGATGATCTTCGTCTTGTGCGTGAGCGCCGCATCAAGGGTACGCTCGGCATCGGCTTCGTCGAGATGGCGCAGAAAGCACATGATCAGGCTGGCGCTGATGCCGAGCTTGTCGCCCGCTTCGCAGCAGGCGCGATGCAGTCCATTCACGACCGTTTCAAAGGCGACGCCGCGGCTGGTATGGCCCTGCGGGTCGAAGAACATCTCCACATGCCGCACGTTGTCGGCACATGCGCGCTCGAGATAGGCCCAGGCGAGGTCAAAGAAATCCCGCTCGGTGACCAGTACCGACATGCCCCGGTAGTAGATGTTCAGGAAGTCCTGCAGCTCCGTGAACTGATAGGCCCGGCGCAGCGCATCGACCGATTCATAGGGCAGACGGATATTGTTGCGCGCGGCCAGTGCGAACATCATCTCTGGTTCGAGGCTGCCTTCGATGTGGATATGCAGCTCGCACTTCGGCAACTGGCTGATCAGCAGCTCGGAGGATGACGGCATGAGTGGAACTCCGATTTCGGAGCCGATATTAGCCAATTTTTCGCGGGGTTAACGCCGCGGCCGCGTTGGTTCGAAGCTTGCTACGCTTCGATCCCATTGCGCGTCAGCAATCTCTCCGCGCTGTCGTTCCACACGTCCATCTGCACGATCTTGCCGCCGCGCACGACGAAGCGGTCGACATAGCGGTTGCCTTCGAACGGCGTGCCGTCCGGCCATTCGCCATAGAGCGTGCCGATGTTGTAGACGATGGTCTCGCCGTGCCCCGGCACCACGTCGGAGCGCTCCATCGCCTTCTTCACCCACTTGTAGCGCCTGGCGTTGAACGCCGTGCTCTCGCGCGGGTGGCTGAACCTGCGGCCGCCGGTGAAGGTGAGCTTCAGCGGCTCGGCGATGTAGCGCGCGGCAGTCTCCGGGTCCGGCACCATCGAGGCGACCAGGAACTTCTCGACGATCTCCGCCGCCGCGGCGGTCTCGTCGGAGGGCGCGATCACGGTGGCTTTGGCGGCGGATGCGGCGGGGGACATGGGGCGGTCTCCTTCGGCTTGGGCAGCCGGACGGGCCGGCGTTCGGCCTGACCCATGCATTTTCCGGCCAGGCGGATTGTACTGGAACGCATCGATAAATTGTATACACTTCTGCATACGATTTGCCCAAGGCGACGGCATTTGCCTACGGCTTGGGCGGCGGACGGCGGGAAAATCCTGGATTCCCGGGGCTTTTCAACCGGCACCGCGTTGGCATGCCGCTTGCGAACGAAACGTGCAGTTTCACCCTCTGGAGAGGTTCCGCCATGCCCGTTCCATCCCGCATTTTGCAAGTTTCACGACGCCTGCTGCTCGCCGCCGCGGCAGCCACGGCCGTTTCGGTCCCGGCGCTGGCGCAGGACGCGCTGAAGCTCGGTCTCGTCGCCGCGATGTCCGGCCAGTCGGCCAAGTCGGGCGAGGCGATCGTCCGCGGCCTGTCGGTCGCGATCGACGAGATCAACGCCAAGGGCGGCGTGCTCGGCAGGAAGGTCGAGCTGGTGGTCCGTGACGACGAAAGCAACCCGGCCAAGGGCGTGGTCGCGGCGCGCGAATTGGTGCAGCGCGAGAAGGTCGCGGCGCTGTTCGGCGGCCTCGACACGCCGGTGTCGATCGCCATCGTGCCGTTCGCCAACCAGGCCAAGGTGCCGTTCATGGGCGTGTGGGCGGCGGGCACGCCGATCACCCGCAACGGCGCGCCGGAGAACTACGTGTTCCGCGTCTCCGCGGTGGACGTGCTGGTCGACAAGGCGCTGGTCGACTACGCGATCAAGAAATACAGCACGAAGAAGCCGGGGATGATCCTGATCAACAACCCCTGGGGCGAGTCCAACGAGGCGGGGCTGAAGGCTGCCCTCGCCGAAAAGGGCATGCCCTATGCCGGCATCGAGAAGTTCCAGGATGCCGACGTCGACGTGGTGCCGCAGCTCACGCGGCTGAAGAACGCCGGCGCCGACGTGCTGTTCATGGTGGCGAACGTCGCGCCCTCTTCGCAGGTGGTGAAGTCGCTCGACCGCATGGGCTGGAACGTGCCGATCGTCTCGCACTGGGGCCCGGCCGGCGGCCGCTTCAGCGAACTTGCCGGCCCGAGCGGCCAGCGCGTGCACTTCATCCAGACCTTCAGCTTCTCCGGCAAGCTCTCGCCCAAGGCCGAAGGGGTGCTGGCGGCGCTGAAGGCGAAGTACCCTGCGATCAAGACGCTGGCGGACGTGACGCCCGCGGTCGGCATCGCCAACGCCTATGACGCCATGAACCTGATGACGCTCGCCATCGCCAAGGCCGGCTCGACCGAAGGCCCGAAGATCCGCGAGGCGATGTATGCGCTCGACAAGTACCAAGGCCTGATCAAGACCTATGACAAGCCGTTCACGCCGACCAACCACGACGCGCTGACCTCGGACGACTACATCTTCACCTACTTCAAGGAAGGCGAAATCCTTCCGCTGACCAACTAGAGTTCTCGTCACGCCTTGTCGTCGTGCCTGGCGGGACGCGGGTTTGCGCCTGCGTCCCGCCGCTCCATCCGGGGGACCGCGGTGCCATGCTGCTGATATCGGCGATCGTCACAGGACTCGCAGTCGGCAGCATGTACGGGCTGATCGCGCTCGGCTTCCACGTCACCTACGTGGTCTCCAACACCGTCAATTTCTCGCAAGGCTCCTCGATGATGCTCGGAGCCGTGCTGGGCTACACCTTCGCGATCAAGCTCGGCTGGCCGCTGCCGCTCGCCGCCGCGATGGCGCTGCTCCTTTGCGCGCTGTTCGGGCTTCTGGTCGAGCGCACGCTGGTGCGGCCGTTCGCCGAGCGCGGCTCGAACGGCTGGCTGATGGCGACCGTCGCCGGCGGCATCGTGCTCGACAACATCGTGCTGTTCACCTTCGGCAAGGAGCCGCGCGCGTTTCCGTCGCTCCTGGCGCAGAAGCCGATCGAGCTGTTCGGCACCGGGGTCTATCCGCTGCAGCTGGTCATTCCGCTCGTCGGCCTCGGCATCGCGGTCGCGCTCCAGCTCGCGTTTCATTACACGCGGCTCGGCAAGGCGCTGCTCGCCGTGGTGCAGAACAAGGATGCGGCGCGGCTGATGGGCATCAACGTGCGGCTCGCCATCGCGTTTTCGTTCGCGCTGTCGACCGCACTCGCCGGCCTTGCGGGACTTCTGATCGCGCCGCTGTTCAGCGTTCACTCCGACATGGGAACGCTGTTCGGCATCAAGGCCTTTGCCGTGGCGATTCTCGGCGGCATCACCTCGGCCTCGGGCGTGATGCTCGCCGGCCTGCTCTACGGGCTGATCGAGGCGCTGGTGACGGCCTTTGCCGGCTCGACCTACACCCAGATCGTCGCCTTCACCGTGGTGATCCTGGCGCTGGCCGCGATGCCCAACGGGCTTTTGGGCCGCAGCGCGATCAAGAAGGTGTAGCGATGGCGCGCGCGGCAGCACCTTCGATCATGACGCTCGCGATCGCCGCGCTGACTGCGGCCGGCATCGGGCTGGTGTTTGCCTCGGAGGGCTACACGCATTTCATTCTGGCGCTGGTGGCGCTGACTGCGGTCGTCGGCGTCGGCCTCAATGTCCTGCTCGGCCTCGCCGGACAGGTGTCGCTCGGGCATGTCGGATTCTATGCGATCGGCGCCTACACGGCGGCGATCCTGACGGTGAAGGGCGTGAGCTTCTGGCTCGCGTTCCCGGCGGCCGGCGTGGTCGCGGGCGCGATCGGCGCGCTGCTGGCGCTGCCGGCGCTGCGCGTCACCGGACCCTATCTCGCGATGGTCACCATCGCCTTTGCCTTCATCGTCCACCACGGCACGGTCGAGTGGAAAGACCTCACCGGCGGCCAGAACGGCCTGATGGGCCTCGTCGCGCCGTCGCTCGGCGGACGCGCCTTCGCCGAACGCGAGATGGCGATGTTCGCAATCGGGCTCGCGGGGCTGTCGCTCTATGTGTTCCACCGGCTCGCGGCGAGCGCCTGGGGCAAGGCCATGGTCGCGGTGCGCGACAGCGAGACGGCGGCCCGCTCGGTAGGGCTCAATCCGGTGGCGATCAAGACCGCGGCCTTCGCGGTCTCCGCGGTGTTCGCGGGGCTTGCCGGCGCGATCTTCGCACCGCTGATGATGTTCGTCGCGCCCGACTCGTTTCCATTCTCGCAATCGATCCTGTTCCTGCTCGCGGTGATCGTCGGCGGCTCGGGCTGGGTTCTCGGACCGGTGGTCGGCGCAGCCGTCACCGTGATGCTGCCGGAGCTGCTGTCGGGCCTCGCCGAATACCGGCTGCTGTTCGTCGGCGCGCTGCTGCTGGTGGTCTTATGGATCGCGCCCGAGGGGGTGATCGGCACGCTGGCGCGGCATCTGCGGCGCATCGATCCAGCGGGAGCCGACAGCCGGGATTTCGATCTCGCCGCGTTTCTGTCCGCCGGCAAGGCGCGCTCTCCCCTCACCGTCCGCAGCGTCGGCATCAGCTTCGGCGGCATCAAGGCCGCCACCGATGTGAGCTTCACCGCCGAGCCCGGACGCATCACCAGCGTGATCGGCCCGAACGGCGCCGGCAAGACCACCGTGCTCAACATGATCGGCGGCTTCTATCGCCCCGATGCCGGCAGCGTGATGCTCGGCGGCACCGAACTCGCCGGCGCACCGGCCTGGCGCATCGCGCGCGACGGCGTGGCGCGGACCTACCAGACCACGCAGCTGTTCGGCGAGATGAGCGTGCTCGACAACGTGCTTGTCGCGCTGCGCCGCGGACGGCTCGGCGACCCGCTGCGCAAGGTCGCCACCACGGACGACCGGCGCGCCGCCGAGGCACTGCTCGCGTTCGTCGGCTATCACGGCGCGCTCGCAGCGCCGGCCAACGGCCTGCCGCATGTGGACAGGCGGCTGGTCGAGATCGCGCGGGCGCTGGCGACGCGGCCGCGCGTGCTCCTGCTCGACGAGCCGGCCGCGGGCCTGATGCGCGCCGACAAGGCGGCGCTCAGCAAGCTCATCCGCCGCATCGCCGATCTCGGCGTGGCCGTGATCCTGGTCGAGCACGACATGGCGCTGGTGATGGGCATCTCGGATCACATCGTCGTGCTCGATGCAGGCACGGTGATCGCCGCTGGCAAGCCCGCCGAGGTGCGCCGCGATCCCCGCGTGCTGCGCGCTTATCTCGGTGACGGCGAAACGCGCGGGCGGCCGCGCGCCAAAGAATGGCACGGCTCGCAGGACGCGATCCTGTCGTGCCTGAAGCTCAGCGCCGGATACGGCGCAGCGCCGGTGCTCGACCAGGTGTCGTTCGAGGTGAAGCCCGGCGAGATGGTGGCGCTCCTTGGCGCCAACGGCGCGGGAAAGTCCACGGCAATGCGCGCGGTGACGGGACTGCTGCGTCCGGTCACCGGCACGATCGTGCTCGACAACGAGCGGGTGGAGCACATGGCAGCGCACCGGATCGCGGCGAGCGGCGTGGCGCTGGTGCCGGAAGGACGGCAGGTGTTCCCCGAGCTGAGCGTGCTCGACAACATCATGCTCGGCGCGCACACCCGCAAGGACGCCGACCGCGGGACGGACGTCGAGGCGCTGCTCCAGCGCTTCCCGCGGCTGCGCGACCGGCTCTCGAGCCGCGCCGGCCTCCTGTCCGGCGGCGAGCAGCAGATGCTCGCGATCGCCCGTGGCCTGATGGCGAAGCCGCGCATCCTGCTGCTCGACGAGCCGTCGCTGGGCCTTGCGCCCGCGATGATCAACGAGCTGTTCGACGTGCTGGCCGAGTTGCGCGACGACGGCGTCACCATCCTGCTGGTCGACCAGATGGCGGCGCTGGCGCTCACGGTCGCCGACCGCGGCTACGTGCTGGAATCCGGCCGCGTGGTGCGAAGCGACACCGCGGCGGCGCTGGCGCACGACCCGGCGCTGGAGGCCGCCTATCTCGGGCGCTCCGAGGCGGCGCAATAGCTCATGCTCGATTTCGTGCTTCGCAATGCGCGCATGGCCGGAGGCGACGGCGCGACCTTCGACATCGGCGTCGCGGACGGACGCATCGCCGAGATCGCCGCATCGATTGACTCGGACGCACCGGCCGAGGACGCCGGCGGACGGCTGGTGACGCCGGGCTTTGTCGACACCCACATCCATCTCGACAAGTCCTGCATCCTCGACCGCTGCCGCTCGGACGAAGGCACCTTGCAGGAGGCGATCGCGGAGGTCGCGGCCGCCAAGCGCGGCTTCACCGAAGACGACGTCTACGCGCGCGGACGCCGCACCCTGGAGAAAGCGATCCTGCAAGGCACGACGCGGATGCGGACCCATGTGGAGGTCGATCCGCGCATCGGGCTCAAGAGCTTTGCCGCCGTCCGCCGGCTCCAGCGCGACTATGCCTGGGCGATCGATCTCGAAATCTGCGTGTTCCCGCAGGAAGGCCTGCTCAACGACCCCGGCACCGAGGACTTGCTGATCGAGTCCTGCCAATCGGGTGCCGATCTGATCGGCGGCTGCCCCTACACCGACAGCGACCCGCACGGCCAGATCGCGCGCATCTTCGGCATCGCCCGCGATTTCGATCTCGACATCGATTTCCATCTCGATTTCGATCTCGACCCATCGCGCATGGACCTCGAGGAGGTCTGCCGGCAGACGCAGGCGCACGGCTACGGCGGCCGCGTCGCGATCGGCCACGTCACCAAGCTGACGGCGCTGCCGCCTGAGCGGCTCAAGGCTGCGGCCCGGCGGCTCGCCGACGCGGGCGTCGCCGTCACGGTGCTGCCTGCGACCGATCTGTTCCTGATGGGCCGGGCCCACGACCACAGCGTTCCGCGCGGCGTGACGCCGGCCCATACGCTTGCCGAGTATGGCGTCACCTGCTCGGTCGCCACCAACAACGTGCTCAACCCGTTCACGCCGTTCGGCGACTGCTCGCTGGTGCGGATGGCCAATCTCTACGCCAACGTGGCCCAGGCCGGCGGACAACGCGCGCTGGCGGCCTGCTTCGATCTCGTCACCGCGCAGCCGGCGCGGCTGATGAACCTCAAGGACTATGGAATTGCGGTCGGCCACCCGGCCGATCTGATCGTGCTCGATTGTGCCGGCCCCGAGATGGCCATAGCCGAGATCGCGCAGCCGCTCCTCGGCATCAAGCGCGGACGCCGCAGCTTCACGCGCGCCGCACCCGCACTGCACCCGCCGCGCTGACCAGGCAAGAATTAGCCCGATGCGCCCGGGCCACCAAATCCTCCGCCGCCCGGGGTCAGCACCCGAAGCAGGTCTCCGGACCGCAACACCAGGTCGTTGGCTGCGGATGGGAGCTTGCGTTCAGCGGCCTCACATTTCGAGGGCCGTGTCTCTCGTGGACGGATCAAACTCTCAAAACCGCGGAATGATCTTGTTGTCGCGCAACTCCTCAAAGCACCGAACGAACATCTTTTCCGTATCCATGAACTCGTTGAAACCGTATTCGCGCGCTTTCATCGTGTTCGAAATGATGTCGTAACCTGTGTTGAAAACGTAGTCGCCGTAGTTCCACAGAACAATGTCTTCGTAGGCGATGTCCTGCAAGCCATGCCCGGCGACCAGCCGCTTCCAGATTTCGCCCTTGTCCTGCATCATGTGTGCGAGCTGGATGTGCTGTCTCGACCCAAGCTCCATGTTGAAATAGTCGGCAAAGCGCGGCCAGATGCGCTCCCACCGGATCAGATCGCCGTTGGTGATGTTGAAGGGCTCGTTGGCGCATTTTGGATTCTGCGCCATCCATAGGACACCCTTCGCCAGCAATCCGCTGTCGGTGCACTGATAGAGCGCGCGGTAACTGGCCTCCGTTCCGGGAAAGCGCAGCGGCAGTCCGAGCGCCTTGGATATCGTCGCATAGGCCGCAATCACCATGACCAGATTCATCGGATTGCCGGTCGCAAAGCCGCACACCGCGTGCGGCCGCGCCGCCGTCCAGGACCAGGCCTTGCCTTGCTGCCGAGCGACGATCCAGTCCTGCTGATCGTGATAGAAGTTCGGCGGCATGTGCCGTGGATCGCTTTCGCGCGCCGGATTGGGAAATGGTCCCAGGTGATTGCCGTACCACTTGGTGCCGTGCATCAGGTTGACGTGCTGGAGCCGTGGCGAGACAGGCTCGACCGCATTCATGAGATTGGCCAGCATCGTGATATTGGGCGCCACCATTTCGGCCGGCGTCGGTCTCTCCACGTAGGCCGAATAGAAGATGTGCGTGATCCCGAGCGGTTGCCCGAGCTGGGCCTTCGCCTGGCCGGCATCCATCAAATCCACCGAGCGATGACGATAGCTGCCCGGCACGTCCGGCTTGCGACGGGATACCGCGATGACGTCCCAGTCGGCGAGGCCGATCAGATGCCGCAACATGTTTCGTCCGACCACCCCGGTTGCCCCCACGACGAGCGCCACTTTCCGATCCATCGTCACCTCTCCTGACTCCTGTGCGGTTTCCGGGGGCAATCCGCATGCCACCACCGCAACCGGAGCGATGACACGCTCGCCGCGGCCGATTTGGCCGTCGGCGAACCTCACTGTTCGCGACGGTGACAAATGCACAGCCATTTCTGTGCGCTGCAACGACACAACGCCTGCCGTCACGGTGACAGCGGCAGCAATGGCATGGCGCTTGCAGTTTCCGAGCCCAATAAAAGCAAGACCGTATCGCCGACACCGGGAGGACATCGGATGAGAGAACCAAGAAGCCGCGCCGCCATGCTGCTTGCCGTGCCCATCGCGCTGAGCACCGCAGCATCAACGACGGTCGGGGCCCAGGAAAAATACCCGGCGAAAGCCGTCGAGATCGTCGTTCCATTCGTTGCGGGCGGCTCCACCGACCTGGGAGCCCGCGTTTTCGCCGAAGCCCTGCAAACCCGCTGGTCGTCGTCGGTTCGCGTGATCAACGAGCCCGGCGGCAACACAGTCCCCGCCGTCACCAACCTCATGGGCGCGTCGCCGGCCGGCTATTCCGTGCTGATGGATGGGCCCGGGTCGAGCTCGATGCTCGAAACGGTCGTCAAAACCGTTCCCTTCAAGGTCGATGACCGCACGTTCCTCGGCATGGCCGCGCAGACGCCACTGATGCTGGTCGTCGCCGCGGACTCGCCATTCAAGACACTCGGCGACGCCGTCGCCGCACTCAAGGCCGATCCCTCGACCTTTTCATGGACCTCCGGCGCCGGCACAACCGACGTCACCTTCCGCCGCCTGTTCCAGATCGTCGGCATCGACTACCGCAAAACGCGGGCGATCCAGGTGCGAGGCGGTGCCGAGGCCATCAACCTGGCTGCAGGCGGACACGTGATGATCGGCGTTGGCTTCTGGGGCAGCATCGCGCCGCTCGTCACGGCAAAGAAGTTGCGCGTGCTCGCGGTCGCCGGGCCAAAGCGCTTTGCTGCGATCCCGGACGTGCCGACAACCGCCGAGGCCAGCTATCCCGACCTCATCGTCCTGCAATGGATCGGATTTTCGGGCCCGCCAAAGATGAACGCCACCGCGGTCGACGTCTGGCAAAAGGCAATCGCTGAAGTCAGCACGGCCCCCAAGGTCATCCAGGGTCTGGAGCGGGTTGGCCTTGTACCTTTCCCGACCACCCCTGCCGGCATGCGCGACTTCGTTTCAAAGGAGCGCGACATCGTGAAGGCCCTGTGGAGCAACTGATCGAGCGACAAGAAGTTCGCTCAGACAACGAAAGCCTGCTGTTCACGTGCAGAGAACAGCAGGCTTTCTTATTTGACAGCGCTGTCGCAGCTTACTGTGTGTAAAGCGACCTGGTCTCATTCGCTTCTTTGTCCACGCGCTCGGCCATGCCCTTGGCATCGCGATAAAGGGGCAGCAAGCCGACCTTCAGCAGACCGTCCGCATACGCCTTCGACTTCGCTATTTCGCGCAAAGTCTCGTCCCACACCTTCACGACGTGTGGCGGCAGCTTCGGCGGGCCGGAAACGCCAATCCAGTAGAGGACTTCGATCGACGGGAAGCCGGCTTCAGCCGTGGTCTGCGTATCCGGCAGGTTCGGCCAACGCTCAGGCGACGCCACCGCAAGAACGCGAATGCGTTTGGCTTCAAGCGGAGCGGCAATCGAGCTATACGAACCGACGCCGAGCCGGACGTGACCGCCAGCCGTCATCGTTATGGCTTCCGAGCCGCCCTTCAGCTGAATCGCACGAGTGTTCTTCACATCCACGTTGGTGGCCTTGAAGAACTGCCGGAAGGCCATGTCCTGAGCGCCCGCGCCGCCAAGCGAGGTCCAGGTGAACGTGTTCGGATCCTTCTGCACCGCTTCGGCAGCATCCTTGAGCGTCTTGAATGGCGACTCATGAGGAACGACGAACTTCATCGGCGTGTAGGCCGCAATCGCAACGAAGGTGCGATCGGTCGTCTTGAACGGCAGATTCCTGACGACGGTCTCGAGCATCGAACTTTGTGGCGGCCCATCCATGAGCATGGTGTGGCCGTCGGGGTTTGCTCGCATCACCTCGCTCACCGCCGGAACGGTATTGCCGCCGGGCTTGTTGATGATGCGAACCGGCACACCCCATTTCGCCTCAAGCTGCTGTGCGAGAACGCGGCCCCCCAGATCGGTCGATCCGCCGGCCGCGAAAGGCACAATCAGTTCGACGGCCTTGGTGGGATACTTTTCTTGTGCTGCGGCGTTGCCGATACCCAAGGTCAGGGCCACGGCGCCGGCCAACAATGCAGCGCGTCTCATCGCTTCCTCCGTTGTCAGTCTGGTCGTTGTTCCTGGGATAGGAGCGTCGCTCCGTATCTGCCCCGACAAGTCGCAAATTCCATGCCGCACAGAATGCGATCAGTTTTGCCGCCAGCGGGGGTCCAGCCAGTTCGTTTTGTCCTTGCAGACGACGTCTGCCGTCCAGACTGTCCTTCCGACAAACACCGGCCGCCGTTCATGCTGCACCACAGCATTTTCAGTCGCCGTGTCAGAAGATATTTGACCGCTCGTACTGGATCGGCCAGCGCGCGTCGGCGCGG
Source organism: Xanthobacteraceae bacterium (assembly GCA_019746135.1). Lineage (GTDB taxonomy): Bacteria > Pseudomonadota > Alphaproteobacteria > Rhizobiales > Xanthobacteraceae > Z2-YC6860. Next base: position 11,639 of record JAIESI010000022.1, read on the forward strand.
AGAGCCCGTGCCGCCTTGAGAGGCCAATAAGGCTCCGACATCAGCGTTCGGCCGAGCACGACGAGATCCGCCTGACCGTTTGCCAAGATCTGCTCGGCCATGTCGGCGCTATGGATCAGGCCGACCGCGGCGGTCGGCAGACCTGTCTCGCGACGCACCGCCTCTGCAAACGGCACCTGATAGCCGGGATGAATTGCAATCGATTGCCGCGGATCATTGCCGCCGCTCGAGCAGTCGATCAGGTCAACGTCGCCGCGGGCCTTGATACGCCGGCACAGCTCAATGCTCTGCGGCAGATCCCACCCGCCTTCGACGTGGTCGCTCACCGAGAGGCGCAGGAAAAGCGCCAGATCGTTCGGCCATTCCGTGCGGACGGCATCAAGCGTCTCCATCAGCAGCCGAATGCGATTTTCGAACGAACCGCCATAGCCGTCGGTCCGCTGGTTGCTCAGCGGAGAACAGAATTGATGCAGCAGGTAGCCATGCGCGGCGTGCACCTCGATGACCTGGAATCCCGCCTGTCGAGCGTAGCGGGCCGACGTTGCCATCGACGCCGTCACCGTCTCGATTTCCTTCTCGTCCATTGCCGCCGGCGTCGGAAAGCCCTTGGCAAAAGCAAGCGCGCTCGGTCCGATGACGTCCCATCCCCCCTGCTCCGCCGGCAACGGCAAGGACCGTTCCCATGGCCGCATGGTCGATGCCTTGCGTCCTGCATGCCCGATCTGAATTCCGGCAACAGCGCCCTGCGCCCGCACGAACTTCGCGATCCGCGCAAATGCATCGCGCTGCTGCTCATTCCAAAGCCCGAGACAGTATTTGGTGATACGTCCACGCGGCTCGCTGTGCACGGCCTCAGTGAAAACGATACCGACGCCGCCAACAGCGCGAGAGCCCAGATGTACCATATGCCAGTCGTCGGGCATGCCGTCCGTCGCGCAGTACTGGCACATCGGCGACAGCATGATCCGGTTCGGCGCTTCGATGCTGCGGAAGCGTATCGGGCGAAGAAGGTACGGATGGGAATCGCGCTTGAGAATCCTGCGTTCGTTTTCGCTCACTGCTGCCTCATGATGGGGAACTCTTGCCTTGGTTCCAGGATGTCACGGCTACGACGACGGGCGACGCAGCCTCAGGGCTCGAGGGACTTCACGCGCTCGAACATGCCGTGACGACGCACGGTCATGCGTGGACGGATTTCCTTTGGCCAGTCGCCGGCGCCGGATGCCGCGCGCCACTCCTTCGACTTTGGCACGTCTGGTGCATCGACATCGTAGACGGCGAGATACTCGGGCATCTCCGGCGTATCCGCCCAAACGAGTTTGAAGCGCGAACACGACCGGACGCCGGGCACTGACATCAGCGCGGGAACATGCTCAGAATCGTAAAGCTCGGTGAAACGCCGTTCGAGCTCTGCCGGAATGGCGATCTGGGCAATGTAGATGAACGGCGCCTTGTCATCCGGCATCGGACTGTCCCTTGCTGAAGTCGCATTTCAAGGACCCGAGTCTGCAAAGACCGTACCAGCGCCGGAACCGCGCCTTGGCAGACGCCACCCGCCTCGTCCCCGCGCAACTGTTCGCGGCACACTCACATTGTCCGCCGTGCATACAATGGGCGGTGCGCCTTCCAACACCAGCACGCACCAGCCCCTGAAAGAGCGCCATGGCCCTGCTCGGAAGCTACGTTTTGTTGATCTGCCATGACTTTCCGGAGGCGGACGACAAGGACTTCAACGAATGGTACATCCGCGAGCACGTGCCTGAGCGCGTGGCCCTTCCCGGAATCAATCGCGGGCGCCGCTTTCGTTCGATCGGCGAAGGACCGAAATACCTTGCCTTCTACGAAGCGACCGGCGCCGGAGCGGTTTCATCCGCGGCCTATCTCAAGCTTGTGCGGAATTTCGATCCGCGCAGCCGGCAATTTGTCCCTCGCTTCGCGTCCGCTGCCCGTACGGTCTCCGTCATCCGTGCTTCGACAGGTCTCGGCGAAGGCGGCGTCATTGCGCTCCTGGGCTTTGACGCCGAGGCAAAAGCCGCGCAATCGCTTCGTGACGATGCAGCGCGGCTGACGGACACTCTTGCACGCCGGCACGGGATTGCCGGCGCGCACCTGCTTGAAGCCGATGATGCGGCGCTGGCGCATTCACGCCAGGGACATCTCAGGCAGAACGACCTGGTTCTCCCCTGGACCTTGCTTGTCGAAGCGATCGACGAGGCAAGCCTGATGACGGTGTGGAACGAGCTGCTGACCCCCAACGGTCAAAACGCGCTCGGCGTCAGCAAGATCCTGGTACGCGGCCGATACCGGCTGCTTTACGGCCTCAGTGCGCCGCGGGTCCTCAAGCCGCTGGAATGACGCGTGCTGCCCGCAGTGCGTCAAAGAGGCCATAGAACATGGCCTCCGAATCGACCACGTCCGGGAAGCCGAACTGCCGCAGCTTGGTCGTGCTCGACATCATGTCCCAGGACGGCGTGAACAGGAAATCGCCGTAGGACCAGATGGCGGCCTGATCGTATGGAATCGGCCGCAAATCGTGGCGCGCGACAATGCGATCCCAAACCTCTCCCTTGTCGCCCATTGCATTGGCCAGCTTGAGGTTGATGACAGGTCCGCACCGCATGCCGAAGTAGTCCGCGATCCGCGGCCACAGGTTCTCCCAGCGGAAGAACTCGCCGTTCGTGACATTGAAAGCGTTGTTGCCGCATTTCGGCTCGGTCGACATCCAGACGATCGCTTTGGCGAGAAGGCTCGCCTCGGTGCACTGGTAGACGGCCCGGTAATTCGCCTCTGTGCCCGGAAAGGACAAAGGCCCCCCGAGCTCCTTGCAGATCGCCGCATAGACGCCGATCAGGCGCGCCATGCTGCGCACGATCGTGGGTGACGGATCGCAGATTCCGTGCGGCCTGCTGGCGCTCCAGGTCCAGCCGCCCATCTTGGCGCGTGCGATCGCCGCATCCTCCTGCGCGAAATAGAACGTGTCGTACAACGAGCGCGGGTCGCTCTCGCGTGCCGGTGTCGGAAAGCGCCCCTCCGTCGAACCGTAGTACTTGGTGCCTTGCACAAGGTGCACATGCCGCAGCGGACGCCCGCGCGGTTCCAACTGATCAAGGACGTTCAGGAACATGCGCGTGTTCACGTCGGCGGGCTCACGCTGTGTCGTCGTATGGTCGTAGCGCGCCGCATTGAAGAAGTGGGTCACTCCGGAGAGGTCACCCAGAACTTTCGCGCATGCAGCATCATCGGTCGCATCAAGCGACAGATAGTCGACGCCAGCGACACGCTCGCTGACGGCAGGGATGCGCCTCGACAGGCCGATGACGTGCCAACCGCCGATAGAGGCGAGATGCGAGGCTATGCGTGCGCCGACCACACCAGTGACCCCGGATATCAACGCCGTACCTGCCGCCATCGCGCACCTCCAACCTGTTCGCCATCCTGCCTCGCCGCTTTGCAGAAAAGATGCCAGCAGAAAAGATGCCAGATGACCGTGCCCCCTGTTGCTCTGGCATAGGGATTGCAAATCCATGCGCGCGGCTGCCGGCAGCGCCGATGGTGCACTGCAAACCGCAAGATCAGACAGCGGAGACAGAAATGCGTTTCTTCGATTTTCGTGTGCGCCCGCCCTACAAGGGTTTCCTCAGCATGGTGATGTACGCCCAGCCGGAGCGCCGAAACGGCTTCACCCGCAATCTGAAGTTCGAACCTTCGCCGGCCGCCGACAAGCAGTCGGTCGAACTGATGATCGACGAGATGAACCAGGCCGGCGTCGAGAAGGCGCTGGTCGTCGGCCGCAACTCCGGCATGCTGGGCTCGATCGACAACGCCGAGGTCGCCGAGTTCTGCAACATGCACCCGGGCAGATTCCTCGCCGCCGCGTCGATCGACGCGAGCGAGCGCAAACGCGCCGTGCAGCAGATCGACGACGCCATCAAGGCCGGCTTCCGCATCGTCAACATCGAACCCGGCGCCTACGTGCCGGCGATGTTCACCGACGATCGCCGGCTCTATCCGATCTACGCGCATTGCGAGGACCGCAATATCCCGATCATCGTGATGACCGGCGGCAATGCGGGTCCGGACCTCAACTACACGCACCCGGCGCTGCTCGACCGCGTGCTCGCCGATTTCCCGAAGCTCAAGATCGTCTGCTCGCACGGCAACTGGCCGTGGGTGACGGAGATCCTCCACGTCGCGTTCCGGCGCAGCAACCTCTACGTCTCGCCGGACATGTACCTGCCGAACATGCCGGGCTCGGACGACTACGTCAAAGCCGCAGACGGCTTCCTGCAGGATCGCCTCATCTATGCGAGCTCATTCCCGTTCTGCGGCATCAAGGAGTATGCGGAATGGTTCTCGCGCCTGCCGATCCGTCCGGAGGCAATGGAGAAAGTCGCCTATCGCAACGCGATGACGCTGCTCGGGCTAAGCTGATGTCGCCGCAAGCGGCAGCTTCACAATCCGGCCTTCCACGGACGCCGACAGGCGTCCGTGGCCTGCTCGAGCGCGTGGGAAAGCGGGATGGTGATTGCCGTTGACGGCGGCAGCATCAACCGGCGCTGAGACGCCGGTGTTCTAGGCGGCGACGGGACCGGCCTCGGGGAACGCCGCAACAATCGCGGCCACGTTGGCTTCGCCTTCCAGGGACAATACGCGGCGCGCCAATACGTCGGCATCGCGAGCCCCCGTGGCGAGCCCGATCGACAGGCAGGACCGGAACTTGTCGATCAGCATGTGTTCCGGCAGCGGCGAATCCGGACCGCCAAGCAAGACCGCGCTTTCAAGCGTCTGCGTTGCACCCGAACGCAAGGTCAATTCAGCCCGCGCCGGTCCCATGGCGATGGGATCCATGGCAGGATCCATGACAACCTCGATGCGGCCGGCGGTCGCCGCAATCACCGGGTCTGTGATCTGCGGGCGCTGGAACGTGCGCAGATCGACCTTGCCGTCATGCAAGGCCCGCGCGAAGCAATACGCCGCGTTGAACTGCGCGTGCACGACCGAGTCCCGGTTTGCCTCGTAGGGAACACCAACGGTGCGGAAGTTCACCGCAGGCTGCCAGATCGTGGCTTTCTCGACTCGAGCGGGATCGACACCCCGGCGGTGGAACTGCAGCCCGAGATCGATGGTGCTGTGGCAGCAGCGGCAGCACGGGAACGCCTTGAAGCCGTACCTCATGATCTCCCAGTGCTGCCCAAAGCCATCGAGGAGCCGCGACGGGATGACTTCACCCCGCTCCTGCAACAGGAACAGGCCTGAACGCCCCTCAAGCGGCCGCTGCGGACCTCTCAGTCCATCCATGGCCAGATAGGCCGCCATCACCGCAGAACGCGCCGCAAATCCCGGCCCCAGACGCTTGGTCAGCGCGCCGTCGAGAATGCTCTGCGACGAACCCGATGCAAGGTGGTGCGCGAAGCCCAGCGCGCCGAGCGTTGTCTCAATGTCAAGCTTCAGGAGGCGCGCGGCAGCCACGGCGGAGGACAGGACCCCAAACAGCATTGTCGGGTGCCAGCCGTGGTCGAGGCAGTTGAAGCAGGCGAGCCCGAGCCGCGCATTGATCTCGGCCCCGACCGCCATGGCCAGAATGAAATCACGGCCGTTGACCGAACCAAGGTCCTCCGCGGTTGCCAGCAGGGCCGGCAAAAGAACAGCCGACGTATGAACCCTCGCCTCATCGTGGATGTCGTCAAAATCGAGCGCGTGGGCGGCGGCACCGTTGGCGAGCGCCGCGCTCGGGGGGCACATGCGCAGCTTGCCGAGGAGCGCCGTCGCGGTTCCGGTCTTTTCCCAGCGCTGAAGACGCTCATGGAGCGTCTGAATGCCCGGCGCCGATCGGGCCGCCCCGATCACGCCGAGCGTGTCGAGCACCAGCAGCTTGACGTTGCGGATGACGTCATCCGGCAGATCTTCATAACGCAAGACGACCGCGGCTTCGACCAACTTGCGGCTCAGCCCCTCGATCGCAGCGGCATCGAGCGCCGTCGTTTTCGCTTCCACTGTACTCACGATGCGCTCCTTTTCCCCTGCCCGTGCCTACACACCAAGAAACGATTTCGGCAACGACATGTCCGCGAAGTAGATGAAGATCACATAGATGGCGACTGTCGTGAGCACGGCGTAGATCACGGTTCGCGGCCACGACATTTTGCCAAGGAACCGGTACAGAACCGAGAAGAACAACAGACAGCTAAAAGAAAAGCCGATGATCGGTATCGCGAAAACGAACAGCGCGAGAACAATGGCGACGATCAGAAAGTCGGGAAGCGGCCATCGGCGGAGATCGCTCCAATCGCCGGCTCCCGCGCTCGTCATCGGCCGCAACGCAAGCGAGAGCCCAAGGACGATCATCAGTGCGCTCAGGATTGCCAGATAACGATCCGGACCGATGCCGTCGAAATTGGTCGTCGGGCGTATCGTCTCGGTGATGCGCCAGCTGTCGAACAGGGAGACGGCGCCGAGCAGGACGAAAAGAAGTCCCTGGATACGATGTGCTGCCATGATCCCCTCCTCCCTGTCCGCGTCTACGATCCGAGCGTTGACGCGCGCGTTGCGGCATTGCGGCCGGCGATCTTTCCGGAAATGAAGGCCCAGCCCAGATGATGGCCGTGCCCTTCCAGCAACAACCCGCCTTGACCGGCCGAACCTGCCGCGAACAAGCCGTCGATCGGATCGCCGTTCTCCTTCAGCACCTCAAGCCGTTCCGATACCTTGAGGCCGCCATCCGTGAAAACGACGTAGCTCTTGACCGGTCCCAGCGCGTAATAGGGCGCTTCGGTCAACGCCAGACGCTCCCCTCCCTGAAGACGACCGCCAGCGTTGAACCGGGAAATGCTGTCGGCCAACGCCGCCGCGGGCATCCCCGCCGATTTCGCAAGCCCTTCGATCGTGTCGCTCTTGTGGAAGATGTCCTTGCGGTTGCGTCGATAGTCCTCGAGATAGGCGTAAGCGACACCTGGCGCTGTCGAAACGAAGTACGGCCACGCCGAGAACTCCCGCGCCATCCGTCCATCGACAATGATGAAGGCTTCGCGGTCACGCTGTAGCGGGACCATCCGTCCCGGCTTGTCCAGCTCGTCGGCAAAGCGCCGACCGTCCTTGTTGACGAGGATTGCACCCCGCTTGAACAGGTCGACCGATGGTCCGAGCGCGGTCGTCAGAAAGCTCATGACGAAAGGACGAAGCAGATTTGGCGGCAGCCGGTCGAACGACCAGCGCATGATCCGCGCCAGCCAGCGATGCGGCGGCAGCATCTGCAACAGATTGGGTCGCGGTGGCGGCACGAAACGCATGATCGGACCGCGGACGATGTCGCCGTTCACGATCACGGCACCGAGATCGAGAGCAAGCTTGAAACCATCGCCGGTGGCCGTCGGATTGACCGGCTCCAGCTTCGCGGCATCCTCCCCGGCATAGCGCCCTTTCAATTCGGCGCTGGCGCTATAATCGCCGCTGGCGAGAACGACGCCGCCGCGAGCGCGAAACTCAAGCTGCCGTCCGTTGCAGCGAGCGACAACACCGACGACACGTCCGCCTTCGACGATAAATCGCTCGGCGAGCGACGTCAGGCGGATATCGACACCGAGTTTCCGGCAGTGACGTCCAAGGCGGTCCGGGAACGCCCGGGAGTTCGGCAGCACGTTGTGCATTCGCGGCTGCCGATGGGGAGGCTCGGGATTGGGGCCGACGAATACCAGACCGACAGACATCAACCAGTGCAGCATTTCGTTGGTGTGGTCGACCAGAATACGCCGCAGCGCGCGGTTATCGCGGTTCGCGTAATTGCCAGCGAGGGTCTCGAGATCTTCGAAATGATCCTGCGGCGTATCAAGGATGCCCTTGCTGAGCTGGTGCGGCGTGTTGGTTGCAGAAATCGAACCGACCGACCATGCCGTGCTGCCGCCGAGCGATGGGTTCTTCTCAAGCAGGATCGTCTTGCGTCCGAGCCTCGCAGCTTCCGCCGCTGCCGACAGTCCAGCGCCACCTCCGCCGATCACAATGACGTCCGCAACCACCGCCCCCTTCGAATTCACCAGCGTCTCTCCGCGACTTCTGCTGTGTGCACAGCACAATTTTTAGCTTTTTGGTGCAGCGCGGCATACGTCAGCCCCAATGCAGCACCGCAACGAAACCAAACGCAAAGGACATGCCACAGGCTCATTTCGTCTCGGGATGCAGAGAGACAGAAGCGTCTCGGCGCTCTGCGCATCGGTCTGTCTGTCGCGTGCACAGATCATTCGAGGGCGATGTCGTTGGCGTGCACAAAGTCCTCGCCAGAGACGCAGTATTGCGAGTGGCTTCGATGGCATAACTCTTGCCAATCATGACGGACCTCGATCACCGAACCCGAGAAGTCCTGTCGATGTTCGCTTACATTGTGCGATGCAACTTTTCTGAACCTGCCAAAGAGCAGGCATGGAACGACTGGTACAGCGGTCCAAAGATCGGACAGATGCTGTCAAAGCCGTACTTCCGTTCGATCCAGCGGTTCCGTCGCTCTTCCGGCACCGGCCGCAACTACGTCGCGCTCTGGGTCATTGAAACGCCGGAAGCGTTCAAGACGCGCGAATACACGTCGGACTGGGGCTTCTTCGAATGGCGGCCCTACATTATCGACTGGAGCCGCGACCTCTTCACCAGCAACGACATCACCGCCGACAGCTTCGCCGTCTCGCCGCAGGGAGCGCTGCACGTCGTATCCTTCGACGGCATGGAGAAGGACGAGGCGCAGCGCGCGCAGCAGGCCTACGCCTTCATCCATCAGAAAATGGCGTGGCTCACGATCTCGGGGCTGGACCAGCACACCCAGGTGATCGGCGTCGAGGCCTTGCCTGAACTGCCGCGCTCCTGGCGGCCGAGCAATGCTTTCGCCGGCGTCCAGGAAGCCATCTACCTGCCGATCTCGGACTTCCGCAGCGTCGGTCCGCATCAGGCCTAGAAGCAGGGATCGCATCATGCAGATCGGCATCATCGATGGTCTGATGAATGCGCTGACTTTCGCGAATATCGGCTACGCGATCATCGGCTGTCTGCTCGGGACGCTGGTCGGCGTCCTGCCCGGTCTCGGACCCGCCTCGGCCATGGCAATTCTGCTGCCGGTCGCGCTCTATCTGCCGACGGCGGGAGCCATCATCATCATGGCTGGCATCTATTACGGCGCGATGTACGGCGGCTCGACGACTGCGATCCTGATGAATATTCCCGGCGAGGTGTCGTCAATCGTCACCGCGCAGGACGGCTTTCCGATGACAAAGAATGGGCGAGCCGGCGAAGCCCTGGCGATCGCCGCCATCGGATCGTTCATCGCCGGCATCGTCGGCACAATCGCCATCGCAATGCTCGGGCCGCAGATCGCCGGCGTTGCCTTGAAGTTCGGTCCACCCGAATATTTCGGCCTGGTCTTCTTCAGCATGACTGCGCTGATCAGCTTCTCGGGCCCCTCCCTGCTCAGCGGCGTGGCGCTTGGCGTATTCGGTATGTGGCTGGCCACTGTCGGCACCGACCCCCTCACCGGTACGCAGCGGCTGAATTTCGGCTCGATCGAGTTGATGAAGGGCTTCGATATCATTCCGGTGCTGGTCGGCCTGTTCGGCATCGCCGAAGTGCTCACCAGCGTCGATCAGAAGATCGCGCAGATATTCACCGGCAAGCTCGGCTCCTGGCGCTCGATGATGCCGCGGCTGCCCGAAATGCGTCGTGGATTGGCGGCGGCCTTGCGCGGAACCGGTATCGGCTTCGTGCTCGGACTGCTGCCCGGCATGCTGCCCGCTTTGGCTGCCTATCTGGCCTACGACGTGGAGAAGCAGATCTCAAAGACGCCGGAGAACTTCGGCAAGGGCATGATCGAAGGCGTCGCAAGCCCGGAATCGGCCAACAACGCCACGGCAATGGCCGGCTTCATCCCGCTGCTGTCCCTCGGCATCCCGACCAGCCCGGCGCTGGCCATTCTGCTCGGAACCTTGCTGATCAGCGGCGTAACGCCCGGGCCGATGCTGTTCGAACAGCAGCCTTTGCTGATCTGGACCGTGATCGGCAGCATGCTGATCGCCAACACCGCATTGGTCATTCTGAATTTGCCGCTGGTCGGCCTGTGGGCGCGTATCTGTCTCATTCCCTACAGCGTTCTCGGCCCCATCGTCCTTGCGATCTGCGTGATCGGCGCCTACGCGCCGCGCAATACGCTGTTTGACGTATGGGTTGCGCTGCTGTTCGGCGTGATCGGCTACATCATGCGGCGCCTGAACATGCCGGTATCGACGCTCGTCCTTGGCTTCCTGCTCGGACCCATGTTCGAACAGTCGCTGCGGCAGTCGATCGAGATGACCGGAACGCCGCTGATCTTCTTTACGCGCCCAATTCCGCTTTGCCTGATCATCGGCGCCTTTGCCGTCGTCGCGGTGACGACCTACTTCAAGCGGCGTTCTCGCGCCGTGGCCAGCCTGATTACACAAAGCAGCAACGAATCCTGACAGACAGTTCATGAAGCTCTTTGGTTCGGAAACCTCGCCCTACGTCCGCAAGGTCAGGGTTTATCTCGGCGAGACCGGAACCAACTACGAGTTCTCCGCAGTGGACGCCTGGAAGCCTGCGCCTTCATTCCTTGAGATCGCCCCTGTCGGCAAAGTACCCGTCCTGGTCCGGGATCAGGGCGAGCCGCTTCATGAATCCGACCTGATCATCGAGTACCTCGACAGCCTGCGGCCGGAGGCCAAGCGTCTCATTCCGGCTCCCGGAGAGCGACGGTGGCAGACGCTGCGCCTGCAGGCCCTCGCCGGCGGCATGATCGACGCTACGGCCACACGGACAGTCGAGCTGCGCAAGCCTGCCCCAACGCAATCGGCCGTCGTCATCGACCGGGAGCTCGGCCGAATTGGCCGGCTGCTCGCGCTTTTCGAAAAGATGGTTGAGCCCGGGCACTGGCTTGTCGCCAGCGGCATGACCACCGCCGATCTCGTGCTCGGCGTAGCCCTGCAGTACCTCGATTTCCGGCACACACCGGAATGGCGCAAGGCGGCCCCTCGCCTCGCCGCATGGTTCACACCAATGGCCCGGCGTCCGGCCTTCATGAGCACGTTGCCGCCAGGCTTTGTCCCGCTGGACTGACGACGGCTACGGCCCGACGTAGAGTCCGCCGTTCACCTCGACAGCGGTCCCGGTCATGTAGCCGGCGAGGTCCGAACAGAGGAAGAGCGCGACCTTGGCGATGTCTGTCGGCAGGCCAAGACGCCCGGCCGGGATCTGAGAGACGAACGCCTGGTTTATTTCTTGCGACACGTCGCGCGTCATGGCCGTCTCGATGCGGCCTGGATTGACTGCATTGACCAGAATGCCGTACGGCGCGACTTCCTTCGCCAGCGATTTCGTGAAGCCGAGGATCGCAGCCTTCGACGTCGTGTAGTGAACCGCGGCCTGATAGCCGGCGGTGCGGGCCGCATAGGACGCGATATTGACGATGCGACCGTATTTGTTCTCCATCATGCGTGGCAGATGCAGTCGGGTGCAGAGGAAATGCGCGGTGACGTTCACGGTCATGACCGTGTTCCACTGATCGAGCGTCATGGTCCAGGTACGGACGCGGTTACCCGCCTTGTCGAACTTCGGCGAAATGCCGACATTGTTGATCAGCATATCGGCGACGTAGGGCTTGAGCCGGGATTCGATTTCGGATTCCGAGGCAAGATCGCACTGAACGAGACGTATGTTCTTGTGCCGGTCCGCCAACGCTGCGCCGGCGTCGATCTTGGCATCGACCAGCACCACGTCCTTGCCGGCTTCCGCGAACAGCCGGCCCATCTCCAGACCGATACCGCCGCAGCCGCCGGTGATCATGACGCTTTTGCCGTCGATCTGCATTGCGTTCGCCCTTCTTTCAGCCGTTCGCTGCAGCGTCGCGTGCTGCCAGCCGCAGGTTCATCGCCACGCGATAGCGTGGATCGCCGGTCGCAGCATGGATCGCGTCGAGCACAGCGACGACGCGTCCGAGCCCGACCATCCGCCCCCACTCCACGGGGCCGCGTGGATAGTTGACGCCGTTGCGCATGGCACGATCGATTGCCGCGCCGTCGGCAACGCCCTGAAGCATGGCCTCATGAGCCTCGTTCGCCAGCATCGCGACCGTGCGCATGACCACGAGACCAGGCCAGTCCGGCACCACCGTCACCGCCAGGCCGGTCGCCTGCAGACTGGAGACAACGTCGCGCCGGTCGTCATCGGGCATGTCCGACAAGGCGACAACGATGCGCTTGCTTTCCGGACCGAACCGCAGGTCATGAACCGCCACCGGCCTGCCTTCGGCACGGGCGATATCCGCGGCCCGGCGGCCGTCGGTCGGCATGAGCAGGACGCGACCGACGGTGACCGGTCCTGTCTGCCAATCTTCAGGCAAGCGTGACATTGTCCCGCCAACCGCCGGCTCGGTTTTCGGCGACGGCGCCCCGCCCTGACCGTCGTAGCGATAGAAGCCGCGGCCGGTCTTGCGGCCGAGCCAGCCAGCCTCGACCATTTCCTGCTGAATCAACGAGGGCCGGTAGCGCGGATCGGCGGCATAGGCGTCGAAGACCGAGCGCGTCGAGCGATAGTTGATGTCGTTGCCGATCAGGTCCATCAGCGCGAACGGACCCATGCGGAAGCCACCAGCTTCGGTCATGATCGCATCGAGCGTGGCCGGATCGGCAACGCCCTCCTCCAGAAGCCGCAGGGCCTCTGCGTAGTACGGACGGGCAATGCGATTGACGATGAAGCCCGGCGTCGAACGGCTTTGCGCGGTGACCTTGCCCCAGGCCTGGGCCGTCGCCTCGATCGTGTCGACGACGGCGGGATCGCTGGCCATGCCGCGAATAACCTCGACCAGTTTCATCACGGTCGCCGGATTGAAGAAATGCATCCCCACGACGCGCTCCGGCCGGGCAAGACCCGCCGCCATTGCCGTCACCGACAGCGTCGAGGTGTTCGTCGCAAGGATCGCGTCCGGCTTTGCGAGTGCTTCGAGCTTCGCGAACAGGGTGCGCTTGACCGCCATGTCTTCAGCGACCGCTTCGATGAACAAGGCGGCCGGCGCCAGATGCTCGACCGCAGCAGCCGGGATCAGCCGCGCCGAAATCGCGTCGCAGGCTGCCTGGTCGAGCTTGCCATCGGCAACGCGCTTGGCGAGCCCGGTCACGGTCCTGGCCACCGCCTTGGCGGCAGCGCCCTCGACCACGTCATAGAGGAAGACCTTGTGACCCGCCTGCGCTGCGACCTGCGCAATTCCGGCACCCATCGTGCCCGCGCCGATGACGGCAACGGCACTGTCCTTCGGCAGCGCCGGCATCAGGCGACCTCGAGAATGAGTTTCCCCTGCGCCTGACCGTCGCGCAGCAGGCCGAGCGCATCCTTGAAACCCGCCAGCGGGAAGCGGCGGCTGATCAGCGGATCGAGCTTGCCGGCAACACTCAAGGCAAAGATCTCCTCCTGTACACGGCGTACCCAGTCGGGTGTGCGGTCGCGGTAGTCCGACCATTGAAGGCCGGACACCTCGATATTCTTCACCAGCAAATAGTTCGCCTTGAACGTCGGAATCTCGCCGGCGGCAAAGCCGATGATCACCATGCGTCCGCGCCACGCCATGGCACGCAGCGCGGCCGCGTTCGCCGCGCCGCCAACCGGATCGATCACGACGTCGGCGCCATGCCCTTCCGTGGCAGCCCGCACCGCCTCGCGAAGACCGTCGCGCAGATCGATGAGCCCAAGGTCGATCACCACGTCGGCGCCGCACCGGCGCGCAATCTCGACATTGGCCGGTCCGAGCACGCCACCGATGACGGTCGATGCGCCGAGCGCCTTGGCGAGTTGCACGCTGGCCATGCCGATGCCACCGGAGGCGCCCAGGACCAGCACGCGCTCGCCCTTCTGCATGCGTGCGCGCTCGATCAAGGCGAAATGCGCGGTCTGATAGACGAGACCGAGCGCCGCCGCCCTGGCGAAGTCGACGCCGTCAGGCATTCGGTACACGTTGACAGCCGGAGCCTTCAGCTTCTGGGCAAAGGCGCCGTATTCAACTTGCGTGCTGACGCGATCGCCGACCTTCAGCCCGGCGACGCCTTCACCGATCGCGCTTACTGTGCCGGCGGCCGCCTTGCCGGGCGAGAACGGCAGCGGCGGCTTGATTTGATAGGCGCCGCTGATCACCAGAATGTCCGGATAGTTGACTTCCGCAGCCTTCACTTCGATGACGACTTCGCCTGGGCCCGGCGTGGGATCGGGCAATTCACCGACCCCGATCTGATCGAACGGGACGAACTCACGAACGACAACAGCTTTCATGCCTTGAACTCGGAATTGTGCGCGCCGAGCATGGGCGCAGACTGGGCCTCGGACGGCGCAGCACGGAATTCCGGCGCCACCGGAACAGGAAGTGCCGGCATGCGCGCGCCTGCTTCGTTGACCAGGACATGATCGAACAGCCCGCGCGCCTTGAAGTGCGGATCGTCGAGCGCCTGCCGGATGTCGGCGACAATGCTACAGCAGCAATCGCGGCCGGTGAACCGCTGCCGCCAGACCTCGGCCGGCTGCGAACGGATGATCTCCGCGACACGTCCCGTGGTCGCCGCCATGTCGCGGCGGTCGTCCCGCAACTCCTTGTCCAGTCCGATCAGTTCGCAGAACTCCTCCCAGAACTTCTGCTCGATCGGTGCCGCCGCGACGACCTTGCCGTCGCTGGTCGGATAGAGGCGGTAACGCGGCGTCCCGCCACAGACCATCGCGGTGCCGTTGCCGGGCCACGCGCCCGCCGCCAGACCGTCGCCGATCGCCCAATACATGAAGGGAAAGAGGTTATCGGTCATCGCGACGTCGAGCCTGCAGCCGCGCCCCGTGCGTTCACGTTGCATCAGCGCGAACATGATGTTCATCACCGCCGGATAGGCGCCGCCGGCGATGTCGGCGATCAGAGCCGGTGGCACGACGGGATGCGCGGGATCGCCCATCGAAAGCGCCAGCAAGCCGGCGTCACCGATGTAATTGAGATCGTGTCCGGCCACGTCCCGCTTCGGCCCGGTCTGCCCGTAGCCGGTGATCGCGCAATAGATGATGCGCGGATTCTTCCGCGACAGCGCCTCGTAGTCGAGACCGAGCCGCGCCATGACGCCGGGACGGAACTGCTCCATCACAATGTCGGCGCGCGCGATCAGGGGATCGAGCCTGGCGCGGTCGGCCGGATTCTTCAGGTCGAGGGCCAAGCTCTTCTTGCCGCGATTGAGCAGCGCAAAGTTGACGCTGTCCTTGCCCCAGGTCGGCGCATAGGAGCGCATCTCCTCGCCCCTTTCCGGCCGCTCGATCTTGATCACCTCGGCACCGGCCTCGGCAAGCAACAGCGTCGCCATCGGTCCCGGCAACAGGGTCGAGAAGTCGAGGACCGTGATGCCTTCGAGCGGCCGCATCAGCGTGCGCTTCTCTTCGCGGCTGCGAGGGCAAGGCGCGGCGGCGCATAGGCCGGCGTGCCATAGGTCTCGAACAGAGCCTGTGTGACATCATAGTGATGGGCAAGCCCTCCACGCAGCACACGCTCGATCGGCCCGTCGGGATAGCCGAGGCCGAGCTTGCAGGTCTTGTCCATGTCGGCGGCGGTCGCCAGTCCCTCATCCAGGAAGCGCAGCGCGGCGTTGTATTTCGGGCGCAGCAGGCGATCGAGGATACGGCCAGGCTGGTCCGAGCAGACGACAACCGTCAGGCCGGCAGCCTCAAAGACAGCCTTGGCGACGGTGACGGCTTCCTCGGAGCTTGCGGAATGGCGCACCAGCTCGATCAGGTTGGACGGCGCATCGGCACCGTTGCGGTAGCGTGCGAAGCCGACGATGTTGCGGCTTTCCGGCCTGGCCTCGTCGATGTGATCTGCCAGGCATTCCGCGCCGAGCTCGACGACAACGGCCTTCTTCGTGACGTCCTCGACCGGCGTCCCGCCGAGACAGATGACGACGTCGGCTTGTGCCGCCGCCCCGGAAAGAAACTTGTCCCCCGGCGGAAACGAGGCGCTGTCGCCCTTTTGCTGGATCTCATAGCGCATGGCATCAGCCTCCGAACATGGCGTTGCCGGAATATGTGTAGAAGCCGCGGCCCGACTTTCTGCCGAGCAGCCCGGCGGCCACCATCCTGCGCAGAAGAGGCGGACAGGCCGCGCGCGGATCGAGCGTGATCGGGTAGAAGGCCTCGCACAGGCGGACCTGCGTATCGAGTCCGATGAGGTCGATCAGCTCAAGCGGTCCCATCTTGTAGCCGAGGCCGGACTTGATCGCCGTATCGATACTCGCGGCGTCCGCGACACCCGCCTCGATGGCCCGGATGGCGTCGTTGTTGAACGGCACCAGCAGTGCGTTCAGGATGAAGCCCGGCTTATCCTGCGTCTTCACCGGCATTTGCCCGGCGGCGAGCGCCCAACCCCATGCCGTCTGGAACACCTCGGGCGCGGTCAGGATGCCAGGCGACATCTCCACCAGTTTCATCAGCTGTGCCGGCAGGCAGAAATGCATGCCTACGACGCGCTCCGGGTTCCGGCAGCCGGACGCGATCTCCGTGATCGACAAGGTCGACGTGTTGGAGCCGAAGATGGCGTTCTCGGTGCAGACAGCTTCCAGTTCGCCCATCAATTTGCGCTTGACGGCGAGATCCTCGAACACGGCTTCGATCACCAGCTCGCAACCGGCTAGCCTGCCGATGTCGGTGGTCCGCGTCAGACGGCCCAGTACGCCGTCCCGCTCGGCCTCCGTCATCTTGCCCCGCTCGACCGACTTCTGGAAAAAACCCTCGCTCTGCTTCGCGGCGCGCGCGAGCGGCGCGTCCGCGGTGTCGTAACAGACGACCGAGTAACCGGCGCGTGCCGCAACGATGGCAATTCCGGCACCCATGGTGCCGCCCGCCCCGCAGACTCCGACGGTCTTGATGTTCACGCTCATTTCGCCGCGAAGCTCCGGCCGATAAGCTGACGGTGAATCTGGTTGGTGCCTTCCCATATCTGGGTGATCTTGGCGTCTCGCATCAGACGCTCGACGCGGTAGTCCTTGCAGTAGCCGTAGCCGCCGTGCATCTGCACCGCCTCGGTCGAGATCCGCATGGCGAGATCGGACGCACGCATCTTGGCCATCGAGGCCTCGAGGCCGAAGTCCCACCCGCCACTTTCCACCAGCGAGGCGACGTAATCGAGCCAGCATTCGGCCATCGCGAGATCCGTCGCCATGTCGGCGAGCGTAAACTGATTGCCCTGGAAGTCGACGATGCGTCTGCCTGACTGCACGCGATCATTCATGTAGATGACCGCATCCTTGAATGCAGCATGGGCTATGCCAAGCGCATGAGCGGCAACGCTCGGGCGTGACTTGTTCAGGGACGCCAGCAGCAAGCGCAGCCCCTCGCCGGGCTGACCGATCAGGTTGGCGCGCGGCACACGGCAGGCATTGAAGGCGATCGCCGCCGTCGACGCGGCGCGGTGACCCATCTTGTCCTCGAGCCGGATGACCTCGAACCCCGGCGTTCCCTTCTCGAAGACAAGCACGGAGATCGATTTCTTCGCATCGTCGATCTCCGACCACTTGCCGAACAACAGGGTCAGGTCGGCGACGTCACCGTTGCTGATGAAGGTCTTGCCGCCCTGCACGATGATGGAATCGCCATCCGGCGTGAAGCTGGTGGTCATGCCGGTCGCGTCCGAGCCGGCATTGGGTTCGGTAATCGCCAGTGCTCCGAGCCCGCCTGCGGCGATGCGCGGCAGGAGACGCTTGCGCTGCTCTTCCGTGCCCCAGTCGATCAGCGGCTTCATGCCGTGAAAAGTCGTGGCGTAGATGATGCCCGTCGAGGCGCAGGCTTCCGAGATCTTCTTCACCACCTCGAGGTAAAGCCGGTACGACATCGGCGCGCCGCCGTAGGCCTCGGGCACGAACATGGTATTGGCGCCCATGTCGTTGAGCGCCTTGATGTTGTCCCAAGGGAACTCGCCGCTTTCGTCATAGCGCGCCGCATTGGGCGCGATCAGGTCGTCGGCCAAACGCTGGATCTGGTCGAGCACGAGACGCTCGTCCTCGGTCCATTGCCGCTGCTGCTGCTGGGTCTCGAAAATCTTCATCAGTGATTCATGCCCTGGCCGCCATCGAGATAGATGGTCTCGCCGGTAAGGTACGCAATATTTTCCGAGAAGATCGAACCGACGAAGCGCGCGACCTCATCGGCAGCGCCGGCGCGCGCCATAGGCACGCGGCGGCCCAACCAAGCCTTCACCTTCTCGCGGGCGAGAAATTCGCGGTTGAGATCGGTCTCGATATAGCCGGGCGCCACATCGAGCACACGAATGCCGTCCTTGGCCCATTCGACCGCCAGACAGCGCGTCATCGCGCCGACCGCCGCCTTGGAAGCGCAATAAGCGATGTTTTCGGCAACGCCGAGCTTGTCAAAGAACGAGCCGATATTGACGATGGTGCCGCCGCCGGCCGCCTTGAGATGCGGGTAAGCCTCACGGCAGGCGACCATCGCCGCGGTCAGATTGAGAGCCAAGGTCTCGTTGAGTTCGCTGACGGACAGGCGATCGCTGGGGGAAGCGCGATGAAAGCCGGCGTTGTTGACGAGGCCGACGACGCGCCCTTCCTTGGCTACGGCGTCAATCGTGCTCTTCAGGGCGTCCTCGTTGGTCACGTCGCAACGATAGCCTTTGCCAGCCGCCGCCTCGCCGCTGCGCGACAGTGCGGCGACATCAAAGCCGCGGCGCGCCAGATCGGCACTGACAGCCGCCCCTATACCACGGCTACCGCCGGTTACGATGATTGTCCCCTTAGGCATCGCGGAACTCCGGTTTGCGCTTTTCGCTGAACGCCGCCATGCCCTCTTCGGCATCCGCCGTACGATACGCAATCGTGCCGAGATCAGCCTCAATCTTGAGGCCGTCACGAACCGGCACGTCGAGCGCCCGCTGCACCGCTTCGCGCGCCAGCTTCAAGACCGGCAGGCTGTAGCCGGTGAATTCGCGGGCGAAGGCCAAACCGGCCTCGACGGCATCGCCTTCAACCAGCCGGTTCACCAGTCCGATGCGATAGGCTTCCGCAGCATCAATGGTCTTGCCGGTCAGGATCATTTCCAGAGCGCGTCCCTCGCCGACGAGGCGCGGCAGACGCTGGGTACCACCATAACCAGGGGTAAGGCCGAGTTTGATCTCCGGCAGGCCCATCTTTGCATTGGGCGTAGCCAACCGGAATGTGCACGCGAGCGCCAGCTCAAGCCCGCCACCGAATGCGAAGCCATTGAGGACGGCAATAGACGCCACCGGAAACGTGTCCAGCTTTGCAAAGACCGCCTGCCCCCGCTCCAGGCCTTCACGCTGCGCCGCGAGCGAGCGATTGCGCAGCTCCTTGATGTCGGCACCCGCACAGAATGCCTTCGGCCCGGCGCCTGTGATGACCAGCGCTCGCACGCTCATCTGTGCAATCTGATCGAAAGCCGATCCGATCTCGTCGATGATTGCAAACGACAAGGCGTTGAGCGCCTCCTGACGGTCGAGAACCATGAGTGCGACGTCACCGCGTTGCCCGACTTTCACTGGCATCAGACAGCCCTCGCCTGCGCGGTGAACCTAATCGACACGGGCGATACTTCGCCACGCCTGGTCATTTCGATCAGTTCGCGCTTGAGAATCTTGCCGCTGGCGGTCAGCGGAAACGACGCCACTTTCAGGAAATACTCCGGCATGTCGTATTTGGAGAGGCCCTGCTCCGCAAGGTGATCGAGCAGCGCGTCCGATCCAATGTCACCGATAACAGCAATGCAGACGCGCTCGCCGAGACGCTCGTCTGCGACCGGATAACAGGCGACACGCTGTACATTCGGATGCCGCAGCGCCAGCGCCTCGATCTGAGCCGGATAGATGTTGTGGCCGCCGCGGATGATGAGATCCTTCAGCCGCCCCTCGATCCTGAGATTGCCGGCCTCGTCCAGCTCCCCGAGATCTCCGGACAGAAACCAGCCGTCGCGATTGAAGCTTCCTTCCGTTGCCGCCTGGTTGTTGAAATAACCGAGCATCAGCGCCGCGCCCCGACCGCCGATCTGCCCCACCATACCGGCCGGCACTTCGCGGTTCTCGTCCGCCGGATCGAACAGTCTGACCTCATAGGCCTTCCCGCCGCGGCCACACGTCGAGGTAATGACCAGACTGTCGTCACCGGGATGCGTGTACTGGTGCGACGAGTTTTCGGTCATGCCATAGATATTCTGTGGCTTGATGCCCTGGCGTACGAAAGCTTCGCACACCGACGGCGGGATCGGTGAGCCCGCCATATAGAAAATCTCGACCGAACCCAGCTTCGACATTCCGACCTGGCCCTGCTCGGCGAGAATGTCCATTGCATGCGTCGGCACGCCCATCACATAGGTTGCGCCGGTCTCAACGATCCAGCCAAGACGCGTCATGCCAACCGGAGGATCGTCGGTAATCAAGGTGGCACCCGCCAGCAGCCATTGTGCAACGGCGACCCAGGCAATGTGATGCGACAGCGGGCTGAGCGACAGAAGCCTTGTGTGCGGCCCATGACCCCAGTCGCGCACCATGTCGCGTGCATTGGCGAGCAGCGAATTGTCCGAATGCATGACGCATTTCGGCGTGCCGGTCGTGCCCGAGGTGAAAGCCAGATATGCGACCTTATCCGGATCTTCGACCGGCTGACTGACGGCTGGGCCCGGCGCCGGGAAGGCGTCCGGCGTGTAGATGCGGCGCAGCGACTGCGCCCGCATCAGGCCGCCGGCCGTCGCGCCCTGCACGCCGTCGGCGCCCCAACCCGGCTCTGTCAGCAGCGCCTTGGCGCCAAGCTGATCCAATAGGCGCACGATCTCACCGGAGGTATATGTCCGGTGAAGCGACGGATTGCAGGCAATGCCGTTGCGCGTGCAGGCCAGGAACATGACGACGGCTTCGGCCCGATTGCCGAGCCACATCGACACGCGGCTGCCTGCCGTAATCTCCTGCGCATGCAGGTCCGCCGATACCCCGTCCACCCAGGCCTGCAACTGCCGCCAGCTCAATTGCCGCCGGCCGTCGCGCAGCGCAGGCGCATCCGGCATGCGCGCCGCGTGGTCGCGCAGCAACGAATAGAACGTGTCGGTCCGCCAGGTTCCTTCGGCGTAATAGCGCTTCGCCGCGGCGGGATGATGCAAGGTCAAAAACGGCCGCATCGCTTAGCGCCCGAACTTGGTCGGATCCGGCTTTCTCTTCTGCGCGAAGGAAGCCGACAGTTCATGGCTCTCCTCGCTCTCCAGATAAGACCGCAGCAGCAGATCGTGCGCCATGCGCGCGAGACCAGAGACGCCGTTGTGGCGGGCATTGAACGCCGCCTTGACCGAGGCAAGCGCAAATGGGCCGCGGTCGGCCGTTTCGAGCGCAAAGGCTCGCGTCGCCTGCTTGAGTTCGGCGTCCGGCACCACTCGATTGATGAGGCCGAGCGAAAGCGCCTCACGTGCCGACATCTTGGGATTGTTGAACCAGATTTCCTTGGCTTTCTTCTTGCCCACCAGGTCTTCCAGATACCAGGTGCCGTAGCCAGCATCGAACGAACCCATCATAGGCCCGACCTGGCGAAACACGGCGCTCTCCTTGGCGATGGTCATGTCGCAAACCATCTGCAGAACATTGCCGCCGCCGACCGCAAAGCCGTTTACCGATGCGATGACCGGCTTCTGCAGCTTGTCGATCGCTTCGTACATTTCGAGCGTCGGCAGCGTCCCGGCATAGAGAATGGTTTTCTCCATGCCATCCTTGCGTCCGCCGATGCAGAAGAACTTGTCGCCCGCACCGGTGATGACGACAACGCGTGTACGCGTCTCTCGGCGGATCGACTCGATGCAGTCACGGATCTCATGACACATCGTTGCGTTGAACATGTTGCCGTCGTCGGGACGGTTCAACGTAATCGTGCCGATAGAGCCATCTTCTTCGTACAGGATCGTCTGATAAGGCACCGCACTCTCCTCAGATAACGTCGTCACGCTGCAGCGCAGCTATCTCGTCCTGGTTCAGTCCTGCGATTTCGCGCAGAACGTCAACCGTGGACTCGCCGAGTCTCGGCGGCGCCATGCGGGGCACATTCGCCGCGCCGTCGACGTGAATGCCGGTGCCAACCTGCGGCACGTCCCGGCCATCGGCCTGCAGCGTATAAAACAGCCGCCGATTTTGGAACTCACGGTCGGCAGCGACTTCATCGACCCGGTAGATAGGCCCCGCCGGCACGCGCGCCTGGCTCATGAGATCCAGCCAGTACTGACGCGGCCTGCCGCGCAGGATATCCTGGATAAGCGCGACAATCTCCGTGCGATGCTGGCGTCTCTCGACATTGGTGGCGTAGCGCGCCTGGCTTCCTACCTCGGGTTGTCCGACCGCGCGCCAGAAACGCTCCCAGATACTGTCGGAGCCAAGACCGACGGTCATCGGCAGGTCGGCTGTGTCGAACACCTGATAGACGGCAATTACGCTGTCCTTGCCGCCCGAGCGGCGCGGCAGCTGCTGTGTCGCCAGGAACGGAACGATGCGGCACGACAGGAAGCGCGTCATGCTTTCGACCAGGGAGATATCGATGGAGTGCCCCTTGCCGCTGCGACTTCGCTCGAACAGCGCAGACACCGTCGCGAAGGCCGCGTCCGAGCCAGCCAGCATGTCGGCGGCCGGCGCACCGACTTTTTGCGGCGGGCCGTCGGGCTCACCGGTGATGTCCATGATCCCGGAGTAGCCTTCGGCGATCAGGTCGTAGCAGGTCCAGTCGCTGCGCGGGCCAACAGCGCCAAAGCCGGTGATCGACACGTGCACAATGTCGGGCCGCAATGCGCGGCAGGCGGCGGCATCGATGCCGAGCTTCTTCTGCACGCGGGCCGGCTGATTGACCAGGATGACATCGCTGGCCTTGATGAGCGCCGTGAGCGCCGACCTCGCCTGCGGTTTCGCATAGTCCAGCGTGACACTGCGCTTGTTCCGGTTGACCGACAGATACCAGAGCGACTCGCCATCAACGAACGGCGGCCCCCAGGTGCGAGCGTCGTCGCCGACACCGGGACGCTCGACCTTGATCACGTCGGCGCCCATGTCTCCGAGAAGCATGGCGCCGTAGGGCCCGGCAATCGAAGTACTGAGGTCGAGCACGCGAACGCCCGCGAGCAACCGGAATCCCGGTCCCGGCGCGACGATCGGGAGCTCAACCGGATCTCCCTCTTCGGCCGCGGCTCGCTGGGGGACTGACGAATGCATGCAACCTCACGAGTTTGCTCGGCTAGAGCCGTCGAAGATAGAGCAACGGGCATGCCAACCCGCTGGACTCGCCAAAGCGCGCACAAATGCATCTCTGAACGTCAGTTGGGCGGAGTAGTGTTTTCTGGCTGGACAGGACACAATGGAGTGTCCGCACAACAAACAGTGATGCTGCGTTGCAATATGACGGTTGAAGTGCCGCCCATAAGAAAACGAACGTGAGGGAGGTTGCATGAAGGACGCGACGAGCGTGGCCGGCCTGATCGTAACGGACGCGGACGGCCGCATCGCCTACTCGGCAGGTGCCGGTACCGATCCTCACATCGTCACTCTCGTCGGCGACAAGATGTGGCGCACCGAAGCAGTCAACCGCAGGTTGATGCCGCTGGCGACGGCCAGGCAAAAGTTTCTCATCTGCTGGGTCAAGGTGAAGGAGCAGTATGTCGGCGTGATCGTCGACAATGTCACCGACACTGTTTTTGAATTCACGGCTGTGATCGACTTTGCGTGGGACATCATCAATCACCTGCTCAGCGACCCCTTCAGCGCGATGACTGTTGTCGATGCGGAAGCACGCATCGCATTTCTGTCGCCGGTTCATGAAGGCTTCTTTGGCCTCGACCGCGGTGCGGCGATCGGCCGTCCGGTTGACGAGGTCATTGAGAACACCCGTCTCCACCGCGTCATAAAGACCGGCAAGGCAGAGATTGGCGACGTACAGCGCATGCGCGGGCAGGACCGCGTGGTGAACCGTGTTCCGATCATGCGCGACGGCGAGGTCGTCGGCGCTATCGGGCGCGTGATGTTCAAGAGCCCGCAAGAAGTTCAGGCCCTCAACAGCCGCGTCAATGCTCTCGAGAAGGAGCTGGAATTCTACCGCCGCGAAACGCACGTGCTCCGCCGTGAGGCTTTCGATCTTGATTCGATCGTGGGCAAGAGCGAGGCGATCCGCCGCCTCAAGGAAGATGTCGTCCGCGTGGCCCCACTCGACATCCCGGTGCTCATTCTCGGCGAAAGCGGCACCGGCAAGGAACTGGTGGCGCACGCGATCCATCGCCTCAGCTCGCGCAAGGCCGAGAAGATGGTGATTCTGAATTCAGCCGCCCTGCCGAACAACCTCGTCGAGAGCGAGCTATTCGGATACGAACCCGGATCGTTCACCGGCGCCGACCGCAAAGGCCGCCGCGGCAAGTTCGAGCAGGCCAATGGCTCATCGCTGTTTCTCGATGAAATCGGCGACATGCCGGTGGATATCCAGGCCAAGCTCTTGCGAACCTTGCAGGACCGGGTCGTGCAGCGGGTCGGCGGCGAGGTCTATCGCGAAGTCAACTTCAGGCTCATCGCGGCCACCAATCGCGATCTGCAGAACCTCGTTTCCAACGAGCAATTCCGCCTGGACTTCTACTACCGGATTAGCCCGATCGTCCTGAATGTGCCGCCGCTGCGCGAACGCCTCGATGACATTCCGATCCTGATCCAGAAGTTTCTTTCGGAGTTCAGCAGCCGCCACCAGCTTGCGATTCCCGACATTGACGACGAGGTTTACTCGTATCTGGCGAGCCAGCCGTGGCCCGGCAATATTCGCCAGCTCCGGCATGAAATCGAACGAGCCGTCATTTTCTGCAGCGGCAACAGGGTGCGCATTTCCGATTTCCGCCGCAACGAAACCACTCAGCCCGGCACGACGGCCGCGGCGACCGAGCCCATCACAACAGATGCTCCCAAAACAGGAGACTTGCAGACAGCCCTGTCACGGGTCGAGGACAATCTGATCCGCGAAGCGCTTGCCCGCTACAAGGGCAACAAGAAGCGCGTGGCGGAGGAACTGGGGATTTCCCGCTCCTACCTCTACAAGAAGCTCGGCGTGTGCTGACACGCCTTGCGGCGCCGGCGCGCCGTCTGGTGTGTCCTTGCATCCGCACTGTCGCCGAAGCGGACAGTCTGTCGACCTCGCGCGCACTCGGTGGCGTCCCGGCCGCCGGAACTGCAGCAAAGCCGCCTTGGCATGCTCCGTGCTTTGGTGCTGGACGATCTGCCGCCCATAACCACGCGCGACATAGCCGAAGCCGAACATGACCACACCGTCACGCCCAGCCATCCCCAGCCTTGCAGACCTGCCCCTCCACGGCGCACGGGTCATCGATTTCAGCCGGCTGTTGCCCGGACCATGGTGCACGCAGACCCTGGGCGATCTCGGTGCCGACGTGATCAAGATCGAGCAGCCGGAGGTCGGCGACTACGCGCGCTACAATCCACCGACCTACAAGACTGTCGGGGCCTACTTCAACGGCATCAACCGCAACAAGCGCAGCATTGCTCTCGATCTTACGGACAAGAAGGATCGCGAGTCGGCCTACAAGCTGATCGACGGCGCAGACATTGTTGTCGAGTCGTTCCGGGACGGCGTCCCGCGCAAGCTCGCCATCGACTACGAAACCCTGTCGAAGCGTAGTCCATCACTCATCTATTGCTCGATCACCGGCTTCGGAAACGGGTCGAAACTCGGACGCGTGCCGGGACACGATCTATCCATCCAAGGCGTCGCGGGAACGCTCCTCAAGACCGTCGAGCCGGGACAGAAGCCTTCAATGCCCTCGTATCAGGGCGGTGACTTCACCGCGGCCGCTTTTGCGACGATGGGGGTTCTCTCGGCCTACATTCGCCGCATGAAGACAAACGCCGGCTGCTATCTCGAAATTCCGATGTTTCAGAGTCTCATCAGCGTCTCCAACGTCGGCATGTCGGGCGCCCTGGCGCGCGTTGCGGGCTATACCGGCACACCCGAGATGGAGCCGTGGGGAAAGAACCCTCGCTACAACATCTATCCGACTCGTGACGGGAAGTACGTCACCGCGTGCCTGCTGGAATACCGCGCCTGGCAGCGCTTCTGCGAATATATCGGCCGCAGCGAACTGGCGCCCGCGGAGAGTTGGGCTGATCGCCACACCAATCACGGCGCGCGTACCGGGGCGATCCGCCAGGCGCTCGCCGATTTCTGCCTGTCGCGGGATCGCGATGCGCTGTTGGAGGAAACGCGCGCCGCGGAAATAGCGATCTGCGCCGTTTACACGGTGGACGAGGCGATCAATTCCGAGCACGCACGGGAAGTCGGTGTCGTCGGCTTCTCCGAGCATCCGAGCGAGGGACGCATTCCCCACTTCGTCGACCCGCTCGCCGCCGCCGGCCTTTCTCACCCTGCACGTCTGCCATCACCGGCGCTCGGGCAGCATACCGAGGAAATCCTGCAAGAGCTGAGCACGCAGACACGAAAGGCCGCAACCGGCGGCTAGCGACGCAGCCGCCGGGAGGATCAAAATGACCACTGTTGACGAGCCCGCCCTGTCCGGTGTGCGTGTTCTTGACCTGACGCAGGTTCTGTCAGGGCCTTATTGCACCCAGATGCTCTCCGACATGGGTGCAGAGGTCATCAAGCTCGAAGGACCGCAAGGCGACGTATCTCGCGACATGCCGCCGTATTATGTCGGCGAGGACAGCGTTTATTTCCTTTCGATCAATCGCAATAAACGCAGCATTGTCGTCGACCTGAAGACTGAAGCGGGCCTCGCAATCGTGCGCAAGCTCACGCTCGCTTCAGACATCGTGATCGAAAACTTCCGTCCTGGTGTGTGCGAACGGCTTGGCCTGTCGCCGGACGCGTTGCGGGCCGAAAAGCCTTCTCTCATCTGGTGCTCGATCAGCGGCTTCGGGCAACACGGCCCATACCGCGACAAACCGGCCTACGACATCATCGTTCAGGCGCTGTCGGGCGGGATGAGTCTCACCGGCGCGCGCGATGGCGTTTCCGTTCGCGCAGGTATCCCGATTGGCGATCTGTCGGCTGGGATGTATGCGGCTTCAGCCATCCTCGCCGCGCTTCACCGCCGGTCGAGGACCGGCCGTGGCGATGTGATCGATATTTCGATGCTCGACTGCCAGGTGGCCATGCTTTGCTATCAGGCCGCCTTTCATCTTCATTCGGGGACCGTGCCTGGCCGGCAAGGTCGCGAGCACGATGGGATCGCCACTTACGGAACCTTCGCCACAAAGGACGGCATCGACGTCGTCATTGCGGCTGTTACCGACCGGATGTGGGCGACGTTGTGCGACATTCTCGGTTGCGCGGAGCTGACCAAAGACCCGCGGTTCCTGACCGCCGACGACCGAAAGAACAATCGCGACGCCCTCATTCCCGTTCTTGAGCAATGCTTCTTGCGGCGCCCTGCCGACGAATGGATGACGCTCTGCGATCAGAACGGCGTTCCGGCCGGCATCGTCAATACACTCGACCGGGTCATGATTGATCCTCAGGTTAGACACAGAGGCATGATCATCGAACTCGACAACGGCGAAAGGCAACGCGCGCGTGTCATTGGCGACCCGATATTTTTTCAGGAGTCACGAAGGCCCGAGCCTCGATTCCCTCCGTCTTCCGGGGCGGACTCGAGGGCCATACTCAAGGATGTGCTCGGGCTTGGCGACGTCGAAATTCAGCTGATGATCGACAGCGGCGCCGTGACCGACCGACAATCCCGGAAAACTTGACCTTCCATGCTGTGCGGCCGTCCGATTGGCTATCTGAAACGCAACCGCCAACCGACGTCCGCTTCTGGCGGCGCAAAGCGGACATCAATCGTTGCCCGCTCCCGTGTCGGATAGCCTGCTGGTAGCACTCTATTATTGCCCTACATGCTCAAGCGGCAGAGCTCCAGCCCGGAAGATCTGGGGCGCGCTGGGTGAGCTGGTACCTTTGAAACGAGAGTTGCTATTGTCCACGTGGCTCCAGGGCCCCACGTGATGATCGACCCGACCAGGCCTGCATGAACATCTCCCTCCGGCAGATTCGCGCATTTCTAGCGGTTGCCGAGCTTGGCAGCTTTACGCAAGCAGCCGAGCGCCTCGGATTGAGCCAGCCCGCATTGTCGCTCCTTATTCGGCAGCTCGAGTCGGACCTGGATCTGCGTCTCTTCGATCGGACGTCCCGACGTACAGTGATCACTGCCGGAGGGCGCGAGTTCGAGCAGGCCGTTGCCAAGGTCGTTTCCGACCTTGATGCGGCTGTGACCGGCGCCCGGGATCTGGCATCCCGCAAGCGGGGCAGGCTGGTTATTGCGGCTCCCCCCACCCTCTCCTCCGTCCTCTTGCCGCGTGTCATCGGCGAGTTTCGAAAGTCCTTCGAGGGCGTCAAGATCACGCTGATCGATACGACCGACGAGATCAGCGAGCTCATACGAAGCGGAAGAGTCGATCTGGGAGTTGGCACGTTCTCCCCAAACGTCGAGGGGATCGAGCGCATCGTCCTGGTACGGGACTCGCTGCTCCTCTTCTGCCTCGCCAACTCCGGGTTCGCGCGACGGGACACCGTACGGTGGAAGGATCTCGAAGGCGCTCCGCTGATCGCGCTGACGCCCGAGAGCGGCGTACGCCACTTGGTTGACGCCAGCCACTACAAGGCCGGTCTTCGCGTCGAGTACGCCCATGAGGTCAGCGGCATGACCACCGCTCTGTCCTTCGTAGAGGCCGAACTCGGCGTGACCATCTTGCCGACATACGCGCTTGCGCTCAGGCGCAGAGAGTCGATCGTTGCGCGCCCTTTGGTCGAGCCCCACGTCGCGCGAGAGATCTGCGCGATCTCGCGGCACGGCCGCTCGCTGCCCCCCTCTGGAGTGCATTTCCTGGCTACGCTCCGGAAATGGGCCAGGCGATCGTTGCCCACGTCTCCCTGAACCCTGCGCTGCAGGGAACTATCTCGCCGGCAGCACCGCATCGATCAGAGCTGTGCGCTTATTCGCGAGCGACTCAACGGCAACCCTGACCGCTTGCTCGAACTCGGCCGCCGAGGTCGCTCGCGACGCAAAGAAGCCGAACGTCGACGCGAGCTCCGTAAAGTGCGGCATATCGATCTTCACGCCATACTCGTAGCCGACCGCGTTGCCGGCGCCATCCGGATAGAACAGCTTGTGGCCGGCTTTCATCGTCGAGTAGCCACGGTTGTTGAGCACGATAACGAGGATCGGTATCTGATGCTGCTCCGAGGCGCCGAAGGCCTGCACGATCGGGTTGTAGAGCATGCTTCCGTCGCCAACGATGAGCACGACGGGCTGATCTGGTGCGGCGAGCTTCAGCCCCAAAGACAGACCGAGGCCCTGCCCCAGCCCGCCGAGCGCGGCGCGGAAGAACGTCCCCCCGCACTGGATCGCCAGATGGCGGCGCAGCGGAACGGCGTGCGAGAGGGTCTCATCGACAAAGATGGCGTTGGCGGGAAGGAACTCCTCCAGGATCGCGCACATGGAGGCGATGCTCAGCGCACCGCTCTGACGATCGGCATTCTTCTCGCGCTCGACCTCGGCCACGAACGCGGCATGCGCCGCCTCCCATCTCGAGCGGCGCGCCGCGACTGCCGTGGTCGAGAGCCGCTGCTCGCCGACGGCCTCTCTCAGCAGCTGGAGCGTAGGTGCGATGTCGCCTTCAAGGTACTCGTCGGCCTGCATGTTCTGGTAGATCAGCCAATCTTTGATGGGATGATCGCTCAGCGCGACAATGCGCCCCCTGGTCCTGCGCCGGGATGGAGGATTGAAGGGTGTCCGCCCGCCGACGAGCAGCACCAGGTCCGCTGCCTCGAGATGCTGGAATGAACCATATCCCAGCCACAGCGGATGCTTGGTCGGAAAGTTTGCGAAGCTATTGCCCGGCGCACCTACCACGGGAATGGCGAAAGCCTCGGCGAGCTCTCTCAGAGCATCGAACGCCGCGCTATCGCTACCAGCTTGCTCCACTAAAATGACGGGGTTGTCCGCTTGCGCGATGCGGCCCGCTACTCTCGCTATGTCAGACTGGAGCGGCACACGCATTGGCACGGGCGGAGCAGCGGAGATCTCCTCAGGGGGAGTCCAGCGCTGCAGCATGTACTCCAAAGGAATATCGAGATGTACGGGTCCCCGCGGCGTCCTTCTGCTCATCTCTCCCGCGCGAAGTACGCTATGGTAGAGGGTCGCGGCGCTATGCACACGCGCTGACCACTTCGTGAGCGTCTCGGTGTAGCGGTTCGCGCCGCCCGAGCTGACACCCGTGTACCACTGGAGCTCCATCGGCTGCTCCGGATCTTCACCGAGCGTGACGGACTCTCCCGACAGCACGAGGAGCGCAGCCTCAGCGCGCGTCGCGCTATACAAGGCCATGGCTCCTTGCAGGATGCCGACCGAGGCGTGCAGAAGGACGGCCTGCATGCGTCCTGTCTTCAGGAACAGGCCCATCGCGATGTTGACCGCGAGCGTCTCGTGCCAGCACTGCACGAACTTTGGACCAGCGATGCCGTCCAGCTTCTGTCTGCTGAGCGCTTCCCAGACCGGCGACCATTCAGACCCAGGAGACGTGACGACGTAGTCTACACCCTGCTGCCGCAGCGCCTCGACGATGGCTTCGCCGCCATCAAGCTTCGCATTCGATCTTGCATCCATACCGCGTGGGCTCGCTATGCAGCACGATCAGCCGCGCGCCAGATGATCTAGCGATTGTCTGCCTTCACTCCCGTGCGCGCCACAATATCGCGCCATCTCGCAATCTCCGAGGAGATGAACGCAGTCAGCTCGTCCGGCGTGGTGGTCACCGGGAATGCTCCGAGCGTCTCGAAACGCTCCAGTACCGACTTATCGGCGACCGCGCTTCGCACTTCCCTGCTGAGGCGGTCGATAATCGGCTTCGGTGTGCCGCGCGGCGCGAGCAGCGCAAACCAGGCGCTCGAATCCGGCTGAGCGTAGCCTGCCTCGGCAAGCGTCGGGAGGTTCCTGACGGCGGCCAGTCGCTTGTCCGCGCCTACGGCGAGCGCCTTGACGCTGCCCGCTTGCATAGGCGCCAAGACATTCGACAGGACGGTAAAGGTGACCGGAACCTCGCCGCTGATGAGGTCTGAGACCAGCTGCGATGTCGCGCGATACGGAACGTGCGTCATCTCGATACCCGTGAGATATGCAAAGTACGCACCCGAGAGGTGAGAGGCGCTGCCATTGCCGATCGAGCTGTACGTCACCAGGGACGTCTTCGGCTTCTGCTTTGCGAACGCGATAAACTCCGAGACCGTGTTCACCGGAAGCTTCGCGTTCACGGCCAGCAGATTTGGCATGGTCGCGACCCGCGTGATGGGCGCAAAATCCTGCTCCGGATCGTACGGAAGATCGGTCAGGACCTTATTGACCGTGAGCGGGCCTGAAGCCGTGAATACAAGCGTGTAGCCATCGGCAGCGGCCGTGGTTATGGCCTTCGTGCCCATGACGCCGCCGGCACCCGGCCGGTTTTCGACGACGAAGCGCTGTCCCATGCTGGCGCCCATGCGCTCCAGCACGACGCGCGCGATGACGTCGCTGCCGCTGCCGCCGGCAAAGGGAACGATCACCTGAATTGGACGGCTCGGATACTCATCGGCGCGTGCGGCGCTCGGCAACCAGCCGAGGCAACACATCATAGCCCCCCAGAACAACAATGACTTTCGCATCGACCCCTCCCGCCATCTTGCAGGCGATACCCTCCGCCTGCCATTTGTCTGCTTCGCCGGTTCGCTGCCGGATCACTGCTCGAGCGCAGCGAGCCCCGCGAGAGCGATCTGCTCATCTTCCTTGGACTGCACTCCGGACACGCCGATACCGCCTACACATTCTCCCCCATACGTGAGCGGCACGCCACCTTGGAGCATCATGTCCGCCGGGAACGTCAAGAAACCGGGACGCTCCTTTGCGCGATCCTCCCAGAACTTGGTCGGCCGACGCGTAACCGCCGAGGTGCGAGCCTTCCGAAGGGCGACCTCCGCGGAGATCGGCGCGGCTCCCTCCATCCGCTCGGCCAACAGAAGCGCCCCGAGCTCATCGACGATAACGATCATCGCTTGCCAGCTATTTCGGCTCGCTTCCGCTTTGCAGGCGGCCATGATGCGGTGGGCATCCTCGGACGTAAGGCACGGGCGGGTTCTCATGAAACCACCTGCTAGACCTCAGCGATGCAGTCGATCTCGAGCAGGAACTCCTTCCGGGGCAACCTTGCTTCGATGGTTGTACGAGCCGGCCACTTGGAAGAGTCGTCGCCGAAGAATTCTCGATAGATATCGTTCATCTCGTCAAAGTCCGCGCGACGGTCGAGATAGACATTCACCTTCGCGACCTTCTCGAGCGAGCTTCCCGCGTACTCCAGGGTACGACGAACGTTCGTGAGCGCCTGCCGCATCTGCGTAGCGAAATCGCCTTTCGCCACCTGCACGTCCTTGTCGTATCCCGGGAAGCCGGAGACGAACAGAAGGTTTCCGACCTTCACCGCATTGGAGTGCGGCGACTTCGACCGCGGCAGCTCCGGATTGTTGACGACTACTCTCGACATCCAGTTCCCCTATGACAGTTGCTTCTCTCGCGACAGGCCCGGCTCAGCCCTTGCGTGCTTGTTCATCGCGCGGGCTTGGCGAGCGCTGACGCGCCGCTTCTCCAGACGGTCGGCGTACGGCGGTTTGGATCCTTGCTCCATTCGCGCCAGGCGGCCTGCACATTGGTGAGGTCTTGCTCGATGTTCGCAACGAGGAACTCGCCGCGAAACTCGAGCTCGCCGGCGTCGCTGTACCATTCGAGCGCGTCAACCTCGCCCGGCTGCCGGTAGCGCTCGATGACGAGCCCCACGCATCCCTCAGGTCGCTGAGGCGAGTGGCGAACGTGCGACGGAAGGAGGAACATCTCCCCTTCCCTGACGATGACCTGACTGCGATGGCGCGACACCGGGTCGATCAGGTTGAGCGTGACGTCGCCCTTGAGCTGGATGAAGAGCTCCTCGCCCGGGTCGTCGTGATAATCCGGCCGATAGTTTGGCCCGCCGACCATCATCACGATGAAGTTCTGCCAGTCGCGCTTCCAGAACTGGAAGTTGCCGATCGGCGGCTGGAGTTGGGCCTTGTTCGCTGCGATCCACTGCTCGAGGTTGATCGGCGTATTCGGCCCTGGATCTGTCACGTCAATCTCCATCTCATCCGGGAGGTGCGGTCCGGCAATGGGCGGCCCCGGCGTCAAGGTACCGGCGCCAGCTCAGTCGCACTCGCTTCCGGACTCGCTCGGCAAAGCGCTCGCTGCGATCCATGGAAGGTCAACGCTGCTGCGCTGTAAATGCTGGAATCCTTCTTGATCCATAAGCTTTCCAAATCGATCGACACGATAGCAGCGCGCTCCCGCCCAGCGATTCCATAAGTCCAGTTTATCGATGGATATCAATCCGCGCATTGAACCGCCCGACGCGACATCTAGCATTGTCAGCAGCGACAAGGATCGATCCAACCGCTCGCAGAGCAGCCGACTGCTGCGATCGCAAAGCCTTTAGAACCGGAGCGCAGGCGCATGAAATTTGCTCACTTCTCTCACGTGTGGGGCAAGCCCGATATGACCGCGCACGCGCGATACGAGCAGCTCTGGCGCGAGCTCGAGCTGTGCGACGAGCTCGGATTCGACTATAGCTTCTGCGTCGAGCACCACTTTCGACCTGACGAGAGCTGGATGTCTTCGCCGGCGCTCTACGCCGTCGGCGGCAATGCGCGCACCAGGCGTCTGCGCGTAGGCGTCATGGGATTTGTCGTCCCTCTCCACCACCCCCTCCGGCTCGCGGAAGAGATCGCCATCGTCGATCAGATGTCTGGCGGCCGCTTTGAGTGCGGTCTCGTCCCGGGCATCAGCCCCGGATACTTCACGCCCTTTGGGATCGATTACAACTTTCGAAAGTCGCCGACATTCGAGTTTGTAAATTATCTGCGGGCCGCCTACGGCGAGGCGCAGCCGTTCTCGTTCAAGGGCGACAACTTCACCACCGATAGTGCGCTGCTTGCCGTACAGCCGGTCCAACGTCCCCATCCGCCGCTCTGGATGATGAGCCGCGACCCGCAGACCCTTGCGTTTTGCGCGGAGAACGGGATCAACACCGGCTACTTCATCAGTGTCTCTCGCGCCGAAGCCGGACCGCGGTACCGCAAGTTTCTCGAAGACTGGAATCGGCACGGTCACAAGACGAAGCCGAACATCGGCTACAGCACCGTCGTCTATGTCGACGAGACCGATGAGAATGCGCTCGAGCGGGGGCTCCAGCGCGCGAGCCAGGCCTATGTCGGACTTCTCCCGCTCGCGGAGCGGGGCGAGACATTCCAGGACCGCCTGATGCGTCAACGCAAGCGATTTGAAGAGAGGGGCGAGCACAGCGCGGCGAAGATCATGTCGAGCATGTTCGATCCGAACTTCATGCTGCAGAACGAGCTCGTGTTCATCGGCTCGCCAAAGACGGTCGCGGACAAGATCCGCAAGGCCTCCGAGATCGGCTTCTTTAACACGCTGATGTGCGAGTTCAACTTTGCCGACCTGCCGGAAGCGGACCTGATGCGTTCGATCCGGCTCTTTGGCGAAGAGGTTATTCCGGCACTGAGGGGCTACGAACCCTTTTAGCTGGACGGCCGTTTGCGGATTTTCGAAGCCGGACTAAAGCGGCGTGAGATCCATCGCGGGCGGAAGGAAGGGACATCCGCCATGCGCACTCAAGAGGCATCGCTGCATCGTTTCAACCGGCTCCTGAGGAGTTTGAGCACGCCCGTAATGATCGAGATCACACGCGGTTTGTGTTGCCGGAGGTAGACGTCAACAAGGTCTTGAAGCGGTAGACGTCAACAAGGTCTTGAAGAAGCGGTACAGCTTGGCCGGTCCCATCCATCATGGGAGCGATTTGCGTGAGCAACAACTTGTCGGTCTTGGCCTGCCTGACAGCCTTCCCCCACAATTCGTAATCCGACCTCAGTCTGGCCGCGAAGTCTTGCCGCGGTGACACGCGCCTGTCGAACCCTTGCCGTTGCAGTTGTTCCGCAATGGTCGGATCCTTCATGGTTGTCTGGATCGCCGCGGCAAGCTTGGCTGTGATCGCAGCCGGCAGATTGGCGGGGCCGAGGAACCCGTGCGGCCCTGGCCGGTTGCGTCCTGACGCTAAAAAATCGCACCCTCAGCCCCTTGGTCGAGCATTTCATCGAAGAAGTCCGCGCGTTCACGCGCGGGCAATCCGGTAAGGTGCCAACCCGAACCCGCCACCGAGAGCACAAGGCTTAGCGGCGAGTGTGCGCGCCAACTGACAAGGTTTTCAGCCATTGCTTATCAGTCGCACCGACGTTTCGGTACCCCCGGTGTTTCGTTGTCTTCGTGGGCAGACCCGGCTTGGATGCTATCCCCTGCTCCATTGTGGCATCGTGCGCTGGTTCAATTCGGCCCTCGCGATAATTTCTGCTGCCCTGCGCTGCCCCCTATCGAGCAGACCATGGACGTCAACCCGGCTGACCAGCTGATATTCGCGGACCACTACCTTGCCGTTCACCAGAACAGTATGCGCATCGCTGCCCTTGGCGGAGCAGACCAATGCGCTGACCGGATTGTTCACTGGGCCACAATGCGGGTTTGCGAGATTGAACATGGCGATATCCGCGCGCTTGCCGGGCTCGAGTGAGCCGATCTCGTGCTCTAGGCCGAGTGCTTTTGCTGCGTTGATTGTAGCGAACTCCAGCGAACGCTCCGGTGGCATGGCGCTGGGGTCAAGATGCTTCACGTTCTGCAAGAGCAAGCACGCCTTCATTTGCTCAACCATATCGACCGAATAGTCGACCATGGGACCGTCCGATCCCAATGCGACGTTGACACCAGCTCGGGCCATGGCCGCGGCCGGGCCAATGCCGCCGGCGCGAATGGCCTCGCTGGTGGGCGTGTAGACAACGCTTGCGCCGCTTCCCGCGATCAATTCGATGTCGGTCTCGGAGCAATGAATGCAGTGGGCGAGAATAAAGTGGTCGTCGAGCAGACCCAATTGCGCCAACGCTTGCGTCTCCGTCCGTCCGGTCTTCCGCATGAGCTGCAGATAGCTTTTGTCGAAGGACAAGGTCCCAGCGGCGTGATGGGTCGACACCTTCAAGCCAAAGCGATCTGAGAGCTCCTTGCATTCGATCAGCATCGACTCGGATGCCACACCCGCTTCCATTGCAACCGCGTTGCACTCGACCGCGAGACAAAGGCGGATGAGACCGTCAGAACGGCTCTGCCAGTGCGGAATGAGCCCATCGAGGAAAGCGATTTCCTCGGGAAGAGTCCTTGGATGACGCGGGTTTCCAGGCAGCCTGCATTGCACCTCCTTTCCGACGACTTGCCGGATTCCCAGCTCAATGGCCGGGCGGGAGAGCTTTTCGAGTGTTGCTTCCGTCGAAGCGAGACGCAGGTGATTCAAGCTGCAGGTCGTGCCGGACAGTAGCATTTCGATGTTCGCAAGATACGACGTCAGTTCCATATCGTCGTCGGTGAGATACGGTGTGACTTTGAACACCACCTGCGGAAACCAGTCCTCGATCAACAGGCCGTTCGCGAGACCCTTGAAGAGGTGATAGTAGAAATGCTGGTGCGCATTGATGAGCCCGGGAATGACGATCATGCCGGACGCATCGATGACGTTCTCGAAAGGTCCGTCGAGCCGAGCGTCGCCCGGGCTCACCTTCTCGATTTTCGTACCATTGACAACGACCGACCCTGCCGAGAACACGTCGCGTTGACGGTTCATCGTGACGACGTACCCGTTGCGTATCAGCGTTCGCGTCATGGGTCGGGGGAGAGTGGTTTATCGGATCTCCAGCCTGGGCGACAGCGAGCTCCACGCATCATCAATATTGGCCCTTGGGCTCAAGCCCAACGAGATGCTGGCCGTACATCGTGCTGACAGCATCCCAGTTGAGACTGATGTGCGAACTCGCCGCGTGAGCGTCACGCCAGATGCGTTGCAACGGCAAATCGAGAAACAAGCCCTGACCGCCGGCCGCCAGAAACACGGCGTCCACCGCTTGCACCAGAAGGCGCACACAGAACGAATGATCGCGCCGATTGCGTAACCGCAAGTCCTTGCTGGGAGACTCGCCGCGGCTGACGGTCGCCAGCATCTCATCGAGATCGCGCAGGGTTATCAGCCGCGCGGCGTCAATGCTGGCGGAAGCCTCCGCGATGCGCATCTGTATGGTGGTGAAGTCGGCCATCGCGCGCTGGCCACCCACCGCCGCGCCGCGGGTCACACGCTCCCTGATCATCGCAAGGAAGTATTCGAGCGCCCCTTCCGCCATGCCGAGCACGGGGGCAACGATCGTGACGGGCAGCGAAGCAAAGAACGACTGGCGGTACAGCGGGTTCGTGTTGACGCGAGTGCCCGGGGCAATTCCTTCAGCAAGCTCGACGTAGGGAACGAAACGATGCGCGGGAACGAATGCATTGTTGACGACGATGTTCATGCTGCCGGTGCCCGCCAACCCCATCGTGCGCCAGTTGTCGTCGATCGTGCAATCCGCTGACGGAACCAGAAAAAGTCCAGGACGCGGCCCGGCCGCATCGGGAATCGTCCCGCCGAGGTACAGCCACTGGGCATTGTCGCAACCGCTGGCGAACCCCCATTTGCCGGTGAGGCGGTATCCCCCTTCCACGGCCATAACCTGGCCAATGGGCGCATAGCTGCCGGCGGCAAGCGCGTTCCGGTCGCTCCAGAAATCGTCCTGCGCCTGCTTGGGAAAGCAGGCGGTGATCCATTGATGCGATGCCAGCAGACCATAAACCCAACTGGACGACCCGCATCCGCGCGCAATCGCCGCGATGATTTTTACGAACACATCAAAGCCGTACTCGAATCCCCCATAGACCTTCGGCTGCAGGATCTTGAAAAGCTCCGCCTTCCGCATGGCCTCGATGACTTCGGGCGATATGCGCCGGTCCACCTCGGTCTGCTGAGCCCGCGCCCGTACCAACTCCGCAATCGCGCGCGCACGATTCAGGAGCTCCTTGACATCAGGACGCGATGCGTTGGGTTCGACCATGGAATTCTCGCTGTATAGACGGATTCAGCCGGACCAGCCGGGCGTATCATAAACGATCCGCCCGCCAACCATTGTCATGAGCGCGTGCGTCTGGGCGAGCTGATCCGGGGAGACAGCAAGCGGATCAGAACTCGGCACCACAAGATCGGCGAACTTGCCGGGCTCCAGAGTGCCCTTCTTGTCTTCGTCGAACGTCGCGTAAGCGCCATTCACCGTGGCGCATCGCAGCGCTTCGATGGGCGACAGCGCCTGCGTCTCGCCAAAGACCCGATTGGAGCCGATCGCGCGCCGCAATACCGTCTGCTGGACCGGGTGCCAGGTGCTGTCCGAAAAGTGGTTGGAATTCGGCGTGGCGCGATCTCCGATAACATGAGGGTATCGTTTCAGGCTGC
>JAIESI010000152.1 GCA_019746135.1 Xanthobacteraceae bacterium
TCCGCTGGACCTACACAGGAAAGCCTCTGACCACATGACCCGAAATGAGTCCCGCTCTTCCGCTCGGCTGTACTAGTGTTGCCGCAAACGGTGGAACTGCGGAGGAACCGGTGGCGGACCATGGCATGAAAGTCGAAAAAGGTATCACGGTGCGGATGCGCGACGGGATCAACATCTCGCTCTGCGTCTACCGTCCGGATGCGCCGGGCGAGTTCCCGATCCTGTTCGCGGCCTCGCCCTATCAATACGAGATGGACGAAGTGCCGGCCTATCCGCTGTTCCTCTGGCGCGAGACCGGCCCGGTCGAATGGTATGTGAGCCAGGGCTACGCCTATGTGCATGCCGACGTGCGCGGCTCGGGGCAGTCGCAGGGCGAGTTCAGCTTCATGGGGCTCGAGGAGCAGCAGGACTATCTCGAGCTCATCGCCTGGATGATCAAGCAGCCGTGGAGCAACGGCCGGGTCGGCGGCATCGGCCAGTCGTACTACGCGATGGCGCAATGGCTGATGGCGACCTACAACCCGCCGGGGCTCGCCTGCATCATTCCTTATGACGGGCTGGTCGATCAGTACCGCTGCTCGAACTACCACGGCGGAATTTTCTGCTCCTATCGCTCGGTCTGGTACACGTCGCTGCGCGCCGACAACATGCACCGGCCGGTGAACGGCAAGGGCCGGCCGCCGATGAAGTTCGACCTGGTCGGCGCGCTCACCGAGCACACCCTCGACGACGATTTCTGGAAGGAGCGCTCGCCCTACTGGCGGCTCGACAAGATCAAGTGTCCGGTGTTGTCGATCGGCCACTGGGGCAAGATGGGGCTGCACCTGCGCGGCAACATCCTCGGCTATGAAGAGTTGAAGGCACCGAAGAAGCTCGTCGTCACCGGCGCGCGCAACACCTTCGAAGCGCACAAGATGTTCGATCAGGTCGACTTCCACGAGAAGGAGTGCCTGCCGTTCTACGACCTGCACCTGAAGGGCAAGAACAACGGCTTCATGGACGCCGAGCCGGTGAAGATCTTCGTGCGCGGCACCAACGTCTGGCGCGCGGAGGAGGAATGGCCGCCGCAGCGGGCGACATATGTGCCGTATTATCTGCGCAAGGGACCGTCGGGCAGCGTGACCTCGCTCAACGACGGAGGCTTGTCGGCGGAACAGCCGGCCGCGGCCGAGCCCTCCACCAGCTACACCTATCCGGACTGGGAATGGGTGAGCGGCGTGGCCGTCACCGGGCCCGACGGCCGGGTCGATCCGGTGCGGCGGGTGCTGACCTTCACCAGCGCGCCGCTCGAGCGCGACCTCGAAGTCACCGGGCCGATCGTGCTGAAGCTTTATGCGTCAACGACGGCGGTCGACACGCGATTCATCGTCAAGCTCACCGACCAGCTTCCGCAGGACGATGCCGCGCGACAGAGCGGCGCGCAGCCCGGCTTCATTCCGGTGTCGAAGGGCTGGCTCAATGCGTCGCACCGCGAGAAGGACGAGAAACGCTCGACGCCGACCCGGCCGTTCTACACCCATACCAATCCGCAGCCGCTCAAGCCCGGCGAGCTCTATCAGTTCGATATCGAGGTGCTGCCGGTGTCCTATGTGTTCAAGAAGGGCCACCGCATCCGGCTCGAGATCGCCAACGGCGACTCGCCTGCGACCGACGGCGTGTTTTCGCATCCCTACCATCCGACCTTGATGGGGACGGATACGTTCCATCACGACGCCGGGCACGCGTCGTGCATCATGTTGCCGGTGATTAGCTAATGCCAGACGTCACCGGCAACAGCGCTTCAATACCCGGCTTCGACGCGGCGCTACCGCGGCGTAAAGACAAGCAAAGAAAGAAACGCCTTTCGCCGCGCACGATTTGCGCTCCTGAATCGCGTCAACGCCGTACGGGCCGTCGCGACGGCCAATATTGCGTCTGACATTTGCACGCGAAAAAGAGGATCGTAGTCCGCCGCGTGGCGTCTTTCCTGCAGATCAACCACCGCAGTGGCAAGTGCCTTCATGTCCGGACCAAATCCACCTGCAGGTTCGTACTTGCCATACCTTGTCGGAAGGTTGGATTTTGCAACATCTTCGGACAGGTTACGTAGCGTCCTATGGTCAATACTCCGATACAGCAAAGCATAGCGAGGAGTGTGTCGTTGTGTTTTGCCCGCGAAGTCGTCCGCCGCTTCCGTCACAACTGCATGGAATATTGCGTAATAGGCGCTTGAAATTGCGCGCCGCAGGTCAGCCTGCCTCGGTGCCCCACCGACCGCTGGCTGAATCAACCGATCTGCTTGCTCAAGCAGATGCTCGGGATTAAGGACCGCCAACCTGTTTTAGCTCCGCTTCGGTCGCATACTCCAAAATTGGGACGCGATCATCGCGCATTTCGGTGAGGCGATCCTGCAAGGAAACTAACGCATCAAGTGCCGCTTCATTGTTCAGCTTCTTAGTGGCGTCTGGCGCAATCACAACAGTGATCTTGATGGCTTCATGGCCCTGAGAATCCACAGCAGGCTTCCAGCGCAGGTCAACTATGTTGTCGCTACCCAACTTCGTAGCCAACGCGTGCCTGAGGAGTTTACCGAACGCTTCTTTCGGCCCTACTCGCGACCTGTAAAATCCCGACCTCCATTTCTCCTGCCTTCCCTCGTTGCGCTCAACCTCCACAACAATGTGCTTGAAGCCGGCATAGGTGAGATCCTGATCTGTCGTGCCGAAGCGCGGCGTATTGGCCAAGTCAGATACAAGGTCCTTCTCTTCCAATTGGAAAAGCTTAATCGCATCAGCAAGCGGCAAATCGGCCCAAGGCCAACCGCTTGTTGGCCTTCCACCTTCGTATACAGGCCAAATTTTGGCCATATGCTACCGTCCTGCCATGCTGGACATCACCGTGCACTAACATAATGCCGTACTGAACCGAACGCCAGCTAGGTAGCAATCACTTCGGCTGCTCGCCGCTGTCCTGCACGATCTGCCGCGCGATCTTGCGCTCGGCGGCGATGAAGCGGGCGAAGTCGTCGAGCCGCTCCAGCGCCGGCTCGACCGCGCGATCGGTGTAGATGCGCTTGCGGAACGCGGGCTCGGCCATGATCCGGTCCGCGTCGCGCGCGATCTTCTCGACGATCGGCCGCGGCACCCCGGCCGGCGTGAACAGGCCGAACCAGGTCGGCGGCGCGTCGTCGCCATAGGCCTCCTTCAGCGTCGGCGCATCGGGAAACAGCGGCGAGCGCGCGTTGGAGTTGACCGCGAGCAGCGTAATGCGGCCGCTCTGGATCTGCGGCACCATGTTGGAGAGGGCCAGCAACGCGATCGGCGTCGTGCCGCCGAGCACCGCGTTGACCACGTCGCCGCCGCCGCGATAGGGCACCTTCACCACGTCGATGCCCTCCTTCTTCTTCAGCTTCTCCATGAACACCGTGAGCGGGAACGAGAAGGTGGCGTAGCTCAATCCCTGCCGGGTCTCGTGACGACTCTTGGCGAGCGCGATCAATTCGGCGAGCGACTTCACCTTGAGGTCGCTGTTCACGACGACCGACAGCGTGTTGAAGAACAGGTTGGCGACCGGCTGGAAATCCTTCTCCGGATTGTAGGGAATCGTCTTGTAGAGGAATTCGTTGTAGACCGCGGGCTCGCTCGACATCACACAGATGGTATAGCCGTCGGGCGCGGCCTCGGCGCAGGCGCGCGCGCCGATGTTCTGGCCGCCGCCGGGCCGGTTCTCGACCAGCACCGGCTGGTGCCACAGCTTCGACAGCTCGTCGGCGAGCGCCCGGCTGAACACGTCGCCGCCGCCGCCAGGCGCGAGCGGGAACACGATCTTCACCGGGCGCGACGGATAGTCCTGCGCCAGCGCCGGCGCTGCGAGCGCAACGCACAGCGACGCGATCAGAAGGCGGAACATCGGCGTGGACCTCCCTGCCCGGCCGCGCGTCATTGCGGCTGGATGTTGCTTTCCTTGGCGACACGCGCCGCAAACGCGCGATTGTCGGCGATGAACTTCGCGAACTCGGCGCGCGTCTGCACGACCGGCTCGACGGCGCGATTGAGGAAATATTTTTCGCGGAAGCCCGCCTCGCCGGTGATGCGCAGGATCTCGGCATGAAGCTTGTCGAGAATGGGCGCGGGCGTGCCCGCGGGCGCAAACAACCCGAACCAGGGCGGCGGATAGTCCTCGCCGGTCGCCTCGGCAAGCGTCGGAATGCCGGGAAACAGCGGCGACCGCGCGTTGGAATTCAGCGCAATGCCGGTGACCTGGCCGGCCCTGATCTGGCCGATCATGTTCGAGAGGCCGAGAAACACAACGGGCGTCGAGCCCGCCACCATCGCATTGACCATCTCGTTGCCGCTGCGAAACGGCACGCGGACGATGTCGATGCCGTTCTTCCTGTTCAGGTTGTCCATGAAATAGACCAGCATGAACGAGAACGTGCCGTAGCTCAGCGTGCCGGGCTTGGACCTCGCGAGCGCGACGAGCTCCGGGATGGTCTTCACGCCGAGCGAGGAGTTGGCGGCAAGCGCATTGGCGTTGATGAACAGGTTGGCGACCGGCTCGAAATCCTTCTCCGGATTGAACGGCAGGTTCTTGAAGGTGAACTGGTTGTAGACCACGGGCTCGCCGGACAGGACGCAGAGCGTGTGGCCGTCGGGCGCGGCCTCGGCGCAGGCGCGCGTGCCGATGTTCAGCCCGCCGCCGGGACGATTCTCCACCACGAACGGCTGGCCCAGCGACTTCTGCAGCTCCTCGGCGATCGCGCGGGTGAAGACATCGCCGCCGCCGCCCGGACCGAGCGGGATGATGATGCGGACCGGGCGCGTGGGCCAGTCCTGCGCGGACGCCCCCGTACACCCGCCGGCTGCGCAAAAGGCGAGCAGCCAAACCATCAGCCGTCGCAACATCTCCTCCCGTATTTTTTTGTCGCGGCTCCTGCCGCCAATTTTCTCGCCATCATAGCGGAACGGAAGCCGCGCGCGAGACGGCAGAACGGCCGAAATCCGCGATGCTGCCGCGCGCCGCTGTGGATCGCGCGTTGCCGCGTTCGGGCGGCGGCGATAGGCTTTCGGCGATCCATGCCTCCGGTGACGCCGATGCGCCGCTTCATTCTCTCAAGCTTCGCCTGCGCCGCGCTGATTGTCGCGCCCTTCGTCGATGCGTCCTGGACCGATGCGGCCGCCGCATCCAAATGCGCGAAGGGTGAGGTCTGGGGCGATCTCGGCTGCCAGCCGAGAACCGAGCCCTCGCCGATGGCGCACGCCGCAAAGAGGCTGAAGACCCGCTTCCAGAAGGCGAAGCCGGTGCCGACAGCGCCCGCGCCGATGCTGGATTGACGACGCCCGGCATTCTGCGCGCCCCCCCGCGTTTCCCGTGAGGGATGCCGCCCACCGCATCGCTCGTCTCGCAAGGCGCTGTTTCGGCGCTATAGTAGCGCGAGATTCGCGGCGGCGTTCGACAGAGGGAAGGCAGTGGCACAGGCCGGTGCACGCAAGACATTCGTGCTCATTCACGGCGCATGGCATGGCGGCTGGGCCGACTTCGCCTCGGGTTCAGCCGCAAGGCGATGGAAGAAGCGGTGGCCAGGGGCATGCCGGGACGCGAGGGTCGCGAACGAGAGCACCGGGCATGACGTGATGGTCGACCAGCCGCAATGGCTGGCCGACATTTTGCCGCAAGTGGCTTGAACGCAAACCGGCGTGACCAAGAGGGAGGCGACCATGACGGACAGGACGGAAACGACACGACGCGGCGCATTGGGAGCGATGGCGGCGGCCGCGGCCGCGGCAACCGGCGCAATCCCCGCCGCGGCGCAGGGCGGGCAGAAGACCTTCGTGCTGGTGCACGGCGCCTGGCACGGCGGCTGGTGCTGGCGGCGCGTCGCGGACCTGCTGGAGAAGAAGGGCCACAAGGTGTTCACGCCGACGCTGACCGGGCTCGGCGCCTGCTCGCACCTGCTCAGCAAGGACATCAACCTTTCGACGCACTTCACCGACGTCGCCAACCTGATCGAATGGGAGAACCTCGGCGAGGTCGTGCTGGTCGGGCACTCCTATGGCGGCTACATCGTCAGCGGCGCGGCCGAAAAGGTCAGCGGCAAGATCAGCTCGATCGTGTTCCTCGATGCGTTCCTGCCTGAGAACGGTGAGAGCCTTGCGGCCGGCGCCTCGCAACCGGTCAAGGACGCGATCGCGGCCGCGCTTGGCCGCGGCGAGCATTCGCTCAAGCCGGTGCCTGCGGCGGTGTTCCGCGTCAACGAAGCCGACCGCGCCTGGGTGGACGGCAAATGCACGCCGCACCCGATCGGGACGCTGACCGACAAGATCACGCTCACCGGCGCGCGCGACAGGATCGCGAAGAAGTCGTACATCCGCGCCGCGGGCTATCCGAGCATCCCGTTCGACGCGGTGCTCGCGAAGGTCAAGTCGAACAGCGCATGGAAGACCTTCGAGATGACCGCCGGCCACGACGCGATGGTCGAC
This sequence comes from Xanthobacteraceae bacterium, assembly GCA_019746135.1. Taxonomy (GTDB): domain Bacteria; phylum Pseudomonadota; class Alphaproteobacteria; order Rhizobiales; family Xanthobacteraceae; genus Z2-YC6860. The sequence goes on from JAIESI010000152.1 coordinate 6,459, forward strand.
CAGCCGCAGGAGCTGACGGACATCCTGCTGCAGGTGGCGTGAACCGCAGGCCCGGTTGAAGTAACGGCCGCCGCCTGCTCCGCAACGGAGACAGGCGACGGCCCCATTATCGCTTGGTCAAGACAATCCCGGTGATGCCGCCTATGGGGCGTCCGTTCGCGCCTGCTGATAGACGACCGCCGCCCGGAAAGCTTTGAGATGGTCTTGATTTTGTCTTGAGATCATCTGCTGTGCGTCAGGTGCGGGGCTTACTGCGGCTCGAGCCCCGCTTCCTTGACGATCTGCTGCGCCAGCGCACGATCCTTGCTGATGAAGGCCGCGAATTCGTCGGGCGTGCTGGCAACCGGCGCGAGGCCTCGTTCGATCAGATGACGACGCCGGAAGTCCGGCTCTGCCATGATGCCCGCGACCGCGGCCTGAAGCTTCGCCGTGATCGCCTTCGGCGTGCCGCCGGGCGCGAGCAGGGCGAAATAGGAGCGCGCGTCGAAGCTCTTGCCGGTCGCCTCCGGAATGGTCGGGATGTTGGGAAACAGCGGCGAGCGCTTGTCGCTGTCGACCATCAGGCCGGCGACCGTGCCGGCCTCGAGCTGCGCGCGCACGTTGGAGATGCCGTAGAAGCCGACCGGCGTTGCGCCCGAGAGCAGCGCGTTGACCGCCTCGCCGCCGCCGCGGAACGGCACCCGCACCATGTCGATGCCCAGATCCTTCTTCATCCGCTCGATCAGCACGCCGAGCGGCACCGCGGCGGTCGAATAGCTGAGCGTGCCGGGCTTGGCCTTCGACAGCGCGGCAAGCTCTGTCAGCGACTTGACGCTCAAGCTCGCGCTCACCACCAGCGCCTGGTCGATCAGGAACAGCTGGGTGATCGGCTCGAGCGCGGCCGGATCGAAGTTCAGCGTCTTGAACAGGAACTGGTTGAACACCAGCGGCTCGCCCGGAATGATGCAGATGGTGTAGCCGTCGGGTGCCGCTTCGGCGCAGGCGCGCGTGCCGATGTTGAACGCGCCGCCCGGTCGGTTCTCGATCACGATCGGCTGGCCGAGGCGCTTCTGCAATTCGTCGCCGAGCGCGCGCATGAAGATGTCGCTGGTGCCGCCGGCGCTGGAGGTGGCGATCACCTTGATCGGCTTGGCCGGATAGTCCTGCGCCGCAGCGCCACCCGCGACACAAAAAAGCGCCGCGGCACTGGCCACGGCGCGAACAACGGCTTGCAGCATCAGACGCCCCTATTTCTTGCTCAGCAGCTCCTTGATCTTACCGCTGGCCTTGCCGAAATCCATCTTGCCGGCGAAGCGCTCCCTGAGTGCCGCCATCGCCCGGCCCATGTCCTTCATGGTCTCGGCGTTGATCTCCTGCAGCAGCGCCGAGATCGCGGCGCCCGCCTCGACGTCGGACATCTGCTGCGGCAGGTAGGACGAGATGATCGCGATCTCGCCCTTTTCCTGCGTGGCGAGCTCCGGCCGCCCGCCCTTCTCGTAAAGCTCGGCGGATTCCTGGCGCTGCTTGATCATCTTCTGGAACAGCGACATCAGGTCGGCTTCGTTCAGGGGTTCCTTCCCTTCCCCGCGCGCGGCGATGTCGGCGTTCTTGATCGCGGCGTTCATCATCCGCAGCGTCGAGACCCGGCGCTCGTCGCGCGCCTTCATCGCCTCTTTCATCGCGTTGTTGATGTTGTCTCTGAGCATCGTTCCTCCCTCAGACGGCCGGGACAACGACCCGGCTGCGCCAGCGCATCAAGGCGATCACGGTCCAGACCGCCTCGACCAGCCCGAACGGCCAGGCGCCCTGGAGGAACCCGTAGACCGAGCCCAGTGCGCAGGCCCCCGCAAAACCCAGGATGTACAAGGGATTCCGGCCTTCCAGGGCGTAGCACACCACCATAGCCGTCACGGCAAACAGCCCGAAGGCCGAAAGCCAGTCCATATGCACAAGCCTCTTTGACGCGGGCCAGCGGGGAGCCTATCTAGGCCGCATATGAGCCCCAAACAAGACGATTCCGCCTGGACCGAACGGAAACCCACGGCCCTGCTGGTGCTGGCCGACGGCACCGTTCTGGAAGGCTTTGGGCTCGGCGCGACCGGCCACGCGGTCGGCGAGGTCTGCTTCAACACGGCGATGACCGGCTATCAGGAGATCCTGACCGACCCGTCCTATGCCGGGCAGATCATCACCTTCACCTTCCCGCACATCGGCAATGTCGGCACCAACGACGAGGACATCGAGACGCTGAACCTCGCGGCAACGCCGGGCGCCTGCGGCGCGATCCTGCGCACCGACATCACGCAGCCGTCGAACTTCCGCGCCTCAAAGCATCTCGACCAGTGGCTGAAGTCGCGCGGCGTGATCGGCCTCTGCGGCATCGACACCCGGGCGCTCACCGTGCTGATCCGCGAGAAGGGCATGCCCAACGCGGTGATCGCGCATGATCCGAACGGCAAGTTCGACCGCGACGCGCTGAAGAAGGAAGCCCGCGAGTGGCCGGGCCTCGTCGGAATGGACCTGGTGCCCAAGGTGACGAGCGCGCAGCGCTTCACCTGGGACGAGACGCCGTGGCAATGGGGCAAGGGTTACGGCCGGCAAAGTACACAACCTGGCAAGCCTGAATTCCACGTGGTCGCGATCGACTACGGCGTGAAGCGCAACATCCTGCGGCTGCTCGCCGATGCCGGCTGCAAGGTGACCGTGGTGCCGGCCAAGACCAGCGCCGAGGAGATCTTCGCGCTCAAGCCCGACGGCGTGTTCCTGTCCAACGGACCCGGCGACCCGGCGGCGACCGGGGAATATGCGGTGCCGGTGATCAAGAAGCTGATCGATTCGGGCACGCCCACGTTCGGCATCTGCCTCGGCCACCAGATGCTCGGCATCGCCGTCGGCGGCAAGACGATGAAGATGCATCAGGGCCATCACGGCGCGAACCATCCGGTGAAGGACATGACCACCGGCAAGGTCGAGATCACGTCGATGAACCACGGCTTTGCCGTCGACAAGGACAGCCTGCCGAAGAACGTCGAGCAGACCCATGTGTCGCTGTTCGACGGCTCGAACTGCGGCATCGCGCTCAAGGACCGGCCGGTGTTCTCGGTGCAGTACCATCCCGAAGCGTCGCCCGGCCCGCGCGACAGCCACTATCTCTTTACGCGGTTCGTCGAGCTGATGCGGACGCGCAAGGCGCGCGCCGCCTGACCCGGGCCATAGCGCGTGGAAGACGCGCGTAAACGCGCTGGTGGCAGCGAGATGCGCTGCAAGCTCGTCATCTTCGACTTCGACGGCACGCTTGCGGACACGTTTCCGTGGTTCATGCGCATCATCAACGATGTCGCCGACCGCTATCGCTTCAAGCGGGTCGAGCCGCACGAGGTCGAGATGCTGCGCGGCATGGGCGCGGCCGAGATCATGGTACATCTTCGCGTGCCGCGCTGGAAGCTGCCGCTGATCGCGGGTCACATGCGCAAGCGCAAGGCACGCGAGATCGGCGAGACCAGGCTGTTTGCCGGCGTCGAGCGGATGCTGGCGCGGCTCGATGACGCCGGTGTCAAGATCGCGGTGGTCAGCTCGAACTCGGAAGCCAATGTCCGCGCCATTCTCGGCCCGGCGCTCGCCGACCGCGTCGCCTGTTTCGAATGCGGCGCGTCGGTGTTCGGCAAGGCCGCACGGTTTCGCAGGGTGCTGCGGCGAAGCGGCATTTTGCCGCCGGACGCGCTTTGTGTCGGCGACGAAATCCGCGACCTCGAGGCCGCCCGCCGCGCCGGCCTCGCTTTCGGCGCGGCCGGCTGGGGCTTCACCCGGCCGGAGGCATTACAGGCGCGCGGCCCTAACGTCCTGTTCAGCAGCCTCGACGAAATTGCCGATCGCCTGATCGGAGACGGTCAAAGCCCCCTCGCCCCGGCGGTTCCGGCAAGCTAGAACGGGCCCCCCGAGTTCCCCGAAAGCGCGTCGCCTCCCCGCATGCCGACGAACCAGGCCACCGAGCCCGAAGCGATCCTGTTCGCCGACGATGGATTCGTGCCCAACAATTCGCGGCTGCCGTTTGTGATTTTTCGCGGCGCCATCGATCTCATCGGCGTGGTCGACCCCGAGGAGGCGATCGAGAAGATGTTTCGCCGGAACGGCTGGGGCGACCTGTGGCGCAACGGCATCTACCCTTACGTCCACTATCACTCGATGATCCATGAGGGCCTCGGCATCGCCCGCGGCCGGGCGCGCGTGCGCTTCGGCGGCAGCAAGGGCCAGGAGATCGAGCTCACCCAGGGCGACGTCGCGGTGCTGCCGGCCGGCACCGGGCATCAGTGCCTGTCGCACACCCACGACCTGGTGGTGATCGGCGCCTATCCCCGGACCGGCCGCTACGATCTCTGCCGCGACAGCAAGGCCGACCACGACAAGGCGCTGCTGTCGATCCCGCAGGTGCCGCCGCCCGACACCGATCCGGTGTTCGGCAAGACCGGTCCCCTGTTGCGGCTCTGGGGCAACTGAGCTAGCCAACGTCCATGCCCGCATCAGACTGGATCGAGTTCTGGGACGGCGAGCATCCGATCTACGTGGATGCGCGCCACGCGGCGGCGCATTTCCGCCGCATCGCCGAAGACATCCGCCGTTATGCGCCCGAGGGCGGCAACGGCGTGCTGCTCGACTACGGCTGCGGCGAGGCGCTGTCGGCTGATCTCGTCGCCGAAAAGGTCGGCCGCCTGATCCTGTGCGAGCCGGCGCCGAACGTGCGCAGCATGCTCGCCGGACGCTTTGCCGGAAATCCGAAGGTGGTGGTGCGCAAGCCCGACGACATCGCGACCATGGCGGCGCAGTCGATCGACGTCATCGTCATGCATTCGGTCGCGCAATACGTGACGCCGCAGGAGCTCGACAGCCTGTTCCGGCTGTTCAGGCGGCTGCTCAAGCCTGACGGGCTGCTCGTCCTCGGCGACGTCATCCCGCGCAAGCTGTCGGCGCTCGCCGACGGCATGCAGCTTCTCAAGTTCGGCTCGCAGGAGGGCTTCTACGGCAAGGCGCTGCGCGGCCTGATCCGCACCCGGTTCTCCCACTACTGGAAGCTCCGCAAGGCGCTCGGGCTCGAACGGTATGATGAGGGGGAGATCACCGCCAAGCTCGAGGCCGCGGGATTCACCGTGCAGCGCGCGCATTCAAATATCGGCCACAATGCCAAGCGAATGACGTTCCTGGCACATGCACGGTGACAGAGCCGGCGGGGACAAGTTTCCGGCCTGTTAAGGTTAAGCCCTTGTTAAGCGGACTTTGAGACTAAGGGCGTCGTGTAGAGTGCGTCTGTCGGGGAGTATCCGCTTGTCCAAACGCAAAGCCGTCCGCTTCGCTGTTCGTTTCACCGCCTCTGTCGCCATTTTCGGCGCCGCCACAATCATCCTTGCCGGTTTCAGCGCGTTTGCCATGCGCTCGAGCCGCGCCCTGCCGATCGACAGTGACGAGCCCCAGGTGGCCAACCGGGCGGTCAAGGCGAGCCGGCTTGGCTCGCTGCTGCCGGCCGCACAGGCGCCGAACGAACCCGCAAGCTTCGTGCTCGCCTCCGCGCCGCAGGGCGCCGACCTCGAGCGCTTCTTCGACACCGTGATGTCGGCGCAACCGATGCTGCCGGCCACCACCACCACCGAACAGCCGGCGGCACCCGAGGCTGCCGCCGCCGCGCCCGAGCCGAAGAAGCCGCAGCCGGTTGCCGCGGCTGCCGCTGCGCCGGAGAAGCCGAAGCGGCCCGCGCCGCCGCCGGAGACGAGCAACATGCTCGATGACGGCGCGATCGCAGGCCTGAAGACCCGCCTGCGTCTCACCGAGGATCAGGTTGGATACTGGCCCGCCGTCGAAAACGCGCTGCGCGAGGTTGCGCGCACGCAGCTGCGCCACTCGAAGAAGCCGGTGCAAGCCGGCAAGGTGAACATCGACGTCAACAGCCCGGAGGTGCAACGGCTGATCTGGGCCGCGACGCCGCTGATCATGCGGCTGCGAGCCGACCAGAAGAACGAGGTTCGCAAGCTTGCGCGGATCATGGGGCTGGAGCAGGTCGCTCAGCAGATTTGACGCACACGCTCAATCGGCATTTCATCCACCGCCGGGCCTCGCGCCCGGCGGTTTGCTTTTGCAGATCCAGCATTTGCGGCAAAGCCACCACAAATGGAACAAACGACCGGGGTATGCGGTTATCGACGCTGACAGCTTTCCAGCAAAGATGCCGATCATGGCCAACGCCGTCACCGCTCTGGACAAAGGCAAGCCGCGCGCCGAGCCGCTGATGGTCGCGATTGCAGCCGTGGCGGTCGGCATGTTCGTCGGCACCTGGATCGTCGGCCCGATGGTTTCCTCGGGCTCGATGTCGAAGGAGCGCGCGACCGAGACGTCGCTGTCCTACGAGCAGATGCTCGCTCGGCCCGATCCATTCCCGTACCGCACGCCGACGCCGGTGGTCGAACAGTCTCAGACGAGCTACGCCGCCGCAGCCAGGCAGCGCGCACAAGCCGAATATGGCGGCCACTACGCCGAAGAGTTCGAGGCCCCCGACCCGTGGCAAGCGAGGCGCGGCCGTTGGCGGGCCTCCGTGCCTGACCGGCACGCCGTTCACTGACACATCGACACCTGAGGAATGACCGGCGGCGCGAGTTTGCGCTCGATCACCGTGTCGAGTTGCGCGCCGAGCAGCACGGCGATCGTCGAAAGCCACATCCACATCATCAGGCCGACCGCCGCGCCAAGGGATCCGTAAGTGGCGTTGTAGTCGGCGAAGTTCGACAGGTAGAACGACAGCGCCGCCGATCCCGCGAGCCATGCCAGCGCCGCGGCGATGGCGCCGGGCGTGAACCACGCGCGACGCGCCTTCTGATCGCTCGGCCCGAAGCGATAGAACACGGCGAGCGCTCCGACCACCATAACGAACAGAATCGGCCACCGGATCAGCCACGTCGCCATGCCGGTGAACGGCTTGAGCCCGAAGGCCGACATCACCAGCGGAAAGGCCACCACTGCGCCGATCGACAGCAGCAGAAACGCAATTGCGCCGAGTGTCATCGACAGCGACAGAAGATTGAGGCGGACGAAGCTGCGGCGCTCGTTGCGGCCTTCGATCACGTTCAGCGCATCGATCAGCGCCTTGACGCCCGCGTTTGCACTCCACAGCGCAATCAAGAGCCCGGCGACAAAACCGATGCTGAGCCCTCCAGGCCGGGAGCCGATGCGGACGATCTGCTCCCGAACGATGTCGATGCTGCCCGAGGGCATCACATTGGCCAGCAGCGACAGATGATCCTGAACCGCGCCCGCCGTGGCGAACAGGCCATAAAACGACACGAAGGCCGTGATCGCCGGCACCATCGCGAGCAGCGCGTAGAACACGACGCCCGCGGCGACCGCCAGCAGGCGGTCCTTGCCGATGGCTTGGTACGTGTCGGACAGCACATCGCGCCACCAGGTCCAGGACGCGCCCTTCGGCCAGACGCCGCCAACCATGACCACCGGAGGCGGCGCAAAGGCCCACCCGGATGGACAGGTTTCGATCTTGTCGGCGGCCGGATGCAGGGCCTTCTGCCATTTCCAGGCAACCGCCGCGGCGCCCGCCACAACGGCAACGTCGAGCACCCAACCGCCAAGCCTTTTTCCGAAACCCATCGTGCCGATCCGCGATCGTTACGGACAACGATCGGACCGGCGCTTTGGTTGCCCCGTCAGTTCGGCACGATGCCGGCTTCGCGGATGATCTTGCCGAAGCGCTCGTGATCCTCGCGCACCTGCGCGCGGAACTGCTCGGGACCGGCATAGGACGGCGCGAGACCGAACTTGGTGATCCGCTCCTGCACGTCGGGCTGGGCCGCGATCTCGGCGATTTCCTTGGAGAGCCGCGCCACGATCTCCGGCGGCGTCTTCGAAGGCACCGCCACGCCGAACCAGATGGTCAGGTCGAAGCCCGGCACATATTCGGCGATGGTCGGGATGTCCGGGAACGCCGGCTCGCGCTTTCCGGACGCCACGCCCAGCGCCTTGATCTTGCCCGCCGCGACATGCGGCATGGCCGCAGTGGGCGCGGCCCAGATCATCGGGATCTGCCCGGCGAGCAGGTCGTTTAACGACGCTGCCGCAGCCCGATACGGCACGTTGACGATGTCCACCTTGGCGAGCGAATTCAGCATCATCAGCGCCAGATGATGCGGCGTGCCGACGCCGGGCGTTCCGCAGGAGAGCTTGCCCGGCTCGGCCTTGGCGAGCGCGACCAGTTCGCGGGCGTTGTTCGCGGCAAAGTTCGGCTGCGCGAACATCACCAGCGGCGAGATCGCGACGCGGGCGATCGGCGTGAAATCCGTGATCACGTCGTACGGCACGTTGGTGCGCAGCCACTTGTGCAGGACGGAGGAGCTCTCCATCAGCAGGATGGTGTGGCCGTCCGGCGCGGCTTTCGCGACCGAGTCGGTGCCGGTCATGCCGCCGGCGCCGGTGCGGTTCTCGACGACGACAGGCTGCTTCAAACGCTCGGAAAGCTTCTCGGCCACGAGGCGGCCGGTGGCATCGACGCCGCCGCCCGCGCCGATCGGCACGACGACGGTGATCTGGCGCTGCGGATTGAATTGCGCCTGCGCCGCAACGGCCGACAGACCGAGCGCAGCAACGGCAAGCCAGATGCGGCTTCCCCGAACCATCCTCTCCTCCCAAGCTTCTTCTGTTCGTTGCATCGAGCGTAGCCTGCCGGTCCGGCAGGGGCAAACATGCCGCTTGTCCGGCCCGGCCAAAGCTGCACACTCAGGCTCCGGAGTAAGGAGTCCATCCCATGAACAAGCACGCCGGAAACCTGCGCAACGACAGCCGCGCCTGGATCGAGGTGCCGGCCGACGACAACGGCGACGCGATGATCGCGGCGATGGCCGAAGCCGGCGTGGACTACGTCTTCTTCACCTCGGGCTCAGAAATCGGCTTCTATCAGGAGGCGGTGGCGAAGGCGCACGCGCAGGGCCGCAAGGCGCCGAAGCTGATCACCGTGACGCACGAGCATGCGAGCCTCAACGCCGCGCTGGGTTACGCCGCGGTGAGCGGCAAGCCTGCCGTCACGGCGGCGCATGTCGACTGCGGCACGCAGCACTATGGCGGCGCGGTGCACACCGCGTTCCATTCCGGCCTGCCGGTGGTCATCACCGGCGGCGGCTCGCCGACCAGCTACCCCGGCAGCATCCTCGGCGCGCGCGACGGCGGCGGGCACATCTGGCTGCAACAGAGCTTCGACCAGAACTCGATCGTGCGGCAGTACACCAAATGGGACCACCGCATGCAGATGCAGGACAACGCCGGGCTGATGATCTCGCGCGCCCTGCAGGTGGCGCGCACCGAGCCGTGCGGGCCGGTCTATCTGACGCTCCCGAGAGAAGTCTCGCTGCACAAGATCAACGGCGCCAAATTCCCGACCATGGACCAGCTCGGCGTGGCGCGGCCCGCCGCGCCCGATGCCGAGGGTATCCGCGAGATCGCCGAGCGGCTGGTGAAGGCGCAGAACCCGTTCGTGCTGGTGGCGCGATCGGGGCGCAATCCGGCGACGGTCCCCGCCCTGGTCCGGCTCTGCGAGCTGCTCGCGCTGCCGGTCGCGCAGTCGGGGCTGCGCGCCTATCAGTGCTTCCCGCTCAACCATCCGCTCTACATGAGCAGCGCGAACCTGAAGGACGCCGACGTGATCCTCGCACTGGACGTCGACATTCCCTGGCTCGCCGACTCGAACCCGCCGCCGGACAGCGCCTGGGTCGCGATCACCGACGTCGAGCCGAGCAAGCGACGTATCCCGACGATGGAGTTCACCGCCGACCTGCGCCTCACCGCCGACGCGCTGTCGGTGATCGAGGCGCTGGAAGCCGAGGTGCGGAAGCTCATCACCGCGGACGACCAGCCGCGGTTTGCCGCGCGGGCGGCGAAATGCGCGGAGCTGTCGGCCAAGCGCCGGAGCGACATCGCCGAGGATGCGAAGTCGCGCGCCAACAAGATGCCGATCGATCCGAAGTGGCTCGCCTACCGGATCGCCAAGGTGCTCGACGACAACTGCATCGTGTTCGACGAGACCATCGCGCAGAACCAGTTGCACGACTATCTCGGCATCTCGCAGCCCGGCGCCTATTTCCACAATCCGGCGTCGAGCGGCGGCTGGTCGCCCGGTGCGGCGTTCGGCGCAAAGCTCGCGGCGCCCAACAAGGACGTGATCGCGGTCACCGGCGACGGCTTCTACATGTTCGGCACGCCGATCCACGCGCTCTGGGCGGCCAGGCACTACAAGGCGCCGTTCATGACGGTGGTCTACCAGAACCGCAGCTACTCGACCGGAACGCTGCGTATCAACAGCGTCTACGGCAAGGACAGCTACACCGCGAAGGTGGACTACGACGGCGGCTATTTCGATCCGCCGATCGACTTTGCCAAGGAGGCGGAGGCCGCGGGCGCGTATGGCGAGAACGTCACCGACTCGGCGCAGGTCGAAGGCGCGCTGCGGCGCGGCTTGAAGGCGATCCGCGAGGAAGGCCGGCCGGCCGTGATCTCGGTGTGGCTCGCGAGGCTGCTGCAAAAAGACTGACCAAGACGGCAGCGCGGATCAACCGCGCGCCATTGCGCTCGAACCTGGGGAGAACGCCATGACGCTTCCGCGCCGGAGATTTCTGCATCTCGTCGCAGCCGCTGCCGCGCTTGCCGGTTCGCATTCCGCGTCCGCGCAGACCTATCCGTCCAAGCCGATCACCATGATCGTGCCGTTTGCGGCGGGCGGCTCGACCGACGTGATCGGCCGCATCCTGGCCGAACGGATGCGCACCTCGCTCGGCCAGACCGTGATCGTCGAGAACGTCACCGGCGCGGGCGGCACCATCGGCGTGGGACGCGCCGTGCGCGCGACGCCCGACGGCCATACCATCATCCTCGGCCAGAACGGCTCGCACGTCATCACCGGCGCCACCTACGGCAACCTGCCGTACAATCTGCTGACCGACTTCGAGCCCATTTCCCTTGCCGTCGTCGCCCCGTTCGTGATCGTCGCGAAAAAGGCCACCCCGCCCGACGACCTGAAGTCGCTCGTCGCCTGGCTCAAGGCCAATCCGGGCAAGACGGTCGGCAATGCCGGCCAGGGCAGCATCACGCACGTCGCGGGCCTGGTGTTCCAGAACGCCATCGGCGCCAACATGCAGTTCGTGCCCTATCGCGGCACCGGCCCGTCGATGCAGGACCTGGTCGCAGGCCAGATCGACATGATGATCGCCGACCCGATCACCGCCCTGCCGCAGGCGCGCGGCGGCACGATCAAGATTTATGGTGTCGCGGCCGAAACCCGGCTCACCCGCGCGCCCGACATTCCGACGGTCGATGAAGCGGGACTGCCCGGCTTCCACATGTCGCTCTGGCACGGCCTCTGGGCGCCCAAGGGCACGCCCAAGCCGGTGATCGATCGGCTCCATGCCGCCGTTCTGGACGCTCTCGCCGATCCGGCGACACAAGCCAAGCTCGCGGATGCCGGCCAGGAGATTTTCCCGCGCGAGCGGCAGAACCCGGCGGCGCTCGGCAGCCTGCAAAAGGCCGAGATCGAAAAGTGGTGGCCGATCATCAAGGCCAGCGGCTTCAAGGTGGAATAGGCATTCCCCGGTGGGTCGCATTTTCTGCGGCCAACCACCTCTCCGCGCTAGGCGCGCGCCGCCTGGCGCGGCCGCACGTGGCGGCTCTCGCGCCGCGGCAGGCCGAGGTTGCCGCGCAAGGTGTCGGCCTCGTATCGGGTCCGGTACAGTCCCCGGCGCTGCAATTCGGGGATGACGGTCGCGACGAACTCCTCGAGCTGGGTCGGAAAAAGCGGCGCCATGTAGTTGAAGCCGTCGGCGGCGCCGGTGGTGACCCACTCTTCCATGGTGTCGGCAACCTGCTTCGGCGTACCGAACGTCTGGAAGTGCCCGCGGCCGCCGGCGATGCGCTGGTAGAGCTGCCGGATCGTCAGGTTCTCGCGCCGCGCCAGCTCGAACAGCATCTTGGTGCGGCTGACGTTGACATTGGTCAGCGGCAGGTCGGGCAGCGGGCCGTCGACCGGATAGCCGGACAGCTCGACGCCGATGTAGGTCGACAGATGCCGCACGCCGAGCGAATCCGGTATCAAGTTCTGCAGGAATTCGAACCGGTCGCGCGCCTGCTGCTCGCTCTCGCCGAGCATGACCTGGAAGCCCGGCATGATCAGGACATGGTCCGGGTTGCGCCCGCACCGGGCGACGCGCGCCTTCACGTCCGCGTAGAACTCGCGGCCAATGTCCAGCGTCGTGTTGGCGGCAAAGATGACGTCCGCAGTCTCGGCCGCGAGACTCCTGCCGTCTTCGGAGGCGCCGGCCTGCACCAGGACCGGCTGCCCCTGGGGCGAGCGGCGGACGTTGAGTGGGCCGCGGACCTGGAAATGCTCGCCCTTGTGGTCGAGCACATGCAGCTTGGCGGGATCGAAGAAGATGCCGGACGGCTTGTCGACGATGAAGGCGTCGTCGTCCCAGCTATCCCAGAGTCCCTGCACGACGCCCGCGAACTCGCGAGCGCGCGCGTAGCGCACGCCGCTGCTGCCCTGCGGCTCAGCGCCGAAGTTGCGCCACTCCAGCGGATTGGCCGAAGTGATGAGATTCCACCCGGCCCGGCCGCCGCTGACGAGATCGAGCGAGGCAAACTTGCGCGCGATGCCGAACGGCGTCTCGAAGCTGGTCGATGACGTGCAGACGAGCCCGATGTGGCGGGTGACGGAGGCGAGCGCCGCCATGGTCGTAAAAGGCTCGATCCATGCCACATAGGCGAGATGCCGAATGTTCTCCATGTCGTCGCTGGGAACAGCCGAGGTGTCGGCCAGGAACAGCATGTCGAACAGGCCGCGCTCGGCGATCTGAGCCAACCCCGTGAAACGGGAGAAGTCCCAGCCGGCATCGGCCTGGGCGTCGGGATGCCGCCAGGCGGCGATGTGGTGGCCGGCCGGCCGCAGGAACATCCCGAGCTTAATCTGCCTGCGATTGGCCATCACGCGCTCCGATTTCCAGACGCCCGCCGCCTATCTAGTATGTATACATATCAAATGTCCGATGATGCGGCAAGAAGCGCCGCTTGTGCGTCGCCCCCTGCTTGCCCTCGATGGGCAAGCGATTCATACTGATCTGCAGGCTCCACCCGGGAAGGCACCATGATACGCATCGCCGCCGCCGTTGCCGCCATTTGTCTCGGAAGCATCGACGCCTTCGCCGAGACTCCGCCCTGTCCGCAGATCAGGATCATCGTGCCGTTTTCGGCCGGCGGCGCATCCGACCTCACCGCCCGCCTCGTGGCCGAGCCGCTCGGCAACGCGCTGAAGAAAGCCGTCGTGATCGAGAACAAGGTCGGCGCGACCGGCAACATCGGCACGGCCGCGGTTGCCAAGTCGACGCCCGACGGCTGCACCATCGGTGTCAACGTCGCCGCGATCCTCAGCTACAAGCTGATATTCAACAACCTCGGTTACGATCCGGAAAAGGATCTCGTGCCGATCGCCGGTGTCGGCAAATCTCCCTCGCTGATCCTGACCTCGGCCTCGAGTTCGCTGAACGACCTCAAGGACCTCGTCGCCCTCAGCAAGGAAAAGGGCAGCCTGTCCTATGCCACCGCCGGCCTTGGACTGACGCCGCACCTTGCGGTCGAAGAGCTGGCGCGGGTCAGCGGCGCGAAATTCGATTCGGTGTTCTATCGCGGCGCGCCGGACTTCATGGGCGACCTGATCACCGGCCGCATCACCTTCGGCAGCACCGCGGCTGCAAACTCGATGCCGCTCGTCCGTGAAGGCAAGCTGAAGGCGCTCGCCGTCATGCAGGCCGAGCGGTCGCCGCTCGCGCCGAATGTCGTCAGCAGCGCCGAACAGGGCATGTCCCCGCTGGACGGCAGCTCGCACTTCCTGCTGTTCGCGCCGTCCGCCACGCCAAAGGCCACGGTCGCGACACTCTCCGCCGAGATCAAGAAAATCATCAACGATCCGGCAATCCAGCAGCGATTGCACACGCTCGGCTTCGATCCGTCGCCGCTCGGCTCCTCTGACGAAACGCTGGCGGTGATCCGCAAGCTGGGGCGCGATCTCGAGCCGATCGTCAAGACGCTCAACCTGAACGCCAAGTAGGCGGCCGCTTGGCCCGCGAACCTCGCAAAGGCCGCGCCCGCGCCGAGCTTCGGTATGTCAATCCGGCCGACCCGATCGAGCTCGGACGGCGGCCCGGCCATCTGATCTGGCGGGCGCAGCAGCGCGCCTGGCGCGTGTTCGCCGATGTGGCGGGCGATCACGACGTCACGCCCGTGCAGGCGACCGTGCTGCTGGTGGTCAACAGCCAGCCGGGGATCGATCAGAAGACGCTTGCCGAGATGATCGCGCTCGACCGCGCCACCACCGGAAACGTGGTCGGCCGCCTGGAGGCGCGCGGGCTGCTCAAGCGACGCATCCCGCCCTCGGACCGCCGCGCGCGGGCGGTGTTTCTCACCAAGGCGGGCGAAGCTCTGAACCGCAAGCTTGGCGCGGTGACGCGGCGGGCGCGGCATTTGCTCACGCAGGACCTAGCCCCGGCGGAGCAGAAGGAACTGATCCGGCTTTTGCGGAAAATTCTCGGTATCCGGGACGAACCGCGGCCGCAGCCCCGCACCGTGCGGCGGCGGACGAGAGCCGGCCGGCCCGCCATGCGGAAAAGGCGCAAGACCTTGCAAAACGGCCGGTGACAACTAGATTTCCTGCGCATTCCGGGGTTGGCGGGGGCCTGATTCTGGTCTAAGCACCCCTCGCGCGGGGCACTTCCCGTGGCGGGGGCGAAGGACGCGCAAAAGCGCGCCCTTTTTTTGTGCCGAATTGAGGCCCGATGCCGAAACGCACCGACATCAAGTCGATCCTGATCATTGGCGCCGGCCCGATCGTCATCGGCCAGGCCTGCGAGTTCGATTATTCCGGAACCCAGGCCTGCAAGGCCCTCAAGGAAGAGGGCTACCGGATCGTGCTGGTCAATTCGAACCCGGCCACGATCATGACCGATCCGGATTTGGCCGACGCCACCTATGTCGAACCGATCACGCCCGAGATCGTCGCCAAGATCATCGAGAAGGAGCGCCCCGACGCGGTCCTGCCGACCATGGGCGGACAGACCGCACTCAACACCGCGCTGTCGCTCAAGAAGATGGGCGTGCTCGACAAGTTCAACGTCAAGATGATCGGTGCGACCGCGGAGGCCATCGACAAGGCGGAAGACCGCGAGCTGTTCCGCAACGCCATGACCAAGATCGGCCTTGCGACGCCGCGCTCGCACCAGATCAAGACGCTGGCGCAGGCGCTGGAGGCGCTGGAAGACATCGGCCTGCCGGCGATCATCCGGCCGTCGTTCACGCTGGGCGGCACCGGCGGCGGCATCGCCTACAACAAGGACGAGTTCATCACCATCGTCGAACGCGGCATCGATGCTTCGCCGACCAACGAGGTGCTGATCGAAGAGAGCGTGCTCGGCTGGAAAGAGTACGAGATGGAGGTTGTCCGCGACAAAAAGGACAACTGCATCATCATCTGCTCGATCGAGAACCTCGACCCGATGGGCATTCACACCGGCGACTCGATCACCATCGCGCCGGCGCTGACGCTGACCGACAAGGAATACCAGATCATGCGCGACGCCTCACTGGCGGTGTTGCGCGAGATCGGCGTGGAGACCGGCGGCTCGAACGTGCAGTTCGCCGTCAATCCGAAGGACGGCCGCCTCATCGTCATCGAGATGAACCCGCGCGTGTCGCGCTCCTCGGCGCTGGCCTCGAAGGCCACCGGCTTCCCGATCGCCAAGGTCGCGGCCAAGCTCGCGGTCGGCTACACGCTCGACGAAATCGCCAACGACATCACCGGCGGCGCAACACCCGCCTCGTTCGAGCCGACGATCGACTACGTCGTCACCAAGATCCCGCGCTTTGCGTTCGAGAAGTTCCCCGGCGCCGACGCGACGCTGACCACCTCGATGAAGTCGGTCGGCGAGGCGATGGCGATCGGCCGCACCTTCCAGGAGAGCCTGCAGAAGGCGCTGCGCTCGCTGGAAACCGGCCTCACCGGCCTCGACGAGATCACCATCGAAGGGCTCGGCCAGGGCGACGACAAGAACGCGATCCGCGCGGCGCTCGGCCAGCCCTCGCAGGACGGCCTGCTCAAGGTCGCGCAGGCGATGCGGCAGGGCTTCAGCGACGAGGACATCCACGCGGCCTGCAAGGTCGATCCCTGGTTCCTCGCGCAGGTGCGCGGCATCATCGACACCGAGGCCGAAATCCGCGCCAAAGGCCTGCCGAAGAACGCAGGCGCGTTCCGCCGGCTCAAGGCGATGGGCTTCTCCGACGCCCGGCTCGGCAAGCTGTCCGGCCACTCCGCCGACGAGGTGACCAAACGCCGCCGCGCGCTCGACGTGCGGCCGCTGTTCAAGCGGATCGACACCTGCGCGGCCGAATTCGCATCGCCGACCGCCTACATGTACTCGACCTACGAGACGCCGTTTGCCGGCCTGCCCGCCAACGAGGCCCGGCCGTCCGACAGGAAGAAGGTGGTCATCCTCGGCGGCGGGCCGAACCGGATCGGCCAGGGCATCGAGTTCGACTACTGCTGCTGCCACGCCTGCTTCGCGCTCGATGAGGTGGGCTACGAGACCATCATGGTCAACTGCAATCCGGAGACGGTCTCGACCGACTACGACACCTCGGACCGGCTCTATTTCGAGCCGCTCACCGCCGAGGACGTGATCGAGATCATCGACACCGAGCGCTCCAACGGCACGCTGCTCGGCGTGATCGTGCAGTTCGGCGGGCAGACGCCGCTCAAGCTCGCGGAGCCCCTGGAGAAGGCCAAGGTGCCGATCCTCGGGACCTCGCCGGATGCCATCGATCTCGCCGAAGACCGCGACCGCTTCAAGCAGTTGCTCGACAAGCTGAAGCTGCGGCAGCCGCAGAGCGGCATCGCCACGAGCCTCAAGGCCGCCCGCGCCTCCGTGGAAACCATCGGCTATCCGGTGGTGATCCGGCCGTCCTATGTGCTGGGCGGACGCGCGATGGAGATCGTCCACGACGCGCCGCAACTCGAGCGCTATCTCGCCCGTCTTACCGGCGACCTCGACCGGCCGTCGGAGCTGGTCGTCTCGGCGAAGCGGCCGCTGCTGATCGACCGCTATCTCACCGATGCGATCGAGGTGGATGTCGATTGCCTGTGCGACGGCAAGGACACCTACATCGCCGGCATCATGGAACACATCGAGGAGGCCGGCATCCATTCGGGCGACAGCGCCTGCTCGCTGCCGCCGTTCTCGCTCGATGGCAAGCTGATCGCCGAGCTGGAGCGGCAGACGCGGGCGCTGGCGCTGGCGCTGAACGTCGGCGGGCTGATGAACGTGCAGTACGCCATCAAGGACGGCGACATCTACGTGCTGGAGGTGAACCCGCGCGCCTCGCGCACGGTGCCGTTCGTCGCCAAGGTGACCGGCATTCCGGTCGCCAAGATCGCCGCCCGCATCATGGCCGGCGAGAAGCTTGCGTCGTTCAAGCTGCCGCCGCTCAGCTTCGACCTGAAACGATTCAAGCATGTCGGCGTCAAGGAAGCCGTGTTCCCGTTCGGCCGGTTCGGCGACAAGGTCGATACCGTGCTCGGCCCGGAAATGAAGTCGACCGGCGAGGTCATGGGCCTCGACCGCGACTACAGCGTCGCTTTTGCCAAAAGCCAGCTCGGCGGCGGTGCCCGCTTACCCAAGGGCGGGACGGTGTTCGTCTCGGTCCGCGACAACGACAAGCCCAAGGTGCTGGAGCCCCTGAAGACGCTCAAGAAGCTCGGCTTCGAGGTGATCGCCACGTCCGGAACCCAACGTTATCTGCATGAGCATGGGGTCGAGGCCACCAAGATCAACAAGGTGGCCGAAGGCCGGCCTCATGTCGTCGATGCCATCAAAAACGGGCAGGTTCAGCTCGTTTTTAACACCACCGAGGGGGCGACGGCCCTGGCGGACAGCCGCCCCCTGAGGCGGGCCGCCCTCTTGCATAAAGTGCCGTACTACACCACTCTTTCCGGAGCCGTGGCTGCGGCGCAGGGTATAAAAGCCTTTCTTGGGGACGACCTCGAGGTACGGGCGCTGCAAAGCTATTTCGGCGGGTCGGCCTGACAGGCCGGCGAAAGTTAAGGCGCGTTGGGTTTACGTTCAAACATGCGGGCAGAAGGGAACTTCGGCCCGCGTTTGGATTTCTGTCCATCGCTCTAGGAGGACTGAGAAGTGGTTGAGAAGATTCCGATGACCGCTGCGGGTCACTTGGTGCTGGAGAATGACCTCAAGCATCGCCAGCAGGTCGAACGGCCGAGGATTATCCAGCAAATCACGGACGCCCGCACCCATGGCGACCTGTCCGAGAACGCGGAGTATCACGCCGCCAAGGAACAACAGTCGCTCAACGAGGGCGCGATCGCCGAGCTTGAGGACAAGCTTGCGCGCGCCGAGGTGATCGACGTGTCGAAGCTTTCCGGCGACACCATCAAGTTCGGCGCAACCGTGACCCTGGTCGACGAGGACACCGAGAAGAAGCACGTCTGGCAGATCGTCGGCGAGCCCGAGGCCAACGCCAAGGACGGCAAGATCTCGATCACCTCGCCGATTGCGCGCGCGCTGATCAACAAGAAGAAGGGCGAGACCGTCGAGGTGAACACGCCCGGCGGCGCCAAGGCCTACGAGATCACCAAGATCGAGTGGAGGTGAGCATGGTCGAGGCCGACAATGTCGGTCTCGAGCATCTGCGGCACATCCGAGGCGCCGTCGATGGCCTTCGCGACGATATGCGCGAGGTGAAGTCGCGCCTCGGCATTCTCGAAAGCCAATACGCCAATCTCTCCAACCGCCTCGACCGCGTCGATGGCCGCATCGAACGGATCGAACGTCGTCTCGATCTGGCCGAGGCCTGACTCTTCCAGGAACTCGCAGGTTGGCTTTGCCATGGCCGGGCTTGCCCCGGCCATCGGCGTTTTGGAAAGTAGGCCCGCCAAGCTCAAGCCGGGGGCCGCATGAAGTTCGGGATATTCGATCACATCGATGACGCGGGCGTGCCGCTTTCGGAGCTCTACGCCAACCGGCTCGCCATCGCCGAGGCCTACGACCGCGCGGGCTTCTACGGCTATCACGTCGCCGAGCACCACACGACACCGCTCGGTGCCGCCGCCTCGCCGGCGCTGATCTTCGCCGCCCTCGCCTACCGCACGAAGAAGCTGCGCTTCGGGCCGCTGGTGTATCTCCTGCCGTTCTACCATCCACTGCGCCTGATCGAAGAGGTCTGCATGCTCGATCAGATGAGCGGCGGGCGCTTTCAGCTCGGCGTCGGCCGCGGCGTGTCGATGTACGAGACGCAGGCCTACGGCCTCGACTTCTCGAAGACCCAGGCGATGTATCACGAGGCGTTTCAGGTGCTGTTGAAAGGCCTCAACTCCGACGAGCTTTCGTTCGCCGGTGAGTTCTACCAATTCGACAAGCTGCCGATGATCCTGAAGCCGGTGCAGAAGCCGCACCCGCCGCTGTGGTACGGCGTGACGCTGCCGAGCAACTCCGCCTGGCCCGCCGAGAACCACGTCAACATCGTGGCTCTGGGGCTCCGCGACAACACCCAGGCGATCATCAAGGCCTATCGCGAGACACGGGCGCAGAACGGATTCGATCAGGACGGCACCCTGATCGGCGTCAGCCGGCACATTGTCGTCGCCGATACTGACGACGCTGCACTTGCGATCGCGCGCCGCGCCTATCCGCGCTGGCGGCAAAGCTTCCGCTGGCTGTTCAACCGGCACGGCACCGAGCCGCGGGTGATCGGCATCTATCCGGAGACCTTCGACGGCCTGATCGCGCTCAACAACGGGATCGCCGGATCGCCGGCGACGGTGCGGCGCTTCATCGCAGCCGAAATCGAGGCCAACAATTGCAATTATTTCGTGCCGCAGATGGTGTTCGGCGACATCACGCTGCCCGAGGCCCTGCGCTCCATCGAGCTGTTCGGCAAGGAGATCATGCCGGCGTTCGCGAAATGACCTGGGGAAGAACAATGAAAACAGCACAAAGGATTGTCTGCGCGCTGGCCATCCTCGCCAGCGTGTTCGCCGCAGCGCCGCATGCCGCCGCACAGTCCTATCCGAGCAAGCCGATCCGGATGATCGTGCCCTCGACGCCCGGCTCGCCGACCGACGTGATGGCGCGGCTCGTGGCGCAGAACCTGTCCGCTTCGATCGGCCAGCCGGTCGCGGTCGAGCCGCGGCCGGGTGGCGGCGGCATCATCGGCACCAAGGCGGTGATCAACGCCGATCCGGACGGCTACACGCTCCTCTTCACCGAGGGCGCCAAACACCTGATGACGCCCGCGCTCTACGACAGCGTCGGATTCGACCCGGTGACGGACGTGACGCCGGTCGCGACCGCCGGCGGCGGCTCGTTCCTGCTGGTGGTTGCGCCGAGCCTGCCGGTCAAGACGGTGAAAGATCTGGTCGAGCACGCCCGCGCCAATCCCGGCAAGGTCAACTTCGGCTTCGGCCAGGGCACGCTGCCGCACATGCTCGGCGAAACGCTGAAGCACACGGCCAAGGTCGACATTTCGAGCATTCCCTACAAGGGCGGCGCGCAGGCGGTCGCCGACATGCTCGGCGGCCATATCCAGATGAACTTCGGCACCACGGCGACGCTGCTCGCGCTGATCAAGCAGGGCAAGCTGCGTCCGATCGCGGTCACCAACGACACCCGCCTTCCCGAGCTGCCCGACACGCCGACCATGACCGAAAGCGGCTTTCCCAACCTCACGCTGCGCTACTGGATGGCGGTGTGGGCGCCGCCGCGCACGCCCGCGGCGATCGTCGAGAAGCTCAACGGCGGGATTGTCGCGGGCCTCAAGTCGCCGGAGCTGGCCGCCGCCATGGCGCGCGCGGGCTTCGAGCCGATGCCGATCGACGCCAAGGCCATGCCAGGCTTCATCGCATCCGAGTCACCGAAGTGGCTCGCGGTGGCGAAGACTTCGGGCGTGAAGGGTGATTAGAACGTCGTTGAACATCGCGGGATCGAACTGTGAAGCAATGGGTCCCCGCTTTCGCGGGGACGAATGCCAATAGAGTTCGCCGGCCTATCAACCGTTCGTCCCCGCGGAAGCGGGGACCCAGGGGCGCAAGCACCCAGATATCCGGCCCTTATTCCGGCTCGATCTTGGCGTCGGCGACGATCTTCCGCCATTTCTCGATCTCGGCGACCATGAAGGCCTTGAGCTCGTCCGGCGAGCTTGCGGCGGGCTCAATGCCCGCCGTGAGCAGCTTCGGCGCGACCTCCGGATCGGCCAGCGCCTTGCGCAGCGCTCCGTTCAGCGCGTCGACCACGGGCTTCGGCGTCTTCGCCGGCGCATAGGCGGCGAACCAGGCGGTCAGGTCGTAACCCTTCAGGCCAGCCTCGTTGAGCGGCGGCAGGTCCGGCGCAAGCGGCGACTTCTGCAGGCTCGAGACGGCGTAGCCTTTCAGCCGGCCGGCACGCACCGGCGGCAGCGACGTCGAGACGTCGCCGAAGAACAGCGAAATCTGCCCGCCGAGCAGGTCGGTCACCACCAGCGGATTGCTGCGATAGGGAACATGCAGCATGTCGATGCCGGCCATGGTCTTCATCAATTCGCCGGCGGCACGCGAGGAGGTGGAGCCCGCGCCGAAGGTGAGCTTGCCGGGATTGGCCTTGGCGTAGGCGATCAGCTCCTGGACGTTGTTGGCCGGCACCGAGGGGTGGCCGACCAGCGCCAGGGTGATGGTGCCGAGCTTGGTGATCGGCTCGAAATCGGTCACCGCGTCGTAGGGCACGCGCTTGAGCATGCTCTGGTTCGACGCGTGCGTGGTGTTGGAGGTGATGAACACCGTGTAGCCGTCGGGCGCGGCCCGCACCACGTTCATCGCCGCCGGCACGCCGCTGCCGCCCGCGGTGTTCTCGATGATGACGCTCTGGCCGAGCGAGGCGCCGACATGGTTGCCGAGCAGCCGCGCCAGCGTGTCGGTGGCGCTCCCTGCCGCGAACGGCACGATGAACTTGATGCTGCGGCTCGGATAGCGCTCCTGTGCGTTCGCGCTTTGCAGAACCGCTGCTGTAAACGCAAGCGCAACAAGGCCAAGCAGACGTTTTCTCATGACCCGGTCTCCTGAGTTTCGATTTGCAATGGGATGTCCAGCAGCACGAACGACAGCGACTTGCCGTGGCCGTCGAGGCCGAGGCTGGCGTTGACGCCGCCTTCGAGCACGTCGTCGAGAACGAAGTTGAAGGCCGCAAGCTTCGGCAGGTCGTAGCGCACGACGCGCGACGGCTTGCGATGGGCGAACGCCTCGGCGACCCGCTCGGCGGTGATCTGCCGGGCGATGGCCGGGAAATGCGACGGATCGCGGCAGACCAGCGCGATGTTGAGCCGGTTGCCCTTGTCGCCGGAGCGCGCATTGGCGATCTCGTGGAGTTTGACGGCGCGTGGCCTCATGCGCCGCCTCCGAGCATGGTGACCGTCGGCTGCACCAAGGAACGCTCGATCAGGCAGGAGGCGCTGGCAAGCCGCGGCAGCACGCGGCGGCGGACACCCGCGCCGCCGGCCGGCCCCGCGCAATAAAGCGCCTCGACCTCATCCAGCAGAAGCTCGACCGCCGCGGCGTCGGCCGACTGGGCGGCGAAGCGCAGCCGCACGTCCTCCGGGGCCGCGTTGCTGCCGTGCACGAAGCTGCCGCCGTCATCGCCGAGCACACTGACGACGCCGATCGTGTCGATGCGAAACTTCAGCCCGGGCGCCCGGCGACGCACGCGTTCGGCGACGGTTTCGGCGGCGAGCCTGGCGCGCGCGGCAGCGTTTGGCCCGGCATAGGAAATCTCCGCCTCGCCGAGAACGCCGCCGTCGATGCAGACCGTGGCCTTCAATGTCTCCGGCGCGGGCTTGCCGCGTGCGCCGGAGACATGGACGCGATCGGGACCCAGTTCCTCGACCGTCACGCCGGTCACATCCAGCACCACATCGGGCGCGAGATAGGCGGCGGGATCGTGCATCTCGTAGAGGATCTGCTCGATCACGGTCAGGCGATCGACGCGGCCGCCGCTGCCCGCGGGCTTGCCGATCACCATGCCGCCGTCGGCGAAAACCTCGGCGATCGGATAGCCGATGTCGGCCATGCCCGGCACGGTCTTGAACGGCGGATCGGCGAAATAGCCGCCGGTGACCTGGGCGCCGCATTCCA
This sequence comes from Xanthobacteraceae bacterium, assembly GCA_019746135.1. Taxonomy (GTDB): domain Bacteria; phylum Pseudomonadota; class Alphaproteobacteria; order Rhizobiales; family Xanthobacteraceae; genus Z2-YC6860. The sequence goes on from JAIESI010000152.1 coordinate 29,674, forward strand.
GGAGATGACCGGCGAGCGTTCCTGCCGCGAGCTTGTCCCAATCGCCGGCCTGCCAGCCGAACGCGTGCATGAGCGGACCGAGCGCGAGCGCGGAGTCGGCCACGCGTCCGGTCACCACGATGTCGGCGCCCTGCCCGAGCGCATCCGCAATCGGGCCCGCGCCGAGATAGACATTGGCGGCGATGATCGCGCTTGCGCCGCGCAGGATCGCACCGTCGGTTTCTCGCGCGGCGAGCGTCCCGGCCGGCAGCGCGCCGCGGATGTCGTCGCCTTCGATCACGGCGACGCGGGGCGCCTTCAGCCCCTGCGCGCGCGCCAGCCAAAGGATGCGCTCCGCCGCGCCGCGCGGGTTCGCCGCACCGAAATTGCCGACGACCCTGATGTTCTCGCGAAGGCAGTGTTCGAGCACCGGCCCGACGAACCGTTCCAGGGCGGGATTGAAGCCGCGCTGCGGATCGCGCTGCCGCTCGAGCTGCGCCAGCGCCAGTGTGCGCTCGGCGAGGCATTCGAACATCAGAAAGCGCGGCCCGTCGAAACGCGAAAGCGCCGCCGCGACCGGCCCGGCCGCGTCGGTCCGGTCGCCGGCAAACCCCGCGCCTGCGCCGATCGCAACCGCCGAAGCCGTTGGCTTTGAGGCCATTGGGCTTTCTCTCAGGCCTTCCTTGGAGCCACTCCCTGCGCGCGGACGCTATTGACCGATATTCATAGTGTCAAATAATGACAACCGATGAATACATAGGTCATACCGATGAATTTGACGCAGCGTCAGCTCGAAATCCTGGTGGCGGCGGCCGATGCCGAGAGCTTCAGCGCGGCGGCAGAGCGGCTCGGCATTTCCCAGCCCTCGCTCAGCGAATCCATCCGCCGCATCGAACGCGAGATCGGGACGCAATTGTTTTCGCGCACCACCCGTTCCCTGAAGCTTACCGACGACGGCCGCCACGCCGCGGCCATCGCCCGCGACATCGTCCGCGACTTCAAGGCGGCGCTCGAGCGGCTCGCCTCGCGCGGCGGCGGCAGGCAAGGGCGCATTTCGATTGCGGCGCTGCCGTCGATCGCCTGCGCGGTGTTGCCTGTGGCGATCCAGGCGTTCGCGCGCGAGCACCCGGCCATCGACATCGCCTTGAACGACGTGCAGCACGATCGGGCGATTCAACTCGTCACCGAAGGCGCCGTCGATCTGGCGCTGACGGTCAGGCCGGCGCAGAGCGACGACTTCAATTCGAGGAGATCGCGTCCGACGTGGCGCATCTGGTCTGCCGCGCCGACGATCCGCTGGCCCGGCGCAAGTCGGTGCGCTGGCGCGAGCTTGGCGGACGCCCCTTCATCGGCATCACCCGCATCTCGTCGGTCCGCCGGCTGACCGATGCGGCGTTCGTTCACGCCGAGATCGCCATCGCGCCGCGTTACGAGGTCGAGCAGATCGCCTCCGCGGTCGCGCTGGTCGACGCCGGCCTCGGCGTCACCGCACTGCCGTCGCTGACGTTCTCGATGTTCAAGGGGCGCAAGCTTGCGGTCCGCCCGCTGGTCGAGCCGAGCCTGCGCCGCAACGTCGGCTTCGTGACGGTCGCCGGCCGGACGCTGCCGCGCGAGGCCGGCCGGTTGATGGAGATCGTGCGGACGACGATGCGAAAGGAGCTGGCCGCGGTCCGGCCATGAACTCGCTACTTCGCGATCGCCTTCAGCTCCATCGGCACCATCGCTGCGTCCTTGGAGTTGCGCAGCGTCAGCGACGTCTTGATGTTGCGCACGTTCGGCGCGCCGGTCAGATCGGTGACGAAGGCCTGGAAGGTCTTCAGGTCCGGCGCCACGCATTTGAGCACGAAGTCGATCTCGCCGGAGAGCATCCAGCACTCGCGCACCAGCGGCGCGTTGCGGACGAACTCCTCGAACGCTTTCAGCTCGGGCTCGGCCTGGCTCGTGAGGTGAACCATCGCGAACACGGTGACCTCGTAGCCGAGCAGCTTCTCGTCGAGCAGCGCGCGGTAGCCCTTGATGAACCCCGCCTCCTCCAGCGCCCGCACCCGGCGCAGGCACGGCGGCGCGGAAATTCCGACCCGGCGCGCCAGTTCGACATTGGTGATGCGGCCGTCCTCCTGAAGCTCCTTCAGGATCTTCCAGTCGATGGCGTCCAGGCGGTCCGGCACAGAAACTCCGCGATTTGAGAGGCAGTCAGCCGCCGCATTATCGGTCCCCGGCGGCCGCGAAACAATATTTCGCGCAACAATATTGCGCAGCAACCCGGCGTTTCCCCAAAACTCTGCAGAAACCTTTCGGATTGCGGAAAAACGGCCGATTCCGAGGGTTGCATATCTTGCATAGCTAGTCCGATGGCTTAAATTAGCGGCAGGGGGATGCAGCGCGCGGCCCACCAGCGCCGGCGCATTTCCCTCGTTCCACGGATTGTCGCAGACGCCGCAGGCGTCTGGCCCGTTTGAGGGAAACAATGACCAAAATCACGGAGGCCAAGGTCGTCATCGTCGGTTCCGGACCGGCGGGCTACACCGCCGCGATCTATGCCGCGCGCGCGATGCTCGAGCCGATCCTGATCCAGGGCATCCAGCCGGGTGGGCAGCTCACCATCACCACCGACGTGGAGAACTATCCGGGCTTTGCCGACGTCATCCAGGGCCCCTGGCTGATGGAGCAGATGCAGAAGCAGGCCGAGCATGTCGGCACCCGCATCGTCACCGACCACGTCAACGATCTCGATCTGTCGCGGCGGCCGTTCCGCCTGACCTCCGATTCCGGCGACGTGTACCTCGCCGACGCCGTGGTGCTTGCGACCGGCGCGCAGGCGCGCTGGCTCGACCTGCCGTCGGAGCAGAAGTTCAAGGGCTACGGCGTATCGGCCTGCGCCACCTGCGACGGCTTCTTCTACAAGCACAAGGAAGTGCTGGTGATCGGCGGCGGCAACACCGCGGTCGAGGAGGCGCTGTTCCTCACCAACTTCGCCTCCAAGGTGACGGTCGTGCACCGCCGCGACCATTTCCGCGCCGAGAAGATCCTGCAGGACCGGCTGTTCAAGAACCCAAAAATCAGCGTGATCTGGGACTCGGTGCTCGACGACGTCGTCGGCAACGAGAACCCGCTGAAGGTGCGCGGCGTCGTGCTGAAGAACGTCAAGACCGGCGCGAAGACCGAGATGACAGCCGACGGCGTGTTCATCGCCATCGGCCATTCGCCCTCGACCGAGCTCGTGGCCGGCAAGATCAAGATGAAGCCGAACGGCTACGTGTGGACCGCGCCCTATTCCACGGCGACCTCGGTGCCCGGCCTGTTCGCCGCGGGCGACGTCACCGACGACATCTATCGGCAGGCAGTTACGGCCGCGGGGCTCGGCTGCATGGCCGCATTGGAAGCCGAGCGCTTCGTCGCGCACCAAGGCGCACAGCAGCAGCAAGCGGCCGAGTAGGCGCCGCTCATGCGAGGCAGGAACGGAATGGATTGGGACAAGCTGAAAGTGTTTCACGCGGCCGCCGAGGCCGGCAGCTTCACGCATGCCGGCGAGCAGCTCGGACTGTCACAGTCGGCGGTGTCGCGGCAGGTGAGCGCGCTGGAACAGGAGCTGGCGGTCTCGCTGTTCCACCGTCACGCCCGCGGCCTGATCCTCACCGAGCAGGGCGAGCTTCTCTACCGCACCGCCCATGACGTCTTCATGAAGCTCGAGGCGGCGCGCGCCAAGCTCACCGACAGCCGGGAAAAGCCGCACGGCGAGCTGAAGGTGACGACCACGCCCGGCATCGGCATCCACTGGCTGACGCCGCGGCTCGGCGAGTTCATGGATCTGTTTCCCGACATCCGGCTGACGCTGATCACCACCGACGAGGAGCTCGACCTCGCCATGCGCGAGGCGGACGTGGCGATCCGCCTGCGCCAGCCGACGCAGCCGGACCTCATTCAGCGCAAGCTGTTCTCGGTGCACTTCCACGCCTACGCCTCGGCGGAATATCTCAAGCGCACCGGCACACCGCGCACGCTCGACGAGCTCGACCACCATCGCATCATCATGCTCGGCGGCTCGACGGTGCCAATCTACCTCCAGAACCGGAACTGGCTCACCGAAGTCGGCCGCAACGGCAAGGGCGCGCGCCAGCCGGTGCTGATGATCAACAACATCATGGGCCTGCTGCGGGCCTGTCAGCGCGGGCTCGGTATCGCGCTGCTGCCCGACTACCTGATCGAGGAAAACGCCGGCCTGGTGCAGCTGTTCGGCGAGGAAGAGGGCCCGGCGCTCGACGCCTTCTTCGTCTATCCGGAGGAGCTGAAGTCGGTCGCGCGCGTCCAGGCGTTCCGCGATTTCCTCGTCAGCAACGCGCAGCGCTGGAGCTTCTGAGCGTTATCTTCACGGACGCGTGAGAATCGTTACGCACGGCGCTGCAGATTTTTCCGATTCGCTTTTGCTATTTGCGGACGCCGCATGGCTGACATGCGGCACGACCAAAAACAGTGCGGGGCATGACAGCCATGCGGCGCTTTGCATTGTGCGGGATCAGGGCCGGCCGCATTATCGGAGCGTGCTGTTGGAGCTGGGTTGTCGCATCCCCCCAGATCAAGCCAATCCGGTTTCAACAGTTGTTCCCCTCTGGAAGGTGAGTGTCGGCCGTCCCGCGCCGACATACTGAGCCGGGCCCGAAAGGGCCCGGCTTCTTATTTGCTTTCGTTTTCTGAAGACGCGCTGCGGCACACAGCGCGCAGCGATCAGGCCCAGAGCCGCTCGCTCTCGAGGCCCTTGTAGAGATTGGCGACGAACTCGCCGTAGCCGTTGTACAGCAGCGTCGGCCGGCGCTCGCCGGTGCCGATCAGCTCTTCGCTCGCCTGGCTCCAGCGCGGATGTGCGACTTCGGGATTCACGTTCGCCCAGAAACCGTATTCCGACGCCTGCAGATCTTCCCAGTAGCTCTTCGGCCGCTTGTCGGTGAACGACACGCGCACGATCGACTTGATGTGCTTGAAGCCGTACTTCCACGGCACCGCGAGTCTGATCGGCGCGCCGTGCTGCTTGGGTATCGGCTTGCCGTAGGCGCCGGTGGCGAGGAACGTCAGCTCGTGCGTCGCCTCGGCGATGGTGAGGCCTTCGACATAGGGCCACGGCGCCCAGCTCTTCTGTCCCGGCGCCATCGCCTTGTCGAGGAAGGTTTCCATCCGCACGTACTTCGCCGACGACAAAGGCTTCGCCAGCTCGATGAGCTTCGTCATCGGAATGCCCGACCACGGCACCGCCATGCTCCAGGCCTCGACGCAGCGGTGACGATAGAGCCGCTCCTCGATCGGGAATTTACGCACGAGGTCGTCGATGCCGATCTCGAACGGCTTTTCCACCATGCCGTCGATCTTGATGGTCCACGGCCTGATCTTCAGCGCCTGCGCCGCCTTGGCGATGCTCTTCGAGGTGCCGAACTCGTAGAAATTGTTGTAGTTGCCGTTGATCTTCTCGTCGGTGATCGGGCGATCGAGCACGTACCGCTCGTTCCGCTTGCCGGGATAGAGATCGATGGTCGGATCGGGTTGATCGGCGGCGCGCTGGGCGAGCGCGATGCGCGGCGCAAGCCCCGCCGCGGCCGCACCCGCGGTGAGGCCGAGCAGGGCGCGGCGATTGAAGAACAGATGCTCGGGGGTGGCGAGGCGTTCGGGCATCTCCCAGCCGCGCCGGCGAATGACGTTCATGGCCTTATCCCTCCGGATATGGGGCTCAGGCAGGAGTACGGTTCCCGCGGTTCACGCGCAAGTCACGGATCGGAGAGAATTCGATCGCAGGAAGGTATTGCCATTCGGGTCATTCGGCCGTCATCGCCCGCGAAAGCGGGCGATCCAGCACCATCCGCGTACACTCGTGAGACTGGTTGCCCCGCTTTCGCGGGGCATGACAGCCTGGGTGCGCTTTGTCTATTCCGCCGCTCGCCGTGCCGCGACAATCTGATCCGCGGTTTTCCCGGTCAGCTCCGCCATGTGGTCGAACTTGAAGGTGAACGAGCCGACGCCTGCGGTCGCCGACCGCACCTCGATGATCAGATCGCCGATCTCCGACTCGGGCATCTTGGCGCGCACCACGTCCCAGCCGTCCCAGCCGTCGCGGGTGTCGAAGCCGAGAATCTGGCCGCGCCGCCCGGACAGGATCGCGTTCATCTTCGCGGTCGCGTCGGTCGGGCAGACGATCTCGACATGGTGGATCGGCTCGAGCAGCACCGGCTGGCACTGCGGCAAGCCCTCGTTGAGGCCGATGCGCGCCGCGGTCTGGAACGCCATGTCGGATGAATCGACGGTGTGATAGGAGCCGTCGATCAGCGCAACCTGCACGTCGACCACCGGAAAGCCGAGCGGACCGTGCTTGAGCGCATCCTTGGCGCCCTCCTCCACCGACGGAATGTAATTCCTCGGCACCACGCCGCCGGTGATCTTGTCCTCGAACTTGAAGCCCGAGCCACGCGGCAGCGGCTTGATGTCGAGCACGACGTCGCCGAACTGGCCGTGGCCGCCGGACTGCTTCTTGTGCCGGCCGCGCTGCACGATGCCTTTCTTGATCGTCTCGTTGTAACCGACGCTCGGCCGCCCGGTGTTGATGGCGACGCCGAAGCGCTCGGCGAGCCGCTCGGCGGCGACGCGCAGATGCATCTCGCCCTGCCCCCAGACGATCACCTCATGGGTTTCGGCATTGTGCACGATGGCGACCGACGGATCCTCCTCGACCAGCTTGTGCAATGCCTGGCCGAGCTTGACGTCGTCCTTGCGCTCCTTTGCCGAAACCGTGATCGCCAGCACCGGCTCGACCGGCTTCACCTCAGTCAATTGCGGCTGCGCCTGCTTGCCTGCGGTCAGCGTGTCGCCGGTCTTGGCGTATTCGAGCTTGCCGAGCGCGACCGTCTCGCCGGCCGCGGCGGGGCCGCGCTTTTCGCTGGTCTGGCCCAGCAGCTTGAACGTGCCGGAAATCCGGCCGGCCTCGCGCTCGGGCGACAGCAGCGTGACACCATCGCCGATCTGGCCGGTGAGCACCCGGGCGATCGACATCTTGCCGGCATGACCGGTGTTGAGGGTCTTGAGCACATAGGCGAGCGCATCGCCGCCGTTGACGCCGAGACGCTTCGCGGTCGCCTCGATATTGGGTGCCTCGTGGCGCAGCGCCTTGAGCAGACGGAGAACGCCGTTGGTGCGCGTGGCAACGCCCATCAGCACCGGGACGACGAGTCCCTCGCGCAGCTCCCGGGCGAGGTCGTCGAACACCTTGTCGCGCGGCGGCGGAATGTCTTCGAGCAGCTGCTCCATCAGCTCGTCGTCGTGGTCGGCGAGCTTCTCCAGCATCGAGAAGCGCGCGGTCTTTCCCTGCTCCAGGCTTTCGCCCTCCAGCGGCACGACCTCCGAGGCGGCGTGCTCTTTGTAGACATGGGCGCGCTCGAGCGCGAGATCGACGAAGCCGGTGACGATGTCGTTCTTCCAGATCGGGATCTGGCGCAGCACCAAGGGTTTGCGCGAGGCCGGCTGCAGCAGCTGCAGCGCCTCCATCAGCTTGGTCTCGGCCTTGTCGATCTTGTTGAGGAACAGGAAGCGCGGGATGTTGAGCTGCTCGAGCTCGCGCAGGATGAGCTGAAGTTGCGGCACCTTCTTTTCGTCGGCTTCGCAGACCACCACCGCGGCGTCGACTGCGGGCAGCGCTGCGCGCATGTCGTGAACGAATTCGACGGAACCCGGGCAATCGATGAAGGTGTAGGTGTCGCCCATGAAGGTCGTGGTGGCGACCGAGAGCTCCACGCTCATCTTGTGGTGGCGCGCCTCCTTCGAAGCGTCGCCGACCGTGGTGCCGGCATCGACCGTGCCCGGGCGCTGGATCGCGCCGGTGCGGGCCAGGATTGCTTCGAGAAGAGTGGTCTTTCCAGCTTGGAAGGGGCCCACCAGCGCGATGCACCGGGGACCCTGCGCTCTTGTGCCGCCGTTACCATTCGCAGCTGCCATCGACGCCTCCCTGTTGGCGCCGCACGGCCGGTATTGTCCGGCCGCATTTCGTGACGCCGGAAGCTCATCGTCTCAGGGGAATGTGGCGCTGGCAAGAGGCCGGATATGGCCGATGCACCGCATTAAGCCAAAGTCGGTTCATTCGCGGTTGCCGCGCCGCGCGGTTCCTTGGCCTGCGAAAACGCAGGCATGATGTCGCGGGCAAAGCGCCGCAGCTGGGCCGAGCCGCCGAGCGTGGTGAGGAGAATGTAAGCAACGCCGGCCTGCCGCAGCGCTTCGAGCTTTGCGGAAATACCGTCGGGCGTGTCGTAGAGCGTGTGCGCTTCGGTCGCGCCCGGCCGGTCGGCATAGGACAGGACGTGGGAGCCGGCGCTGCCGCCCGGCTGCCGCGAGACGTCGACGGTGCGCTGGGTGTTGGCGGCCGCGCGCTTCAGCGCCTGTGCCGCTTCGACCTTGTCGCCGGCGACATGCATCTGCCGCGCCACCGCAACCTGCATCGGATCGAACGCCAGACCGGCCGCGAGCCGCTCGGTGCGGAATAGCGCGATGCGCTCGCCGAGCTGCTCCGGCGAAGCATACTGATCGAGGATCAGATTGAAGCCGCGGTGCGCCGCGCGCCTGATCGAGGCTTCGCTCGCGGCCGCCACCCAGAACGGCGGCTGCGGCTTCTGCGCCGGCGGCGGCTCGACCACGATATCGTCGAACTGCCAGAACCGGCCGCGATGCGAGAAGCGCTCGCGCGAGGCGAACGCTTTGCTCATCACCTCGACGGACTCCTCGAACCGGCCCTCCGCCTCCTGCATCGGAATGCGGAAGCCGGCAAACTCGTTGTGCCGGTATCCCTTGCCGATGCCGAAGTCGAAGCGGCCGCCCGAGATCTGGTCGAGCGTCGCCGCCTGCTCGGCGAGCAGCACCGGATTGTGCCAGGGGAGGACGATGACCGCGGTGCCAAGCCGGAGCGTTGTCGTTCGCATCGCCAGCGCCGTCTGCAGCATCAGCGTCGCCGACACCTGATTCCAGCCGGTGAAGTGATGCTCGACCAGGAAGCTCGACCGGTAGCCGAGCGCCTCGGCCTCGACCGCCATGTCGAGATAATCGCGGAAGCCCTGCCCGGTCTCGGGGCCAAGATCGGCGGTGCTGGCCTGCGCGGAGCCGAAAATTCCAAATTGCATGGCGGCAGTCTAGCCAACAAACCCGATCAGCGCGCCCCCTTGTCGTTGCTGCCGTGGTGCCGGGGCGCGCTGCGGTTCAAGTCCCGCTCGCCCAGCATAGACCGGGTTCGACACCGCTGGTTGCCGAACCCTTTGCGCCAAAGCTATCGTGGCCCCGGAGGTCGCGGGCGTGCACGAGCTTGTCATCGATAGGTTTCTTTCGACGTTGCGGCAGACTCAACTCATGCCGCCCGACCAAATTCTTGCGTATCAGCGGGGATTACTGGAGCAGCTTCTCCGGCATGCGCGGAAGCATGTTCCATTTTACCGCGATACCGGACGCCTGAACCCGTTGTTTCGCACCGACGATACGATCGATTGGGGCCGATGGAACGAGGTCCCGATCTTAACGCGGGCAGAAGTTCAAGCCGCCGGCAGCGCGATGCACTCCGAAGATCTACCCGCTTCGCACGGGCGCACCTGGATTCGTACGACGTCCGGCTCGACCGGTGAACCGGTCAAGGTCCATCACTCCCAGTTATCGGGAAAGTTGGGATGGACGGCGATCATGGCGCGCGATTTCGAGCGCCACGGAATCGATCCTACGCAGCGGTTGGTCTTCGTCGGCCTGTTCGCTCCGGAAGACTTGGGGGCGTCGAGAGTGCGTCGCCATCAGGCTTGGTTTCCCGGCTTCGCCGATCTCGGCTTTCATGGCGAGCGATACGACCTGACGCCCACGGACAGCCCCTCCAGGCTGATCGAAACAATCTCGGCGCTGCGACCTGCGTACCTGCGCATTCCGCCGATAGCCGTCGAACTGATGTGCGCGCATGACCCCGAGCGCCGGCTCGGCAAGCTTGGGATTGCCGCCGTGCTTACCGTGGGCGAACACTTGTCGCGCAGCGCCCAGAGTCGCATCGAAAATCATTTCGGCTGCCCTGTAATCCAGTTCTATTCCAGCAACGAGTGCGGCCAGATCGCCTCGACCTGCCCATACTGCGGCAGGTTCCACGTCCATTCCGAAGTGGTCTTCGTCGAAATCCTCGGAGACGATGATGCGCCGACACGTTGTGGCGAGACCGGCTGGGTGGTGGTGACGCGACTTTACAACTACGTCATGCCACTCATCCGCTACGACCATGCGGACCAGGCCGTGGTCGGCGCAGCCGGCGCGTGCCGCATCACGTTGCCTGCACTCGACGCCGTTTACGGCAAGGAGCGGGACTCCTTCGAATTTCCCGGCGACATCGTGGTGATACCGCAAATCCCCACCGAATTCGTCGCGAAATGGCTGGGCGCCAGCGCCTACCAAGTCGCGCAGACGGCAAACAATCGCTGCGAATTTCGCATCGTGCCCGGAACTCTTCCGCCATCGGAAATGCAGTTCGATCAGATGACCGCCTTGCTGCGATCCATGTGGTGGGCGGGACTGCAGGTCGATTATCGCATCGTGGACGACCTTCCGCGCAAATTTCCGCGTGCCAAGCTGCCGATCTTCGTACGCGAAGTTCCTGCCGGCCAAGCGGTTGAACAAATCCAACAACCACTGGCGTCCGCGCCGGACGCGACAGCGGTCACCGACGAAATCAAAGCGCGATATCTCAACACCCTTGAACAGACCGAGCGCATGCCGCGGCCGCAACTCGTCCGATACCAAGCGGGCCTTGCCGCCGACCTTGTTCGCGATGCATGTGCGAAGAGCACGTTCTATGCGGATCGACTTCAGCCGGTTTACACCGATGGCGCCTTCAAACCTGAGAATTGGGAGCAGATCCCGATCCTGACCCGCGCGGAGCTTCAATCCGACATTGCTCACATTGTTGGGCTCGAGGACGAGCATCCGGGTTGGGTCGCGGAGTCGAGCACATCGGGCTCTACTGGCACGCCCCTGACATTGCGATGGACATTCCTCGCCGCCGTATCGACCCAGGGAATGATGGAGCGGCTCTTTCGCTGGCACGCGCTGGACCCGAATGCGCGCCATGCCAGGATTCGTGTCGTCAAGAGGGCGGAAGCGCCCTGGCCCGAGGGCCTCGCCACCGGACGCTGGTCTATCGACGGCCCCGGCGGGACCTCCTTCGTTCTCGATATCGCAACACCGATCGCGCAGCAGATTGATTGGCTCAGGCGTATCCGCCCACAGTATCTGTCAACCAATCCGACCAATCTCGAGGCATTGGCAACCGAGTTGGGCGCCAGCGGCCGTGATCTTGGCTTGAAAGCCGCGATCACGGTCGGTGAGGTCCTGAAGCCGGAAACGCGGCTGCGCGTTACGGAGATGCTCGGTGCCAAAGTGATCGACACCTATGGCTGCCAGGAGCTCGGCAAGGTCGCCCTTGAGTGCCCACAAACCGGACTGATGCATGTCTGCGCCGAGAACATGATCGTCGAGGTGGTCGACGAATTGGGCCACCCCGTGCGACCCGGAGAGACCGGTCGCGTCGTGCTGACGGGCTTCTACAATCGCGCGACACCGTTCATTCGTTATGCGATCGGCGACTATGCGGAGACGGCGCCCGGGCCTTGCCCATGCGGCCGCACGCTGCCTGCGCTGAAGCGCGTGCTTGGCCGGCAACGCAACATGTTTGTCTTGCCGGACAACAGCAAGATCTGGCCGCGGACGGCGATCGTGACGAATCTGTCCGACCTCTTGCCGCTGAAGCAGTTTCAAATGATCCAGACTGCGCCCGACCGGATCGAACTACGATACGTCCCAACCGACCCGAGCCACCGCCCGGACATCGAAGCGGTGCGTGCGCGGCTGCGCGCCTCCTTGCACCCGGCGATCGACGTCGTGCTCAATCCAGTGTCGAACATCCCGCGCGGGCCGAGTGGCAAGTTCGAAGACTTCGTTTGCCGCGTGGCGATGGGACCGCAGCCGTAGACATCAGGATCAGCCGCGTCATTCGAGACCGGGGCCGCTGCAACCTCCACCACCGGTTGGCGTGCTCGGCAGTGACTTCTTGTTGAAGTTGTTCATAATGGTGAACAACGAGTCCGGACCTGTGCCCGGCGGATCGTCCTGGCGATGCCGCGCAACGAGCGGTTTGTCCTTCTGCCCAAAGTAGAGCCGCAGGCCGCCCCATACGCCTTGGTAGTCGCCCTCGCCGATGCGGCCTTCGGCAAACAGCGAGCCCATGGTGCCACGACCGACATTCAAACCCCATTCGGTCCCGAGCGCGAGTGCGTTCTTGCCGCCGGCATAGCGGTGACCGATCGAGAACTTCACGTTGGGCTGCCAGTAATAGGTCAGGTCGATCTTGTCGAAGAAGCGCGTCTTGACGTCGTAGGTTTCCAGGAACGTCCCGACAACGCTCGAGGTGCTGCTGCCGCTTTCGACGCCGGCGATCCCGCCGAAGCTCCACTGGTTCCAATAGACGTACCCTTCGCCGCCGACCTGGCTCACATTGACGCCGCCGAACCGGTCCCAGTGCGTATACGAAGCATAGAGGCCGAGCAGCGCCTGCGAGGGATTGCGCCAGAACAGATGCGCCGCGGCGGTGCCGAAGAAATCTCGATCATAACTGCCGGCCACGCCATCGACCTGAAGGCCAAATTGCGTGCCGAGCGGGATCGACATCACGCCCTGCGCCCCGGTGAGGCTCTTGTTGGCGAGCGTGCCGCCAAAGCCGTCGATCTTGGCATTGATGCCATCGACGGCGGGCAGCGTGGTGGTGGAGGTGGGCGTCGTGTGCTTGGCGCCGAGATGGGCCGCTGTTGCGGTAAGCGGCACCAGGAAAACGCCCCCGACCAGCCCTGTCAGCATGGTCGTGGATAGAGAACGCGCACGAATTGGCATGGATTATGACGCCCCACATTGCCGTTTATGGCTCAGTTCTGGACGTAATAGCCCAATCCGGTCCGAGAGTTAACCTGCTATCCACAGCTCAAATATCCGGGCAATGCCCGTTGCTTCGCAGCAACAGTCGCGCAGGCGGTTGGTCTACAATTGAGCTTGGAAGACATGTCGTTCATTCGCTTTTTCCGGAGGGACAACAATGGCAGCGGCGCAGGCTGACGCGTTCGACTACATCGTCGTCGGCGCGGGCTCGGCCGGCTGCGTCCTCGCCAACCGCCTGACCGCCTCGGGGCGGCACCGCGTGCTGCTGCTCGAGGCCGGCGGCCATGACCGGCATCTGTGGATTCACATTCCGCTCGGCTACGGCAAGCTGTTCGCCGATGCGCGCGTGAACTGGCTCTACAAGTCGGAGCCGGAGCCCGAGCTGCACAACCGCCAGATCATCCAGCCGCGCGGCAAGGTGCTTGGCGGATCAAGCTCGATCAACGGCCTGCTTTATCTGCGCGGCCAGCCGGCGGATTACGATCACTGGCGGCAGCTCGGCAACGCCGGCTGGAGCTTCGAGGACGTGCTGCCCTACTTCCGACGCTCGGAGGATCAGGAGCGCGGCGAGGACGCGCTGCACGGTGTCGGCGGACCGCTCGCCGTGTCCAACGTGTGCGAGCCGCATCCCTTGTGCGAGGCGTTCATCGAGTCGGCGCAGCAGGCGGGGTTTCCGCGCAACGACGATTTCAACGGCCCGACCCAGGAGGGCGCGGGCTATTTTCAGCTCACCGCCAAGAACGGCCGGCGCTGGTCGACCGCGGTCGGCTATCTGAAAGAGGCGCGGCGGCGATCCAATCTCAAGATCGAGACCCATGCGCTCGCGAGCCGCATCCTGTTCGAGGGCCGGCGCGCAGCCGGCATCGAATACCGGCAAGGCGACGCGACGCGCACCGCCCATGCCACGCGCGAGGTGATCCTGGCCGGCGGCGCGTTCAACTCGCCGCAACTGCTGCAGCTCTCGGGCGTCGGTCCCGCACAACTGCTTCGTTCGCACGGCATCGACGTGGTCGCCGACCGGCCCGGCGTCGGCGCCGACCTGCAGGACCATCTCCAGGTCCGCATGCAGTACCGCTGCACCGAGCCGATCACCATGAATGACGTGATCAACAGCTTCCGGCACCGGATGATCGCGGGCGCACGCTACGCGATGTTCCGGAAAGGCCTGCTGGCGATCGGCGCGGGCTACTCCGGCGGCTTCTTCCGCACCAGCCCGCAGGTGGCGACGCCGGACATGCAGGTGCACTTCATCATTTTCAGCGCCGATACGGCGGGCGCGGCGCTGCATCCATTTCCGGGCTTCATCGCCTCGATCTGCCAGCTCAGGCCCGAGAGCCGCGGTTTCGTCCACATCAAGTCGGCCGATCCGATGCAAGCGCCGGCGATCCAGCCGCGCTATCTGACGAGCCAGCTCGACCGCGACACGGTGATCGCCTCGCTGAAGCTTCTGCGCAAGATCATGGGACAGCCGGCGATGCGGCGCTACGTCGCCGAGGAGCGCGCGCCCGGCCCGCTGCTGCAGACCGACGCGGAGCTGCTGGACTTCGCGCGGTCGGCCGGGACGACCGTGTTCCACCCGACCAGCACCTGCCGCATGGGCCCGGACGAAACCGCCGTCGTCGACGAGCGGCTGCGGGTGCGCGGGCTCGGCAATTTGCGCGTGGTCGACGCCTCGATCATGCCGACCGTGGTGTCGGGCAACACCAATGCGCCGGTGGTCATGATCGCGGAAAAGGGCGCGGACATGATTTTGCAGGATGCCGCGGCGGCGACGGCAGCGAAGGCTGCTTAGGTCGCTCTTGCTTGCACCACTTGCGTCATCGGCGGTGCCATCCCTCCCCGCGAGGGGAGGGTGGCCGCGAAGCGGCCGGGTGGGGAGAAGTCGCCACGCAGGATGATCTCGCGTGTGGCACCTTCTCCCCACCCCCGCGCTTCGCGCGGTCCCTCCCCTCGCGGGGAGGGATGAGACCGCCCGTGCCGCGATCGCTTCAATCACAAGCGATCCTACACCACATCGCTCAGAACCGCGGGATGTCCGGGAACGGCAGCTTGCCGGCGTGCACGTGCAGGTGGCCGAGCTCGGCGCAGCGGTGCAGCTTGGGGAACACCTTGCCGGGATTGAGCAGGCCCTGCGCGTCGAAGGCGCATTTCAGCCGCTGCTGCTGGTTGAGGTCTTCCTCCGAAAACATCGCCGGCATCAGGTCGCGTTTTTCCACGCCGACCCCGTGCTCGCCGGTGAGCACGCCGCCGACCTCGACGCAGAGCTTCAAAATTTCGCCGCCGAACGCCTCGGTCTTTTCAAGCTCGCCGGGCTTGTTGGCGTCGTAGAGAATGAGCGGATGCAGATTGCCGTCGCCGGCATGGAACACGTTGGCGACGCGCAGCCCGTACTGCTCCGACAGCTCGCGGATCCGCCGGAGCACCAGCGGCAGCTTGGCGCGCGGGATGGTGCCGTCCATGCAGTAGTAGTCGGGCGAGATGCGGCCGACCGCCGGGAACGCCGCCTTGCGTCCGGCCCAGAACAGCAGCCGCTCCTCTTCGCTGTTCGACACCCGCAGCGTGGTCGAGTTGCAGGTCTTGGCGATCGCGGCGACGCGGTCGATCAGATGATCGACCTCGGCCGCGGGTCCGTCGAGCTCGACGATCAGCAGCGCCTCGACGTCGAGCGGGTAGCCGGCGTGGACGAACTCTTCGGTGGCGTGGATCGCCGGCCTGTCCATCATCTCCATGCCGCCGGGGATGATGCCCGCGCCGATGATGCGCGAGACGCATTCGCCGGAGTCCTCGGCCGAGGGGAAGCCCACCAGCACGGCGCGCGCGGTCTCGGGCTTCTTCAGGATGCGCACGGTCACCTCGGTGACGACGCCCAGCAGGCCCTCCGATCCGGTGATCACGCCGATCAGGTCGTAGCCGCCGGCGTCGAGATGCTTGCCGCCGAGACGAACGATCTCGCCGGTCATCAGCACCATTTCCAGGCCGAGGATGTTGTTGGTGGTCATGCCGTATTTCAGGCAATGCACGCCGCCGGAGTTCTCCGCGACGTTGCCGCCGATGGTGCAGGCGATCTGCGACGAGGGATCCGGCGCATAGTAGAAATCTTCGTGCGCCACCGCCTGCGAGATGGCGAGGTTGGTGACGCCGGGCTCCACCACCGCGACGCGGTTGGCGAAGTCGGTCTCGCGGATGCGGTTGAACTTGCCCATGCCGAGCAGGACGCCGTCCGTGAGCGGCAGCGCCCCGCCGGAGAGCGAGGTGCCCGCGCCCCGCGGCACCACGCGGATGCCGTTGTCGTGGCAGTAGCGCAGCACCTGCGCCACCTGCTCCGTGGTCTCGGGCAGCACCACGACCATCGGCAGCTGCTTGTAGGCGGTGAGCCCGTCGGATTCGTAGGGCCGCATGGCGGTTTCGGACGAAACCAGCCCCTCGCCCGGCACGATCTCGGACAGCGCCTTGACGATCTCGCTCCTGCGGGCGAGGACGCTCTGATCGGCTGCGGGCATGGTAACGGACATCGGCGATCCCAAAGCGCTTGGTCAGTTGAACCTGGAAACGTTGAACTTGCCGTGAGGGTGATTGTACAACCTCTGCCGAGGACCCAAAATACCGGCCTTGCGGGGCGTCATCAGGAGAAACACGTTATGAAGTTGCTGGTTTTGGGCGGCGTCTTGCTCGCCGCCACGGTGGGAATTGCGCAAGCGCAGGACCTTGCCGAGGGCGAGAAGTCGTTCCGCAAGTGCGGGCCGTGCCATGCGGTCGGCGAGGACGCCCGCAACAAGATCGGCCCGGTGCTGAACGGTCTCGACGGCCGCAAGTCCGGCACGGTCGCCGAGTACAGCTACAGCGAAGCCAACAAAAAGGCCGACATCACCTGGGGCGCGGCCACGTTCAAGGACTACATCCAGAACCCGATGCAGAAGATGCCGGGCACCAAGATGGCGTTTGCCGGCATCCGCAACGACAAGGAAATCGGCGACCTCTGGGCCTATCTCGCGCAGTTCAAGGCAGACGGCAGCAAGAAATAGCTCTTTTCGTTTCGTTTTCGGCCCGTTCCGCGCGCCTTTGTTGCGCGCGGAACGTTTTTGCGTGCCCGGTGTTCTAGGCGCGGTAATGACGCACCCAATCCACAGCCGCAGCCGGAGCCACTTTTGTGCCGCTGAATGTCCCAAATTCGAAATCACGGTTGTTGCGCGACAGTGGCGCGCACTTCGTGTCCGGGCCACCGGCGCGCGTCGGGAACTTCGCGTCGGAACCAACCGGGGTGGGGATGAGGGGCCATTACACATTCGGCATCGAGGAGGAGTACTTCCTGGTCGATGCCGCAACCAAACTCGTCGCGCGGGCGATGCCCGAGGCGTTTCTCGCCGCCGCCAAGGCTGCGACGAACGACCAGGTGCACGGCGAATTCCTGCAATCGCAGATCGAGGTGACGACGCTGCCGCATCACGACATCCGCACCGCGCACGCGGAGTTGCGGCATCTGCGGCAGATGGTGGGGAAGATCGCGGCCGAGCACGGCCTTGCGATCCTCGCCGCCGGCACGCATCCGACCGCCGACTGGGGCAAGTCGCAGCAATCCGAAGGCGAGCGCTACGACGCGGTGATGGACGACCTGCAAATGATCGGCCAGCGCAACATGCTGTGCGGGCTGCACGTGCATGTCGAGCTGCCCGACCCGGACGACCGGGTCGACGTGATGACCCGCATGCTGCCGTATCTGCCGCTGTTCATCGCGCTTGCGACCTCGTCGCCGTTCTGGCGCTCGCGGCCGACCGGGCTCAAGGGCTATAGGCTTGCGGCCTACGACGAGTTGCCGCGCACCGGCGTGCCCGAGCTGTTCCGCGGCAAGGAGGAGTTCGACGCCTATGTGGCGGCGCTGGTGAAGTCCGGCGTGATGCAGGATTCGAGCTACGTGTGGTGGTCGATGCGGCCCTCGCTCAAGCATCCGACGCTGGAGCTGCGCGCGCCGGACTGCCCGACGCTGGTCGACGATTCGATCGCGATTGCCGCGCTGTGGCGCGCGCTGGCGCGCCGGCTGACGCGCAATCCGCAGCTCAACCGCGACATCGACGCGATCAAGCGCGCCATCATCGTCGAGAACAAGTGGCGGGCGCAGCGCTACGGCGTGCACGGCACGCTGGTCGGTGACGACGGCGCCATCACGGTCGCGGATTTCGTGAGGCAGGTGCTGGAAGAGACCGCCGCCGACGCCGAGGCGCTCGGCTGCCGCGCGGAGATGGAACGCTGCCGCACCATCGTCGGCGCAGGCACCTCGGCGGATGCGCAAATGGCGGTGTTCGAGGCGCACGGCCAGAAGGAAGGCCGGGCGCAGGCGCTGAGCGCGGTCACGGATTGGCTGGCGATCGCGACGTTGCAGTAGGGCCGGCGTGTCCGGAAAAGCGTAGGGTGGGCAAAGCCGCGCAAGCGGCGTGCCCACCTCGGCGGCGGAGCAAGATCTGGTGGGCACGGCGCCATAGCGCGTCGAAGACGCGCGTGAACGCGCGGGTGGCGCCTTTGCCCACCCTACGCAATTGAAAACCCTGCCGAATTCAAAATGGGTTTGTTCTGCCAACTTCTCTCTATGGTTGTATTTTAGATATTACTCTCGTTATGCAGGCACCTTGAGCTCGTCATCGGTTCGGCAAAACCGCGCAATCTGCAAAGCAGTGATCGCCGATTTGCGGCGTGACATGGCCCGTCGCTCATAGCGGTCGAGAGCCCACAGCTCCTGGATCTGTTCACGCATTGCCTCGGAACGATCTTCCGTGATCGATGCACCAGGCGCCGGCCGCGCGATCGCGGCATGGCGTGCCTGGCGCACGCGCTCGACATCGACCTGCGCCGCGGCAACATCGCGGGCGCGTTGCCGCACCTCCGGGTCGGCCGAGCCGTTGGCGATGCGCTCCGCCAGTTCAGCGACTTCTGTTGCCAGGGCTGCATCGGCAAAAACCGGGATGCTCAATCCATGACGCAAGGCGTTGACCGCCGCGCTCCGCTTTCCCGATGCGGTGCGCGGCCCGGTGCTTCGCCGCGCATTGCGGCGATTGGCGGTGAGCTGGCGCGGGACAGTCACGCGGAGCCCTTGGCCGGCAGCTCCGGCCGCGAGGAGACGACCGGCGACGGGATGATCTGGAACTCGGCGTCTTCAATGTCGGCGGTTGCGCGCCGCAGCTGGGCGCCAAAGCCGGACCGGTAATCAGCGATCTCGCGCAGCATCGCGTTGCGGCGGAGCTCGGCGGCAGCCGTGAGACGCTCGATCCGCTCGACCTCGTTGATCGACGCGACCGCGGTCTGCGCCATCACCGTGTTCATCGTCATGCCCGCGGCCTTAAGCGAGCTTGCGACGAGCCTGGTGGCGTCGGGATTTTTGGCGGCCCACTGCGCGGTCAGGTCCTGGCTTTCCTTCCAGCCGAGCAAGCCGTCGAGCACCTTGCGCAAGCCGCGATGCGCGCTCGAGTTCAGGAACTCGGCCTTGGTGCGCCGGAGCCTCGCCACCTCCCAGCTCAGATCGACCACGTCCTGCAGCCAGATCTCTTCGAGCACGTCGGCGGGCTTCACCACATCCGATACGCGGCGAAGCAGGCTGTCGTAGGCGGCGGCGTCTTCGCCGGCGCACAGCGGCCGCTGGCCGGCGAGCGGCTGGCGCGCCGGGTTTGTTGTCATGTTGCGTGCAGTTGCCATGTTCACGGACCCTCCCAGGCTGTGATCCGGTCGCGCCCGGTCGCGACACGCGCCGCTCCGCAGGCACCGCTCCCGCTTCTGCCAACGGTTCCCACGGGCCCCTCAACCAAGCAGGATGATGAGAACAAATAAAGAACATTCGGAAGGAATCAACCCATCAGCCTTGAGCTGTCACAAGGCCAAATTGTCCAACGATGCCCGTGGCTTCGACGCGCCTGGTGCCGCTGCGGCTTGGCCAGCGCCTGCCGCGCACCCCCGTGCCAGCCGTTCTGCTCGGCCGCGTGGCCGTCGATCACGGCGCGAACGGCAAAAGACTCGGAGCCTTTTTGCTCATGGATGCCCTCAACCGAACGCGGCGGTCGGCTGATAGCGAGCGGCTTACGTCGTCGCTTTCTTTTAGCCGTCTAGTCGTTGGCCGCCATCGATTTTGAGCGCTCTCTTGATCGCCGCCAAATCAGCCTTGATCTGCTCCTGTTCCCTATGAGTGAATTCGTGCTCATCTCGAATAAACGCCTGGAGCAAGCGCACAATTACGAGTGGGATGATAAAGAGCGGAATCACGTGCATGAGCACGACGCCTACCATGCGTCCTGCAAAGGTGACTGGGACGATATCCCCATAGCCAACGGTCATCGCGGACACCACGGCCCACCACAGGGAATCGCCAACGGATTTGTCTTCTGCAATCGAGAACGTGAACGCCCCGATAAGGATAAGACCGGCGTAGAGCGCGAACAGCTCCTTGAACGTGTCGGTCGAATTGATCATGCGATCAATGAACTTTTTCATCTGTTGCTCGGACGTGTTCTCAAATTAACGCAGCGGACTGAACGGCCAATTTTAGGCTCTGCCGGCATTCTGCGGCCTCCGACAGCTTCCCCACACGAAACATATCCAAGATAGACATCGGCTCTCCCGAACCGCGCCCAAGCAATACCCGTTGGACAGGTGAATTGTAGATTGCACGCATCCGGCTTGCTAGCGGTCGGTTCGGGGACCTCCCCGCGGTGCACCGGAATCCACTTCGCGTGAACATGCGCTAGTAGCTCGTCACAGTGATTTTGACTCTTTGGGAGTGTCTGGATAAGCGCGGCCGATTTTGGCTCGGGCTTT
>JAIESI010000280.1 GCA_019746135.1 Xanthobacteraceae bacterium
ACGCAGACTTCTCTTGCCTCGGGAATCATCCCGATCTTGAATCACGACTCACGTTCTATGAAAAGTAGGTACTAGGCTGGACGAACAGGCGCGGCCGTAAACCGCGCCTCAAAGAAAACGCGAGGAAACGATGAGGGCGATGTTCGGCGCGCTGGCGCTGCTCGGGCTGTTGGCGGCAAGTCCCGGCATGAGCCCGGCCGCGGCGCAGTCCTACCCCAGCCGCAATGTGACCTTCGTCGTCACCACCACGCCGGGCGGACTGACCGACGTGCTGGCGCGCGCCGTCGGACAGCGGCTCTCGCAGATGTGGGGTCAGCCGGTCGTGATCGAAAACCGGGCCGGCGCGGCCTACGCGCTCGCGGCCAACGCGGTCAAATCGGCGGCACCGGACGGCTACACGCTGCTCGTGACCGAGACGGGCATGTTCACCATGCAGCCGTTTCTGACCAAGGACCGGACGAGCTACGACCTGGGCAAGGATTTCCTGCCGATCGGCGGCCTCGCCGCGATTCCGATGGCGCTGATCGTCAGCCCCTCGATGCCGGCCAAATCGGTGCGCGAGCTGATCGCGCTCGCCAAGCAGAAGCCGGGCACCATCAACTACGGGACACCCGGTGCCGGCACCGCCCCGCACATGGGCGCGCTGCTGCTCGCAAACCTGGCGGGCGTGGAGCTCACTCCGGTTCACTATCGCGGTGTGTCGCTGGCGCTCAACGACGTGATCGCCGGCCATATCAACATGATCACCATGGGCCCGTCGATCGCACTGCCGAGCGCCCGCGCCGGTAAGCTCAACATCCTCGGATTGGGCAGCACGGAGCGGATTGCGCAATTGCCGGACATTCCCACCGTGGGCGAGACCGTGCCGGGCTACAGCGCCAGCGTTTCGTTCGGGCTGTTCGCGCCCGCGGGCACGCCACGCGAGATCGTCGCCAAAATCAACGCGGACATGCAGCGGATCGCCGACGATCAGGAATTCCGCGCAAGGGTTTTCGAACCGCAGGTGCTCCAGCCGCTGCCCGGGTCGCCGGACGCCTTCGGCAAATATATCGGCGACGAGGCCGCCAAGTGGTCCAAGGTCATCAGCGACACCAAGCTGCAAATCGAATGAAGCCGGAGAGGACCATGCGACTCGTTGGCGCCGTCCTGCTGCTCTCGGTGCTTTTGCCGGCAGCGTCCCAGGCGCAATCCTATCCGAACCGCACGGTCACCATCGTCGTGACCTCCGCCGCCGGCGGCCTCACCGACGTGCTCACGCGCGCCGTCGGCCAGCGGCTGTCGCAGATGTGGGGCCAGGGCGTCGTCATCGAGAACAAGGGCGGTGCCGGACATACGTTCGCCGCGGCCGCGGTCAAATCCGCGCCGGCGGACGGCTACACGCTGCTCGCGACCGAAACCGGCATGTTCACCATGCAGCCGTTCCTGCATGCCAAGGGCAAGCTGAACTACGATCCGGTCAGCGATTTCCTGCCGGTCGCGGGCTATGCCTCGATCCCGATGGCGCTGCTGGTGAGCCCCACGGTTCCGGTCAAATCGGTCGGCGAGCTGATCGCGCTCGGCAAGGAAAAGCCCGGCACGCTGAGCTACGGCACCGCGGGGCTCGGCACCGCGCCGCACATGGGCGCGCTGCTCTACGAGAGCATGGCCGGGCTCAAGCTCACACCGATCCACTATCGCGGCGCAAGCCCGGCGCTGAACGACGTGATCGCCGGGCACATCAACATGATCATCATGGGCCCCTCGATCGCGCTGCCGACGGTCCGGGCCGGCAAGCTCAACATGCTGGGCTTCGGCAGTCTCAAGCGGATGCCGCAATTCCCGGAGGTGCCGGCGATCGCCGAGACCGTGCCGGGCTACGACGCGAGCGTATCGTTCGGACTGTTCGCGCCCGCGGGAACGCCCCCGGACATCGTCGCCAAGGTCAACGCCGACGTGCAGAAGATCATCGCCGATCCGGACTTCCGCGCGCGCTTCCTCGAACCGCAGGTGGTGCAGCCGCTGCCCGGCCCGCGCGATGCATTCAGCGCCTATCTGCAGGCGGAAGCGGCGAAATGGTCGAAGGTCATCGGCGAGGCCAAGCTGCAGATCGAATGACCGGCGGCCAGCGCCCGCGGCCACTGGGCCTTGGCGCGCGCCTGCCCGGAACGATAAAGTCCTCGAAAAAGCCCGCAACACGTTGCCGGCAAAAATCTGGGAGGTCCGATGTCACGGTGGCTCAGCATCCCGCTCGCGCTTGCCAGCCTGTCGCTTGCGACCCCGGCTCATGCGCAGACCTACCCGTCCCGTGCCGTGACATTCGTCGTCACCGCCGCAGCCGGCGGCGTCACCGACGTGGTGGCGCGCGCGCTCGCGCAGCGGCTGTCGGAGAAATGGGGCCAGCAGATCGTCGTCGAGAACAAGGGCGGCGGCGCGCACATCGTCGGCGCCCAGCAGGTGGCGAATGCCGCATCCGACGGCCACACCGTGATGCTGGCCGAGGCCGGCACGTTCGTCATCAACCCCAATCTCTATCCCAAGGACAAACAGCCGCTCGACGTCGAACGCGACCTGATCCTCATCACCGGCCTGGTCCGCATCCACCATTCGGTGCTGGTCGCGCCCGGCATGCCGGTGAACAGCGTCGCCGAGCTGATTGCGCTCGCCAGGCAGAAGCCGGGTGAGATCACCTACGGCACCGCCGGCGTCGGCTCGGGACCGCATGTCAATGTCGTACGGTTCGAGAACGCCGCGAAGGTCAAGCTCAATCCCGTCCACTACCGCGGCGCGACGCCGGCGCAGAACGACGTCATGGGCGGCCACACCAACATGATGATGGTGAGCGTCAGCCTGGCGCTGCCGGCGCACCGCGAGGGCAAGGTCAAGATGTTGAGCATCGGCAGCTCCCATCGCCTGCCACAGCTTCCGGAATTTCCGACCACGGCGGAGGCCGGCAACATCCCGGGCTATATTGCCGGCACCTGGTTCGGGCTTGCGGTCACCGCGGGAACGCCGCGCCCGATCGTCGACAAGATCAATGCCGATGTGCGCGCGATCCTGGCCGAGCCGGGGTTCAAGGAGCGCTTCCTCGATCGGCAATTTTTCGAACGAATGGACAGCTCACCGGAGGAGTTCAGGGACATTGTCCGGGCGGAGACGCAGACCTGGGCGCGCGTGATCCGCGAGCAGAACCTGGTGATCGGCCTGCACTGACCGGGCGACCTCAGGCGGCGCGCCGCCGGATGGCGCGCAGACGCAGTCCGTAGAGCCCCAGATTCCAGACGACCGACACGAGCAGCGACAGCATCAATCCGGCCCAGGTGCCGAACGGCACGGTCGCAAGATGCACCGTGAACAGGCACGCGCTGAAGCCGACCAGTCCCCACATGGTGTTGGCGATCAGCGCCGCGGTCGCGGGCCCACCCACTCGTAGATGAAAAATCAGCATCAGGCTCGTCATCACGATCGGATAGACCGCGAGCAGGCCGGTGACGATCGGTCCGACACGGCCGCTCAGGCCGACCACGGCGGCGACGAGACACGCCACCATGAAGGCACGCACCGGTATGTCGTACCACTTGCGCACGATCAGCGGCATCTTCACGTGGCGATAGCGATGGGTGAGCGCGATGCAGACCCCGAATACCGCGAGGTTGACAGCGGCCACGGACCAGAAGCTCCACTGAACCTTGCGCAACAGCAACGCGACGACGAACCAGGCTGCCACGGCGCTGCCGACGCTCAGCACCATGCCGAAGCGCTGCGCCATGACAATGTACACCAGCGAGAACACCGCGGTCGCCGCGTGCGCGGCGATGCTGCCGATGGCGCTGGCGGAAATGAACGCAGAGTCGTGGTCCAGGGCGACGAAGAAATAGGCCGGGCCCGCGGCGATCGGCAGGGTTGCGACCAGCGCACCGATGGCAGGTCCGGCGCGCTCGGCCACCATCGCCGCGCCGATAACGAAGCCCGCAGTGACCGCCATTTTCAGAACAAGCGAGAGCCAGAAGAGCAGGTCGGGGAGCATCAAAAACCTATCCCCGTCATCCCTGAAGTGCTCGCCCGGAGAACGAGCCTCGAAGGATAGACGGCCCGGGCCGTCACCCCTCGAGGCTCCCCCGGCTTTCGCCGGGGTCGCGCCTCAGGGTGACGGTTCGAGAGTCGCGGATGCGGATATCACACGCGCGAAAGCTTGATGTCCACCGGCGGGCCTTTGGCGATGGTCTGATAGACCACGCAATAGCGCTCGGTGAGCTTGAGCAGCTGATCGAGCTTGTCCTGTGGCGCATCGGTATCGACATCGAACCGGAGCCGGATCTGGCGGAACCCGACCGGCGCTTCCTTATCGACGCCGAGCGTTCCCCGAAAGTCGAGATCGCCTTCGGCCGACACCGTCCCCGATTTCAGCGGAATGGCGAGCGCGGTCGAGACCGCCTTCAAGGTCACGCCGGCGCAGGCCACCAGCGCCTCGAGCAGCATGTCGCCGGAGCAGAGCTCGAGCCCCGAGCCTCCGGTCGCCGGATGCAGGCCGGCAACGGCCAGCGCCCGGCCGGTCTCGACCTTGCAGGCGATGTTGCCGTCGTCGAGCGTGCCCTTGGCCTTCAGCGTGATCAGCGCCGCGCCGGGGTCGCTCTTGTAGCGGTCCTTGATCGGCGCCTGCATCGCGCGAAGTTCGGCAGCGTCCATGGTCTTCTCCTTGCAATCAGCGATCAAGCCGGCGTCAGCACGACCCGGCCAATGACTTTCCCGGCACGCAGGTCGTTCAACACCGCATTGACGTCATCAAGCGGTCGCGTCGCAACCGGCACCGGCGGCGACCCGGTTCGCTTGACGAGTTCGATCAGCTCGGCGGTCTCGGTCAGGCTTCCGGTATAGGAGCCCTGAATGGAGATCGCACGCATCGGGAACGGCGGCAGCGACAGCGTGATCTCGCCGCCATAGAGGCCGACAAGGATCAGCTTGCCCGCCTTGGCCAGACTGTTGATGCCGAGCTTCGCGGTGGCCGACGAGCCGACCAGATCGATCACCGCCCAGGCGCCGCCCTTGGTGGCCGCAATGATCTGCTGCGCGGCGTCGGCTGCTCCGCCGTCGATCACCACGGCGGCGCCGGCCTTCTTTGCGGCGTCGCGCTTGGCCGGATCGATATCGACCACCACCGCGCTGTGCCCGCCCATCGCCTGGTGCAGCGCGAGGCACATCAGGCCGAGGCCACCCGCCCCGATGATCACCACCGGATCGGTCGTCAGCGTCGGGCCGACCTTTTTGAGCGCGCTGTAGGTCGTCACGCCGGAGCAGGCGAGCGGCGCGGCGCGCTCGGGCGGAATATCGCCGATGTCGAACAGGTAGCGCGGATGCGGCACCATCAGATGCGTGCTGTAGCCGCCGTCGCGGAACACGCCGATGCTGCCGGGCTTGGTGCAGAGCTGCTCGTCGCCGCGCTTGCAGACATTGCATTCGCCGCAGCCGATCCAGGGATCGACCAGCCGGCGGTCGCCGATCTTGATGCCGCGCGCATTGGGGCCGACCGCGACCACCTCGCCGACGTTCTCGTGGCCGAGCGTGGTCGGCAGCTTCATGCCGCGTTCGAGAATGCTGAGCTTCTTGCCGCCGCCGAGATCGAAATAGCCGTCCGAGAGGTGCAGATCGCTGTGGCAGACGCCGGCGGCCAGCACCTTCAGCAGCACCTCGGTTCCGGCGGGCTTCGGATCGGGCAGCTCGTTGCACTGAAGCGGCGCGCCGCACTCGCAAACCTGGAAGCTACGCATAGGGACTTTTCCCGATGGACAGGTCCCTAGTTCTAGTCATTCCGGCCGGATGAAGCGAGGGCCGGGCCCAGGCCCTACCACCACATCGCCTGGCCCGCGGCGGCGCGGGTTTCGCGATCGTCGACGGTCACCTGGCGGTCGAGCGAGCGGTCGAGCGCCGCGAGCACCCGGCGCTTGGCGAAGTCGAACGCCGCCGACTGGCGGTCGCGCGGGCGCGGCAGGTCGATGGCGATCTCGTCGGCGATGCGGCCCGGTTGCGGCCGCATCACCACGACGCGGTCGGCCAGCACGATCGCCTCCTCGACGTCGTGGGTGACGTGAATGAGCGTCGGCCTGGCGTCGGCCCAGAGCGCCAGGAGATGCTCCTGGAGGTCGACCCGGGTGAAGGCGTCGAGCGCCGAGAACGGCTCGTCGAGCAGCAGCACCTCCGGCCGCGGCACCAGCGCGCGGGCGATGGCGACGCGCTGCGCCTGCCCGCCGGACAGTTCGCGCGGCCAGACCTTCGCCTTGTCGGTAAGGCCGACGCGCTCGAGCGCGAAGCCGATGCGCTCGGCGCGCTCGCGCTTCGGCCGGTCCTCGATGCCGAAGCCGACGTTGTCGGCAACCGAAAGCCACGGCAGCAGCCGCGGCTCCTGGAAGATGACGCCGATCTTCTCATGCGGCCTGGTCACCGGCGCGCCGTCGAGCACGACCCGGCCCTGCGTCGGCGTGTCGAGGCCCGAGATCGCGCGCAACAGCGTGGACTTGCCGCAACCGGAGCCGCCGATCACCGCGACGATCTCGCCCGGCTCCACCTCGAGCGACACGCTTTCGAGCGCGCGGACGCCGTTGGGATAGGTCTTGCCGACCCGTTCGAGGCTGAGCATGGCATCTATCTCCGCACGAACGCGTCTTCCCAGCGCAGGAACGGCGCTGCTGCGGCGGCGATCATCCAGTCGGTCAGCTTGCCGATCACGGCGAAGGCGACGATGGCGGCGACGATCTGCGCCGGCTTGCCGAGCTGCTGGCCGTCGATCAGCAGATAGCCGAGCCCTTCGGAGGCGCCGAGCAGCTCGGCGGCGACGACGAACATCCAACCAAGCCCAAGGCCCGAGCGCAGCGAGATGACGTAAGCCGGCAGCACCGCGGGCAGAAGGATGCGGCGGACCATGGCGGCGTCGGACAGGCGGAACACGCGGCCAACCTCGACCAGCTTGCGGTCGACCGACATGATCGCGCCCATGATGCCGAGATAGACCGGAAAGAACACGCCGACCGCGATCAGCGTGACCTTCGAGCCCTCGAAGATGCCGAACCAGAGCACGAACAGCGGCACCCAG
The DNA here is from genome assembly GCA_019746135.1 of Xanthobacteraceae bacterium. Lineage (GTDB taxonomy): Bacteria > Pseudomonadota > Alphaproteobacteria > Rhizobiales > Xanthobacteraceae > Z2-YC6860. Next base: position 7,061 of record JAIESI010000280.1, read on the forward strand.
GCGAGCGACGGGATTGCGCGCAGCGCCTGCAAGGTCGGATCAAGCAGGCGACGCAGCAGCGCGGAATAACCGGTGATCGCGCCGGCGAGCGTGCCTGCCGCGACACCGATGGCAAAACCGGCCGCGACACGGGCGGCGGTCGCCGCAGTGTGTCGCTGCAATTCGCCGGTCTCCGCCAGCTCCCAGAAGGTTGAAAAGATCACCGATGGCGGCGGCACAAGTCGGCCGCTCGACAGCCCCGCCCGCACGATGAATTCCCAGAGCACCGCGGCCGCCACCGGCAGAATGAGCCCGAGCAGGGGCTTGCCGTAGCGGCCCCACCGGGCGAGCCCGGCGTGCTGCTGTTGCGGCTGTGTCGCCTCTCCGGCGGCCATGGTCATGGGGACAAAGGACATACCAGCACCCGATGCAAGGCAAGTCTGGAAGAGCTCTCTCGGTTGTCATTCCGGGACCGCGCGTCAGCGCGGGACCCGGAATCCATACTCCGCGGCAGTGGTTATGGATTCCGGGTTCGCGGGCTTGCGCCCGCGCGCTGGAATGACCCGAAGGGTCAGTGCGTTAACGGCACACGATCGTCGATCAGCGCGTCAACCGTCGCCTTCACATTGACGTCGGCCTTGATCACGCCCGCCGCCTGAAGCGCGAGGCCTGCGGCCAGGATCGAATCGCGCTGCGGCGCGCCGATCTTGCTGTGCGTGAGCTCGGTGCGCTCCTTGAGCTGCTTGTCGACCACCGTGTCAGGGAGCTTGGTCGCGGCGATGAACACGCGCTTGAGGTCGCTGTAATTGGCAAGCGACTCCTTGCGCGCCTCCTCGTAGACCGCGAGCACGCGCTTCACCAGATCGGAGTGATCCCTGAGGAACTCCTCGCGCACATTGAGGATGCCCCAGGTGTTGGCCTCCTTGTTGCGGTAGAACAGCCGCGCGCCGTCCTCGACCTCGGCCTGCGCCATCATCGGGTCGAGACCGGCCCAGGCGTCGACGTCGCCGCGGATGAGCGCGGTCTTGCCGTCCGGATGCTGCAGCAGCACCGGCGTGACGTCCTTCTCGGTGAGCTTCACCTGCTGCAGCGCGCGAACCAGGAAGATGTGCGGATCGGTGCCGCGGGTGACGGCGACGCGCCTGCCTTTCAAATCCTCGATCTTGGCCACCGTCGTGTCCTTGCGGGTGACGAGCGCAGTCCATTCTGGTCGGGAATACACGTAGATCGACTTGATCGGATTGCCGTTGATCTTGGAGACGAGCGCGGCCGAGCCGGCGGTCGAGCCGAAGTCGATCGAGCCGGCGTTGAGGAACTCGAGCGCCTTGTTGGAGCCGAGCGTCTGCACCCAGCGGATGCCGATGCCGTCCTTGGCGAATTCCTTTTCGAGAAGACCCCTGTCCTTGAGCAGCATCGACACCGGGTTGTAGGTCGCCCAGTCGATGTTGATGGTCTTCGGCTTGTCCGCGCCGAAGCCCGCCGTCGGCAACAGACCGACGAGGAGCACGGATGCAAGCCAGCCGCGCCAAATCGGGCCGCGTTGCGACAGGATGGATGGGGTTTGGATCGTCACCGGTACCTCCACGCTACGGATGCGGCTTTCGCCGCGGGTTGGAGGCGGGCAAACGAACACCCGCCCGTCAGCTGCATGCGACGGGGCGGGCCCCGACCGCTTTAGCTGCATTTGTTAAGCGCCCGCAAGCTGCTCGCTCAAATCGGCGCTGCGTGATCAATACGGCCTAAGTAATTGAAAGTAAATAGAAAAATATGGCGGAGTCGGAAGCGGAAAGGAAATTTGCTTCCAACAAAGCAACGCGCGGGAGCGACATTGTTCCCCGGCCATCCGGCGCGCCGTGACAGGCGGCGCGCGCTTCGCTATGCGAATGGCCGATGCTCACGCTCGATCAGCCTTCCCTTCGCGCCGATGCCGCGCACGCTGCGTTCGACGAGCGCGAGCTCACGAACGAGCTCGCCAATCTCGCCGACGAGCACGCCGGCTCCGAGCAGGAGCTGCGGCGGGCGGTGGCGCAGCGGCTGAAGAAGGTGCTGAGCGCAGGCCGCGCCAACGCCGAGAAGCTGCTCCTGAAGGACCGCCAGGGCCGCCGCTGCGCCGAGCGGCTCTGCGCGATGCAGGACGACATCATCCGCGTCCTGTTCGAGTTCGTGCTCAAGCATCTCTATCCGTCGGAAAATCCGTCCGAGTCCGAGCGCATGGCGATCGTCGCGACCGGCGGCTACGGCCGCGGGTTGATGGCACCGGGTTCCGACATCGATCTGCTGTTCCTCCTGCCCTACAAGCAGACCGCCTGGGGCGAGTCGGTTGCGGAGGCGATCCTCTATTGCCTGTGGGACATGGGCCTGAAGGTCGGCCACGCCACGCGTTCGATCGACGAATGCATCAAGCAGGCCAAGGCCGACATGACGATCCGCACCGGGCTGCTCGAAGCGCGCTTCCTGCTCGGCGACAGGAAGCTGTTCGACGAGATGGTGGCGCGGTTCGACAAGCAGGTGGTGCAGGGCACCGGCCCGGAGTTCGTCGCCGCCAAGCTCGCCGAGCGCGAGGAGCGGCACCGCCGCGGCGGCCAGTCGCGCTATCTGGTCGAGCCGAACGTCAAGGACGGCAAGGGCGGGCTTCGCGACCTGCATACGCTGTTCTGGATCGCCAAATACGTCTATCGCGTCCGCGAGCTCGAGGAGCTGACCGACCGCGGCGTGTTCGAGCCGGAGGAGCTGCGGCTGTTCCGGCGCTGCGAGGACTTTCTCTGGTCGGTCCGCTGCAACATGCACTTCGTCACCGGCCGCGCCGAGGAGCGGCTGTCGTTCGACATCCAACGCGAGATCGCGATCCGGCTCGGCTACACCGAGCACCCGGGCATGAAGGACGTCGAGCGCTTCATGAAGCACTACTTCCTGGTGGCGAAGGACGTCGGCGACCTCACCGCGATCCTGTGCTCGGCGCTCGAAGACCAGCAGGCCAAGCCCGCGCCGGTGCTGAGCCGGATGATCGCCAAGCTCCGCCCGCGCGGCCGCCGCGCGCTGGCCGACGCGGACGGCTTCTTCGACGACAACAACCGCCTGACCATCGCCGGCCTCGAGGTGTTCGCGCAGGACCCGGTCAACCTCATTCGCATGTTCCGCATCGCGCAGAAGCACAATCTGGTGCTGCATCCTGACGCGATGCGGGCCGCGACCAAGTCGCTGCGGCTGATCGATGCGCGGCTGCGGCAAAACCCCGAAGCCAACCGGCTGTTCCTGGAAATCCTCACCTCGCACGACGCCGAGATCGTCTTGCGCCGGATGAACGAGACCGGCGTGCTCGGCCGGTTCGTGCGCGCGTTCGGCCGCATCGTCGCGATGATGCAGTTCAACATGTATCACCACTACACGGTGGACGAGCATCTGTTGCGCTGCATCGGCGTGCTCGCCGACATCGAGCGCGGCACCAACGAGGAATTTGCGCTCGCCAACGACCTGATGCGCAAGATCCTGCCCGAGCACCGCACCCTGCTCTACGTCGCGATGTTCCTGCACGACATCGCCAAGGGCCGCATCGAGGACCACTCGATCGCCGGCGCGCGCATCGCCCGCGCATTCTGCCCGCGGCTCGGCATGTCGGCGGCCGACACCGAGACCGTGGCGTGGCTGGTGGAGCAGCACCTGGTGATGTCGACGGTCGCGCAATCGCGCGACCTCTCCGACCGCAAGACCATCGAGAACTTCGCCGCGGTGGTGCAGTCGCTGGAGCGCATGAAGCTGCTCACGATCCTCACCACCGCCGACATCCGCGCGGTCGGCCCCGGCGTATGGAACGGCTGGAAGGCGCAGCTCCTGCGCACGCTCTACTACGAGACCGAGCCGGTGCTGACCGGCGGCTTCTCCGAGGTCAACCGCGCCCAGCGCGTGGCGATGGCGCAGGCCGAGCTCAAGGCCGAGCTCAAGGACTGGCCGGCGGAGCGCATCGAGGCCTATTTCGCGCGGCACTATCCCGCCTACTGGCTCAAGGTCGACCTGCCGCACCGCGTCGCGCATGCGCGCTTCGTCTACGCGGCCGAAAGCGCCAACAAGACGATGGCGACGACCTTCGCGCTCGACGCGTCGCGCGGCGTCACCGAGGTCACCGTGCTCGCGCCCGATCATCCCTGGCTGCTCTCGACGCTCGCCGGCGCATGCGCGGCGACCGGCGCCAACATCGTCGACGCGCAGATTTTCACCACCACCGACGGCCGCGTGCTCGACACCATCGCCGTCTCGCGCGAGTTCGAGCAGGACGAGGACGAGACGCGGCGCGGCGCGCGGATCGCCGACACCATCGAGAAGGCGCTGGGCGGCACGCTGAAGCTGCCCGAGGTGGTGGCGCGCAAGTTTGCCACCAAGGGCCGGTTCAAGGCGTTTGCCATCGAGCCCGAGGTCACGATCAACAACCAGTGGTCCAACCGCTACACCGTGATCGAGGTGGTGGGCCTCGACCGCCCGGGCCTGCTCTACGAGCTGACGGCGACGCTGTCGAAGCTCAGCCTCAACATCACCTCGGCGCATGTGGCGACGTTCGGCGAGCGCGTGGTGGACGTGTTCTACGTGACCGATCTGCTCGGCGCGAAGATCTCCTCGCCGACGCGCGAGATGGCGATCAAGCGTTCGCTGCTGCAGTTGTTCGCGACGGCGGGATAACTATCCGTCGCGCCGGAACCGGCTGAACTGAAAACGCTGGATCGCGCCGCCGGGTGTCTTGTGCTCGTGCCTGCGGCTCTCGGCGAGCCGGAATGAACGGCCGAGCACGTTCCCGATCGTCGTCGCATCGTGGCGAACGACCGGAAGGCCGCTGCAACGCTCCGGCCCATCCAGGGCAAAGGTGCCGATGATGACATGCCCGCCCGGACGCACCGCCTTTCGTACGCATTCGCCGTAGGTCAGGCGATCCTGCGGTTCGGTCAGAAAATGAAACGCCGCACGGTCGTGCCAGACATCGAAGCTGCCGGCCGGTTGCCATGCCGTGACGTCGGCGACGATCCAGCTCACCTGCGCGGCACGTGCGCCAAGCCTCGCCCGCGACGTGGCGAGCGCCTGGTCCGACAGGTCGAGCACGGTGATCGACCGATAGCCCTCCTCAAGAAGCGCATCGGCAAGCCGCGACGCGCCGCCGCCGATGTCGACGATCGATACCCCCTTGCCCGCGCCGGTCGCCCGGATCAGATCGAGCGAGATCTCCGGAGTTTCCTGAAACCAACTGACGTCGCGTTCGCCCTTGGTCTGATAGACATTCTGCCAGTGGGCTTGGCGGTCGAGGGTGTTCACGGCTATGCCTCATCGCGGTTTGAGCGCATTCTAGCGGCTTAATTTGGGAAGCCTCGAGACCCGACGCAACGGACCGGAAAGCGCGTGCCTTCGCCGCCCATCCTCGACAACAAGGACCACGAGGCGCCGTCGGTGTTTGAGCCGGCTGCGCTGCTGCGCGAGGCCCGCCGCCAGAAGGGCCTGCCCGCGGGCGACGTGCCGCCGGTCTGCATCCTCGACCCCGATGGCGATATCGTGCGCCGCCTGAAGCGAACCGGCCAGGCGACCCGTGTTGAAGCCTGGCCCTGCTATCACACCGAGCTCTTCGGCTTCCCGCTCGGAGGCCGGCCCGCAGGCATCATCGGATGCGCGGTGGGCGCGCCATTTGCGGTTCTGATCGCGGAAGAATTGTTTGCCTGCGGCTGCCAAATGCTGATCAGCCTGACCTCGGCCGGACAAATCCTGCCGGCCGGACGCCCGCCCTACTTTGTCGTCATCGACCGGGCGCTGCGGGACGAAGGCACGAGCTATCACTACGCCGCGCCCGGAGCCTTTGCCGAGGCCGATCCACGGCTTGTCGCCGCGGCCGTCGATGCCGTGAGGCCCACGGGCCTGCGCGTGCATGTCGGGCCAAGCTGGACGACCGATGCGCCGTTCCGCGAGACCGCGGCAGCCGTCGCCGCCGCGCGCGAGAAGGGCGTGCTGGCGGTCGAGATGGAGGCCGCCGCGCTCTACAGCTTCGCGCGCAAGAGGCAGAAGCCCGTGCTGTGCCTCGCGCACGTCACCAACACGATGGGACTGGCCGAGGTCGATTTCGAGAAGGGCGAGGCGGACGGAACGTCGGATGCACTGCGCCTTCTCGAAGCGCTGGCAAAGGGCCTGTAAACGCGCTGCGACACCGGAAGCCGCCGCCCCTCGGTCGTGCTGCGGGACGAGCGCGCCGCCAGCGCCTCGCCGCACGAGCGCTCGATCGCCGGCACCGGCTTCCGCGAAAAATGAAACCGGCGCCCGAATGCCGAAGCATCGAACGCCGGTTTGCATTTTCTGATCACACCCGCCCGCGCGGTGCGCGCGGACGGAAAGAACGGCAGATCAAAGAGGGCTAAATCAGGCCTTCTTTTTCTTCTTGCCGCCCTTCTTGGCGACCTTCTTGGCCGGTGCAGCGGGCTTCGCGCTCGCCGCATACGGATTGAAGGCAGCCTGCATGAACTTGGCGTGGTTTTGCTGAGCCGCGACCGCCGGGTCTGGCTTCTTGCCAGCGGCGTTGGTCGTGGTGGTCGAGAACGTAGCAGCCAGAACGACTGCTGCGAGTAGTGCAGCCTTACGCATGAGATTCCCCAGGCTTGAGCATCCACCGGATCCCCCGGTACGCCGGGTATGATGCACAAAAAGTGCGCGCTTGGAAGTAGCCAGAGCCCCAATCTCAACAACGCGGCCATGCCCGCAAACCCGCGTCCTGTCTGGCGTTGCGGACCGTGGCGCGAGCCGGCTTAACCGCCCCTTAAAGCGCTGCCGATAGGGTCCGGCAGGCCGTATTCAAAAGGACGGCGGGGCAGTTTCGCGGGACGCAACATGGCTGGGCCGAGGGGCAAGGAACGCCGGGAGCCCGTCTTCGACTCGGGTCCCGAGGCGAGGCCCGAGCCCGAAGAAGCGGCGTCTCGCCGCACCCGGGCGGCCGATGACGGCGAGCGGCCGGCATCTCGCACCCGCAGCAAATCCAAGCGCAAATCGAAAGGCAAGCGCCGCGGCGGCGGCCGCAGCTTCCGGTCGATGATCGGACGCACCTGCTACTGGGGCGCGGTCGCAGGACTCTGGCTCGTGATCGCCGCGATCGGCGCGGTGATCTGGGTCGGCGCGCATCTGCCGCCCATCCAATCGCTCGAGATCCCCAAGCGTCCGCCGACCATCAAGATCGTCGATCAGCAGGGCCACCTGCTTGCCACGCGCGGCAACATGGGCGGCTCGGCCGTGCCGCTGAAGAGCCTGCCGAAACATGTCTCGCAGGCCTTCATCGCCATCGAAGACCGCCGCTTCTATTCGCACTACGGCATCGATCCGATCGGCATCGCCCGCGCGTTCGCCGCCAACGTGCTGCGCCGTGGCGTGGCGCAAGGCGGCTCGACGCTGACCCAGCAGCTCGCCAAGAACCTGTTTCTCACCCAGGAGCGCACGCTCACCCGCAAGGTGCAGGAGGTTGCGCTGGCGCTGTGGCTCGAGCACAAGTTCAGCAAGGCGCAGATCCTCGACATGTATCTCAACCGCGTCTACTTCGGCGCGGGCGCCTACGGCATCGAGGCCGCCGCCGGCCGCTACTTCAACAAGCCGGCGCAGAAGCTCACGGTCGCCGAAGCCGCGATGCTCGCGGGGCTGGTGCGCTCGCCGTCGCGGCTTGCGCCGAGCCGCAATCCGCACGGCGCCGAGAAGCGCGCCCAGCTGGTGCTCGCGGCGATGGTGGACATGAAGTTCATCAGCGACGACGCGGCCAAGCTCGCCCTGATCGAGCCGGGGCACGCCGAGAAGCAGCCGGGCACGGGCTCGATCGGCTACGCCGCCGACTGGATCATGGACACGATCGACGACCTGGTCGGCCGCGTCGAGCAGGACATCGTGGTCGAGGCGTCGATCGATCCGGCGCTGCAGGCCGGGGCCGAGAGCGCGCTGGCCGAGGAGATCGCCAAGCACGGCCAGAAGGCCGGCGTCGGCCAGGGCGCGCTGGTGGCGATGGCGCCGGACGGCGCGGTGCTGGCGCTGGTCGGTGGCAAGAACTATGCCGAAAGCCAGTTCAACCGCGCGGTCGCCGCGAAGCGCCAGCCGGGCTCGGCGTTCAAGCCGTTCGTCTATCTCACCGCGCTCGAGCGCGGGCTCACGCCCGACACCGTGCGCGAGGACAAGCCGATCGCGATCAAGGGCTGGCGGCCGGAGAACTACACGCACGAGTATTTCGGCCCGGTGACGCTCGGCAAGGCGCTGGCGATGTCGCTCAACACCGTGTCGGTGCGGCTGACGATGGAGGTCGGCGCCACGTCGGTGGTGCGCACCGCGCACCGGCTCGGCATCGCCTCCAAGCTCGAGCCCAACGCCTCGATCTCGCTCGGCACGTCCGAGGTTTCGGTGCTGGAGCTCGTCGGTGCCTACGCGCCGTTCGCCAACGGCGGCATGGCGGTGACGCCGCATATCGTCAAGCGGGTGAAGACCGCGGGCGGCCGGCTGCTGTACGAGCGCAAGCCGGACCGGCTCGGCCGAATCGTCGAGCCCGGCATCGTCGCGATGATGAATGCGATGCTGCAGGAGACGCTCATTTCCGGCACCGCGCGCAAGGCCGAGCTGCCGGGCTGGCCCGCGGCCGGCAAGACCGGCACGTCGCAGGATTTCCGCGACGCCTGGTTCATCGGCTATACCGGGCATCTGATCGCCGGCGTGTGGCTCGGCAATGACGACTCATCCCCGACCAGGAAGACCACCGGCGGCGGACTGCCGGTCGACGTCTGGAGCCGGTTCATGCGCGCCGCGCATCAGGGCGTGCCGGTCGCGGTCTTGCCCGGCGCGGGAAGCGGCTTCATGACCGCGGGCTTCGTGCCGCCGGCGCGCGCGCAACCGGTGACGGCGTCGCCGGCCGAGGCCCAGGTCCGCCCGGTCTCGGAGGGCGGCATCGACACCTGGCTGATCGACCGGCTGTTCGGCCGACGTCAGTGATGACTGTAGGAGCGCACGCCGCGGCTGAACCACCACAGCAGCACTGACATTCCGCCGGCGATCAGGATGCCAAACACCAGCGGCCACGCGGTCCTGCCGAGCGCATGGCCGACGATCGCACCCACCGCCGCCGAAAGCGTTTGCGTGCTGAAGCCGAGCAGCGACGAGGCGGCGCCGGCGCGGTCCGGAAACGGCAGCAGCGCGCCGGCCTGCGCCTGCGGCAGGCTCATGCCCATGCCGAACACGTAGAGGCTGGCCGCCGCGATCAGGCCTTCGGCGCGGTGCGGGCCGAAGGCCAGCAGCAGCGCCATGATCAGCCCGCTCAGCGCCATCGCCGCGGTGCCGATGCCCATGACGCGGCCGCTGCCCCAGGGCGTGACGAACCGCGCCGCGACCGACGTGCCGGCGAGATAGCCGGCAGAGGCCACGGCAAAGCTGATACCGAACGCCATTGCCGAGTAGCCGTAGATGTCCTGCAGGACGAAGGCGGACGCGGAGATCCAGGCGAACAGGCCGCTCAGGCAGCAGGCGACGATCCCGAGATGGGCGACAAACGACGGATTTTCCAGAAACCGGCGGTACGACCGCAACGTCGAAGCAAGCGACACCGGCTCCGGCGCACGCTGGCGCAGCGTCTCCGGCAACAGAAACCAGATCATCACAAAGCCTGCCGCACCGAAGCCGAACAGCGCGATGAAATTCGAGCGCCAGCCGAACGCGGTTTCGAGCACGCCGCCCAGGAGCGGCGCGACCAGCGGCGCGAGCGCCGTGATCGCCGCCATCCGCGACATCTCGCGGCCGATGCGCGAGCCCTCGAACATGTCGCGCACCACGGCGCGGGCGAGCACGATGGCGCCGGACGCGCCAACCGCCTGCAGGAACCGCGCGGCAATCAGGGTCTCGATGGAGAACGCCAGCGTGCAGACGAGCGAGGCGACAAGAAAAAGGCCGAGCGCGGCGAGCAGCACCGGGCGTCGGCCGTGGCGGTCGGACAGCGGGCCGTACACCACCTGCGCGCAGGCGAAGCCGACGAGATAGAACGAGATCGTCAGCTGCACCTGCGCGGCCGGCGCGCCAAGCAGGCGGCCGATCGACGGCAGCGACGCGAGATACATGTCGACTGAAAGCGGTCCCAAGCCGGTCAGCAGGGCAAGCAGGACAGTCAACGCAAAAGAGCCGGGACGAAGCATCGGCAGTTTCAGTAGCATGCCCCAGCACGCCGGCCACGATCATTTGTGCAGGCAGAACCAAGGGGCCAACAACCAAAGCCCCAACCGGGAGGACAGACAAATGACGACGCGTGTTGCGCCTTTGGCACTACTGGTGCTCCTGCTCTCAAGCCTCGGCGCGGCTGCACAAACGTTTCCGGCCCGTCCGGTGACCATCGTTTCGTCGACGCCCGCCGGCGCGCTCAACGACGTTCTCGCACGCGCCGTCGGCCAGCGCCTGTCGGACAAATGGGGCCAGCCGGTCGTCATCGAGAACCGGCCGGGCGCCGCCTACGCCGTCGCGGCCATGGCCGTCGCCCGAGCCGCGCCGGACGGGCGCACCCTGATGGCCACCGAACTCGGGATTTTCACATCGCAGCCGCATCTCTATCAGCGGGACAAACGGCCGTACGATGCCGACAAGGACCTCGTGCCGATCACCGGGCTCGCCGAGATACCGATCGCGGTGATGGCAAACCCGTCGCTTCCGGCCAAATCCATCGCCGAACTGGTCGCGCTGGCCAAGGCCAAGCCAGGCACCATCACCTACGGCACCGCCGGTCCCGGCACTGTGCCGCATCTTGTCGCGCTGCTGCTGGAAAGCCTCGCCGGGATCAAGCTCAGCGCCGTGCACTACCGTGGCGTCGGCCCGGCGCTGAACGACGTCATGGCCGGCCACATCAACCTGATCATGATGGGGCCTTCGATCGGGCTGTCGAACTATCGGGCGGGCAAGCTCGCGATCCTCGGCGTCGCCGACGCGAAACCGATGCCGCAGCTTCCCGAGGTTCCGGCGATGGCCGATGCCGTGCCAGGCTACCTGGCCAGCGTCGGCTTCGGATTTGCCGCACCGGCCGCCATGCCGCGCGAGCTTGTGGCGCGGATCAATGCCGACGTGCAGCAAATCCTGCGCGACCCGGAGTTCAGGGCCAAGGTCCTCGAACCGCAAATGCTGCAGCCGATGTTGGGAACGGCTGAAGCCTTCGCCGAAAGCCTCGCCGCCGAATCGAAGAAGTGGGAAAAGGTGATCAAGGACGCCAATCTGCGGATGGAATAGGCCGCCACGGTCTGATGCAACTTCGCTGAATCAGACCCGTCGCTCTTTTCTCCAGTTTGGGCATGATCTTTTCCGAAAACCGCTTCACATCCCGGATCAAGTGCGGGACAAGCTTTTTCGGGATCATGCCCTAAGCCACCGGCTCGTCCGTCATCCCATAGCGGTGCAGGTCGGTGCCGTGCACGTCGAGCCAGGCTTTGGCGCGTTCGGCATCGGCACAGACGCGCTTCACCAGCCGCCAGAAGCGCGGCGAGTGGTTCATCTCGATCAGATGCGCAACCTCGTGGACGGCGAGATAATCGAGCACGAACGGCGGCGCGAGAATGAGCCGCCACGAATAGGACAGCACGCCGGTGGTCGAGCACGAGCCCCAGCGGCTCGACTGGTCGCGCACCGAGATGCGCTTGATCGCGACGCCGAACTGATCGGCGGCGCGGCGGCTCGCGGCGTCGAGATCGCGTAGCGCCTCGCGGTGCAGATAGTCGTTGACCCGTCGTCCGACATGCGGCGCCTCGCCGGCAACGCAAAGGCACGGCCCGCCTTCCCCCGAGGTCTCGACCCAGACCGTGCCGCGCACACCGGGCCGGTGCGTGATGCGATGGGCGACGCCGCGCAGCGGCACCATGGTGCCGTCGGCGAACGGCACCGCCTGCGGCAACCGGTCGAGCCGCGCCGCGATCCAGCCGCCGTGCTTCTGCGCAAACTCCTTGGCCTCGCGCAGGCTGCCGCGCGGCGGCATGGTGAGGATCACCTCGCGGGTGGCGGCATGGATGCGCAGCGTGTAGCGCCGCGCCTGGCGGTGCCGCCGCACCCGCACCGGAAACGCCGTGCGGTCGAACACGACCTGGAAGGTCTGCGGTTCGCTCGGACGGCGATAGAACAAGGCGCGCAGCGGCATCGGCGGACCACCCCGAATCCAGGAGGCCGAGGATAGCAGATCGAACGCTCAGCCGTCATTCCGGGGCGCCGCGAAGCGGCGAACCCGGAATCCATAACCACTGCTGCGGAGTATAGATTCCGGGCTCGCGCCTTTGGCGCGCCCCGGAATGACGGCGGTGGGTTGGTCAGCCGACGAGCTTGACCTGGACCGGCCGGCGCGCCTGCTGCGGCCGCTCGACGCTGAGGATGAAGTCGGCGATGCGCGGGGCGACCTCGGCGCGGAAGCGCGAGCCGTTGAACACGCCGTAATGGCCGACGCCCGGCTGCAGGTAATGCATCTTCTTGTCGTCCGGCAGGTTCACGCACAGGTCGTGCGCCGCCTCGGTCTGACCGACGCCGGAGATGTCGTCGTGCTCGCCCTCGACGGTGAGCAGCGCCGTGTTGCGGATCGCACCCGGATCGACCGGCCGGCCGCGATGGGTCATCTCGCCCTTCGGCAGCAGATGACGGATAAACCCGGTGTCGACCGTCTGCAGATAGAACTCGGCGCTGAGGTCCATCACGGCGAGATACTCGTCGTAGAACTCGCGGTGCTTCTGCGCCGAGTCACCGTCGCCCTGCACCAGGTTCATGAACAGGTTGCGGTGCGCATCCATGTGCCGGTCGAGATTCATGCTGACGAAGCCGTTGAGTTGCAGGAAGCCCGGATAGACGTCGCGCATCACGCCCGGATGCGGGAACGGCACCTTGGAAATGACATTGCGGCGGAACCAGTCGATGCCGCGATGCATGGCGAGCTGGTTGACGGCGGTCGGATTGACGCGGGTGTCGATCGGCCCGCCCATCAGCGTGATCGAGCGCGGCGCGTAGGGATCGTCGTTGGCTTCCATCAGCGCGGTCGCGGCGAACACCGGGACCGACGGCTGGCACACCGCGACGACGTGGGTGTCGCCGCCGAGAAAATGCAGAATGCTGATCACGTAGTCGATGTAGTCGTCGAGATCGAAGCGGCCCTCGCTGATCGGCACCATGCGCGCATCGACCCAGTCGGTGATGTAGACGTCATGATTGGCGAGGAACGTCTCGACCGTGCCACGCAACAGCGTCGCGTAGTGGCCCGACATTGGCGCGACGATCAGCATCTTGGGCTGCGGCCGCCGCGGCATGTGGCAGAACATGCGCTCGAAGTGCAGCAACCGGCAGAACGGCCGCTCCCACACCGAGGCGACATGGATCGGCGCGCGCTCGCCGCCGATCATGACGGAATCAATGCGCCAGTCGGGCTTGCCGTAGCGGCGCGTCGAGCGCTCGAACAGCTCGGCCGCCGCGGCGAGGCTCTTGCCGTAGGTGGTGTGCGCCAGCGGATTGAGCGGGTTCTTGAAGTAGAGCCGCGTCACGTCGGCAAAGGCGCGCGCCGGCTGCAACGCAGCGTGTCCGGCCTCGTACAGCCAGTAAAGGCCGTTCGACAGCACCGGACCGCCGGATTCCGGCGCTCCGCCGAATTCGCCTATCGCCATAACTTTGGGTCCCCGGCCCTCGTATTGCGACGCAGCATAGTGACGATCGGATGACATGGTCAACATATATGACGTTCCTCAGCCAAACGTTACTGGCCGGGAACTCGCTGATTTGGCTGAATTTGCAGGCGCCACCCTGCCATGCGCGACAGGAGGAGGTCGGCTGCCGCGTCCTAGTCGCCGCCCTGGAGCAAAGTTCCCTCGCGCCGCGCGCTGCGCAGCAGCACGAGGAAAATCGCGACGCCCCCGGCAAACAGCGCCGCATTCAGGGCGAAGGCCTGCGCCATCAGATCGGCGCGGAACACGTGGTCGATCAGCAGCGCCCGCATCCCCTCGAACACGTAGGTCGGCGGCAGCATCCAGGCGACCGCCTGGAGCCACGAGGGCAACACCGAGACCGGATAGTACACGCAGACAAACGGCAGCATCAGGAACATGAAGCCCCAAGCCAGGTTCTCGGCACCGAGCCCGTGCCGCAGCAGGATGCCGGAGACGACGATGCCGATCGCCCAGCTCGTCAGCAGCAAGTTCATGAAGAACACCGCGAGCGCGAGACCCATGGCCCACAGGTTGAAGTCGAAGAACCAGATCGCGAGAAACGACACCGGCACCATGCCGATGGACAGCCGGATGACGCTCTGAATGGTCAGCGCCAGCACGAACTCGATCGGCCGCAGCGGCGTCATCATCAGGTTGCCCATGTTGCGGGCGTACATCTCCTCGAGGAACGAGATCGAGAAGCCGAGCTGGCCGCGAAACAGCACGTCCCACAGCATCACCGCGCCGATGAATGTGCTGGCGGCGCGCACCAGCGGACCCGAATTCTGCGACACGTAAATCTGCAGAAAGCCCCACATCAGCATCTGCACCGCCGGCCAGTACATCAGGTCGAGCACGCGCGGCCACGACGACACGATCAGATACGAGTGCCGCAGCACGATCGCCAGCACACGACGCAGCGAGATCGCGGCATATTTGGGCGTGGCATATTTATGCGGCGGCAACATGCTCATTGCGCCGCCTCCCGCGCTTCGCCGGTGCCGCGGGCGATATCGAGAAACACCTCTTCGAGATTGGTGCGGCCGTAGCGGGCGATCAGTCCCGAAGGCGTATCGTCATCCTCGATGCGGCCGCGCTTGAGCATGATGACGCGGTCGCACAGGCGCTCGACCTCGCTCATGTTGTGCGAGGCGAGCAGCACGGTCGCGCCGCGCTCGCGGCGATAGTGCTCCAGCCGGCCGCGCACCCAGTCGGCGGTGTCGGGGTCGAGCGAGGCGGTCGGCTCGTCGAGCAGCAGGATCTCCGGCTGGTTGATCAGCGACTTCGCCAGCGCCACGCGCGTCTTCTGGCCGGCGGACAACTTGCCGGTCGCCCGGTCGAGAAATTCGCCCATGTCGAACTCCTCGGACAGCGCGCGGATGCGGCCGCCGACGTCGTCGCAGCCGTACAGCATGCCGAACACGTTGAGGTTCTGCCGCACCGTGAGCCGCATCGGCATGTTGACGTAGGGGCTCTCGAAATTCATCCGGTGCAGCACGCGATGCCGGCCGCGCGGCATCGCCACGCCCAGCACGGTGACGTGGCCGGAGGTCGGCTCGACGAGGCCCATGATGGTCGAGATGGTCGTGGTCTTGCCGGCGCCGTTGCCGCCCAGCAGCGCGGTGCAGGAGCCGGCTTCGATCGAGAACGAAATACCGTCCACCGCGGTCACGGCCTTATAGCGCTTGACCAGGCGGTCGAGGGCGACGGGCGATGGCGCGGGCGCGAGCATGGGCGCATGGTGTGACGCGGCCCGCGGCCGGGCGCAAGCCCCAAATCTTAAGCCACGCCGCGCGCTCCTGCGGCCGATGGCAACATTGAGAACCCGCCGCAGCGAACTAAGATGGCGGCATGCTCTACGACACTGCCGACCAGCTTCATCTGCCGCAGCGGCGGAACGTGCGGCTCGACACGCTGCTGCGTCTGCGCTGGCTTGCGATCATCGGCCAGACCATCGCGGTGCTGGTGGTCTACTACGTCGTCGAATTCCAGCTGCCGATCTGGGCCTGCCTTGCGGTGATCGCCCTATCGGCGTGGCTGAACATCGCGCTGCGCGTGCGCTTCAGCCTGACGCAGCGGCTCGAGCCGACGCGCGCGGCCTGGCTGCTCGCATTCGACATTGCCGAGCTTGCGGTGCTGCTGTTCCTGACCGGCGGACTGGAAAATCCCTTCGCGTTCCTGTTCCTGTCGCCGGTGCTGCTGTCGGCGACCGCGCTGCCGCCGCGCATCACCGTGATCCTCGGCGCATTCGCCGTGCTGTGCGCGACCGTGCTGGTGTTCATTCACTATCCGCTGCCGTGGGATCAGGAAGATCCGCTGGAACTTCCCTGGATCTACCTGCTCGGCGTCTGGTTCTCGATCCTGCTCGCCATCGGCTTCATCGGCGTCTACGCCTGGCAGATCACCGAGGAGGGGCGGCAGATCTCCGAGGCGCTGGCCGCGACCGAGCTGGTGCTGGCGCGCGAGCAGCATCTGTCGCAGCTCGACGGGCTCGCAGCCGCGGCCGCGCACGAGCTCGGCACGCCGCTTGCGACCATCGCGGTGATCGCCCGCGAGCTCGAGCGCAGCACCGAAGCAAACTCGCCGCAGGCCGACGACATCCGGCTGCTGCGCGAGCAGGCGCAACGCTGTCGCGACATCCTGACCAAGCTGACCCAGCTCTCGACCGGCGAGCCGTTCGACCGCATGCCGCTGGCGGCGCTGATCGAGGAGGTGGTCGCGCCGCACCGGAACTTCGGCATCGACATCAATGTGACGTTGCCGCAGGGCAGCTCCGACGCGCCGATGGGCGCCCGCAACCCGGCGGTGCTTTATGGCCTCGGCAACATCCTGGAGAACGCGGTCGACTTCGCGCAGGCCCGCGTCGAGGTCCGGGCCGACTGGAACGACGACGACATCGCGGTCACGATCAGCGACGACGGGCCGGGCTTCGCCCCCGAGATCATGGACCGGATCGGCGAGCCCTATGTGCGCTCCAGCAAGCGCCGCCGCATGAACGGCGAGACCACCGGTCTGGGCCTGGGCTTCTTCATCGCCAAGACCCTGCTGGAACGCTCGGGCGCAGCAGTCGAATTCGAGAACCGGAGCTATCCCGACCGCGGCGCGGTCGTCGAAATCCGCTGGCACCGCAGCGATTTCGAGCGTCCTGCCGCCAATCCTGCCACTTGAGCGCCGCAACCATGTTCCATAAGGTAGTGTCCCAATGAGCTTGGCAATGGCCGAAACACCCCTGCCCGAGGTTCCCCAGACCGAGCGCACGCTGCTGATCGTGGAGGACGACAAGTCGTTCCTGCAGCGGCTGGCGCGCGCGATGGAGGCCCGCGGGTTCCTGGTCCGGACCGCGGAATCGGTCGGCGAGGGCCTGCAGCAGGTCGAGGCCTCGGCGCCCGCTTTTGCCGTGGTCGACATGCGGCTCGGCGACGGCAACGGCCTCGATGTCGTCTCGGCACTGAAGCAGCGGCGGCCGGAAGCCCGCGCCATCGTCCTCACCGGCTACGGCAACATCGCGACCGCGGTGAACGCGGTGAAGATCGGCGCGGTCGACTATCTCTCCAAGCCCGCCGACGCCGACGACGTGGTGGCGGCGCTGCTGGCGACCGAGGGCCGCAAGGCCGAGCCGCCCGAGCATCCGATGTCGGCCGACCGCGTGCGCTGGGAGCACATCCAGCGCATCTACGAACTGTGCGGGCGCAACGTGTCGGAGACCGCGCGGCGGCTCAACATGCACCGCCGCACCCTACAGCGCATCCTCGCCAAGCGCGCGCCGCGCTGATCGCCGGCCCGACGGCCGAACAACAAATCATTTCCGGGAGGGATTCATGCGGCATCGTTGGCTGGTCGGCGTTGCAATGGCGCTCGCGGGCATCACCACCGCGTCGGCGCAGAGCTGGCCGTCGAAGCCGGTGCGCATCGTCGTGCCGGTGACCGCGGGCAGCGCCACCGACGTCACCGCGCGCGTCATCGCCGACCATCTGGCGCCGCAGCTCGGCCAGCCGGTCGTGGTGGAGAACCGCACCGGCGCGGGCGGCACCACCGGCATGGGCTATGTCGCGAAGTCGGTGGAGCCCGACGGCTACACCGTGCTGGTGCATTCCGCGGCGTTCGTGATCCAGCCCGCGACGTTTCCCAATCTCGGCTACGATTCCGGCAAAGACTTCGCCGGCGTGACGCTGCTCGGCATGGCGCCGCTGGTGATGATCGCATCGCCCGACAAGTACAAGACCTTGAAGGACATGGTGACCGCCGCCAAGGCGCGGCCGAATGCGGTGAACTATGCGACCGTCGGCTATGGTGCTGCGGCGCATCTCACCTCGGAGCGGCTGCGGCTCGCCGCGGGCTTCGAAGCCCAGCAGATCCCGTTTCGTGGCGCGCCGGAGGCGGTCAACGAGGTGCTGGCGAAGCGCGTCGATTTCTTCTTCTCGCCGACGCTGGCTGCCGTGCCGCTCATTCGCGACGGCAAGCTCAGCGCGCTCGCGGTGTCGAGCTCCAAGCGCGCGCGGTCCCTGCCCGAGGTGCCGACCACGATCGAGGCGGGCTATCCGAACTCGGACTACAATTTCTGGATCGGCATGTGGGTGCCGGTGAAGACGCCGCGCGAGGTGATCGACCGGCTCTACGCCGAGACGCGCAAGATCCTGGATATGCCGGCCGTGCAGGAAAAGCTCGCCGCGCTCGGCAACGAGCCGGCGCAAATGACGCCTGCGGAATTCGACAAGTTCTTTCAGGCCGAGATCAAGCTGAACGGCGACCTGGTGAAGGCTGCCGGAATCAAGCCGAACCCGTGATTCTCTCGACTGTCATTCCGGGGCGCTCGCGCAAGCGAGCGAGCCCGGAATCCATAACCACCGCTGCGGAGTATGGATTCCGGGTTCGCGCGCTTACGCACGCACCCCGGAATGACCGCAAGAGAGGTCACTTGATCAAATTGGCGACGCGGTCGACGATCGGCTTGGGCGTCGCATAGATCTTCGCGATCAATGCGGCGATATGCTCGCCGTTCTCGGGCTCGAGATCGAGCTTGCTGCGCTGCACGTCGGCCACGAACTCCGGGTCCTTCATCGTCGCACTGAAGGCGTCGCGCAGCATCTTCAGCCGCTCCGGCGGCAGATCGGGCGGCGCGACGAACGGACGGCCGATGTCCTGCCCGGCGTAGAGAAACTCCAGCACCTGCTTCTCTTCGGCGTTGCGCGCCAGCGTCAGCACGTTCGGCACGCCCTTCAGCTCCGGCCGCGATTCCGCACCGGCCTGGAGCAGCACATTGATGACCTTGTTCGGAATCCATTCGGGCCGGCGCTGTATGATGCTGTCGAGGCTCTCGCAGATGCCGTCGACCTCGCCGCGCTCCATCGCCAGAAACACATCGGCCGAGGAGCGGAAGCCCGACACGAGCTTGAACTTGTAGCCGAGCAGATCGTTCAGCACCTTGGGATAGGAGCGCGTGCCGGTGCCGGGCCCGGTGTCGCCCAAAACCAGCTCGTGGGTCCGCAGGTCGTCGGCCTTTTTCACCTTGGCGCTGCTGCTGGCGATGCAGGCGTTGTGCTCCCGCGTGGGACTGCCGAGCCAGGACATCTTCGTCGCGTCGAAGCGCGCGCCCGGCGCATTGCTGAGCGGGCCCAAGGCGGCGTCGCGGGCGATAATGCCGAACACCGTGCCGTCCTTCGGCGCGGCACCATAGAGATGGCTCGCCGCGACGTAGCTTCCCGCGCCCGGCATGTTCTGCGGCACCACGCTGGGCTTGCCCGGCAGGTGCCTGCCGATGTGCCGCGCCACGGTGCGGCCCCACAGATCGTAACCGCCGCCCGGGCCGAAGCCGATCAGAAGCGACACGCTCTTGCCGCTCAAATCCTGTGCCGCCGCCGGCTGGCACAGCAAGACCAGCACGCCGAACGCCAGCCACGGCCTCATCGAAATCCTCCCGTCAGCGGTCTTGTGGCGATCTTGTCGTCGCAAACGCGCCGCGCGCGGCAAGTATAAGCCGCGCCAGAGGCCATGTCGTCGCCGATGGAGCGTTACGCGGCGCGAACGGTCGCCAGGAACTTCTCGACCTCGAGCTTGAGCTTGCCGCCCTCGCTGGCCAGAAGATGCGCCGAGGCGAACACCCGGCCCGCCGCAGAGCCGGTCTCGGCCGCGGCGCGGTTGACGTCGCCGATGTTGGTCGCCGCGTGCTCGGCGCTGCGCGCGGCGCTGTCGACACCGTCGGCGATCTGCGAGGTGGTCGCGCCCTGCTGCTCGATCGCGGCGGCAATCGAGGTTGCGATGTCGGAGATGCGGGCGATGGTCGAGCTGATCTCCTTGATCGCATGGAACGAGTCGGCCGTCGCGGTCTGCATCTCGGCGATCTGCGCGGTCACGTCCTCGGTCGCCTTGGCGGTCTGCGTGGCAAGCGTCTTCACCTCCGAGGCGACGACCGCAAAGCCGCGGCCCGCCTTACCGGCGCGCGCCGCCTCGATCGTGGCGTTGAGCGCGAGAAGATTGGTCTGCTCGGCGATGTCGGTGATCAACTTCACGACGTTGCCGACGCGGGTGGCGGCGGTCGACAGCGCGGTGATGCGGGCGTCGGTCTTTTCCGCCTGACGCACGGCGTCGCCGGCGATCACGCTCGACTCGCGGACCTTCCGGCTGATCTCCGACACCGAGTTGGCAAGCTCGCCGGCGGCGGTCGCCGCCGAGTTGACGTTGCTCGAAGCCTGCTGCGAGGCACGGGCGACGACGTCGGCGAACTGCTTGGTGGTGTCGGCGTTGTTCTTCATGGTGCTGGCCGCCGATTCCAGCCCCTTCGACTCCAGCGACACGGCGTCGACGATGTTGCCGACGGCCGCCTCGAAGCCGTCGGCGAGGCGCTGCATCGAGGCGCGGCGCTCGTCGGCCGCCGCGCGCTTGACCGCGTCGTCCTCCTCGGCCTGGTGCCGGGCGCGTTCGATCGCCCTGACCTTGAAGCGCTCGACGGCCATCGCCATCGCGCCGACCTCGTCCTTGCGGTGCAGGCCGGGCAGCACGACGTCGAAGTCGCCCGCCGCAAGCTTCTGCATGGCGGACACCAGCTTGCCGAGCGGCCGGGTGACGTTGTGGATCGCCCAGTAGGTCAGCGCCGACAGGATGAGGCCCGCGATCAGCGCGCAGACCACGATCATGTGGCTGACGCTGACGCCGTCGGCGAGCTGATCGTCGATCACGGTGGCGACCTCGAGGACGCCCCGCACCTCGCCGAGCTTCCAGTCCTTCTTGGGCGAGTTGGGATCGGAGTTGTGGCAGTTCACGCAGGACTGCGCCGACATGGTGTCGGCGACGGCTGTACGCACCACGTGCTTGCCGCCGACGTTGACCTCGCGCGAAAACGTGCCCTTCGGATTGGCGACGAGATGCTCCCAGGCCTCGGTCTGGAATTCATCGAGCTTGCGGTCCTTGCGGCCGGGAAACGGATACTTGCTGTAGAGGCCGATCGAGGTCTCGTTGTTGGCCAGCAGATCGCTCAGATCGTGCATCAGCGTCGCCGGCAGCGGAATCGTACCGGCATTGCCCTTGTGGTCGTGCGACGCCTTGGCGAGGCCGGACGGCACCAGCTTGTTGACGACCGACTCGGTGTAATACCCGCGGATCATCTTGAACTGCGCCGCGACCTGCTGGTTGGAGAGGAACGCGTCGTGCGCGGCCTTCTGCTCCATCAGCGCCGGCAGCGTGAGCCAGATCACGCCGACAGCGGCAAGCAGCGTCACCGGGACCGGCAGAAGGATGCGCCAGGCGAGGCTGTTGCGGCGGCGGAACACGCCGCCACGGACACGCAGCGGCTGCGATTCGGATGACGATGTCGCCATGAAGTCCTTGCCCGCGCACCGCAGCGCCCAGTTCCGGCCTGGAACTTTTCATTTTTCGGTAATGGAAGCGTTAAGCCAGCTCCGTCCAACCGATCGGCACGCCTGGCGCGGATCAAAACTCGCAGCAACTCAAAGGCTTAAAGCTCACCTTGATAGGGGCCCATGGGATCGGCCAGCGACTGCAGGCGCAGCGCCGCAGCCCGCGCGATGCTGAGCATCATGCTCCTGCGGGTCGCGGCGTGGAGCTTGTGCTCGGGCGCCTCACAGACGATCTGCGCGCCGAACGCGTCGGCGACAATGAGCCCGGTGTCGGGCGGAAAGATTTCGCACGGCACCTCGACCGTGGTGGCGAAGAACAGCCGGTCGCAGTGCATCCGGTAGTCCATCCATTTCTGATCGGCGCGGAAGTCCGCCACCGACGACTTGATCTCGACGATCCAGATCGCGCCGTCGCGGCCGAGCGCCACGAGATCGGCGCGGCGGCCGGAGGCGAGCGGCAGCTCGCTCACCACGCAGTAGCCGTGCGCGTGCAGGAGCCGCGCGGTGCCGCGCGCGACCTTCAGCGCCGTTTCCGACTGCCGCCCGTCGACGGGCAGCTCCGCCAGTTGTCCGAGCGGCTGGATCATTGGTCGTTCTTTGGATTGCGGCCGAGCTCCATCACCATCCGCGTCAACAGATAGAAGCGCGGCACCATGCTGTCCACCTCGGCATATTCCTGGTCGGTGTGGGCGTTGCCGCCGACCAGGCTCAGGCCGTCGAGGGTGGGCCTGAACACGCCCGCGGCGAGGCTCGAGTCGGCCGCGCCGCCGCTGCCCTCGAGATTGAGCTTCTTGCCGATCTCGCCATAGATGCGCTGCGCCATCGCGGCGAGAACATCGATCTGCGCGTTCTGCGGCATCGGCGGGAACGTCCGGATCAATGTCGCCCTCACCTCGGTGTCGGCAATGAGCTTGTTCCTGATCGCCGTGGCAAGCTCGCGCTCGACGCGATCGAACTCATCGGTCACGACGGCACGGACGTCGGCGTCCGCCTCGGCGTGGTCCGGAATGATGTTCTTGCGGTCGCCGCCCTTGACGACCGTGAAGTTGATCGTCGTGCCCTTGCCGGCGTCGGCGAGCCTGCTCAATTGCAGCATCTGGTGCGCCAGCTCCATCACCGCATTGCGGCCGAGCTCGGGCGAGGCGCCGGCGTGCGACGCGCGGCCTTTCACCTCGACCTTGATGGTGCCGGAACCCTTGCGCCAGATGGTGATGCCGTCGCCGGCGCGGCCGGCCTCGAGATTGAGCGTGACGTCGTGCTCTTTGGCGAGCTTCTCGATCAGCGCCCGCGAGCCGCGCGAGCCGGTCTCCTCGTTGGTGTTGAGGAACACCGTGATGCGCGCGTAGTCCTTGAACTTCAGGTCCTGCAGGATGTTCAGCACCGCAACCGCAATGACGACACCGGCCTTGTCGTCGGACACGCCGGGACCATAGGCGCGGCCGCGCTCGATGCGGAACGGGCGCGTCGCGGCGGCGCCCCTGGCAAACACCGTGTCCATATGCGCCATCAGCAGCACCTTGCCCTTGCCGGTGCCGGTGAAGGTCGCGACGATGTTGTCGCCCGCGGCGGGCGCGGACGAGATCGTGTCGATCTTCGCGCCGAGCCTGGTCAATTCATCGACGGCGATTGCGCCGACGGCCTTCAGCCCTTCGGCGTCACCGGTGCCGGAGTCGATGTTGACCAGCCGCTCCCAGAGCCTGATCGCGGCGGGCTTGTGCTTTTCCGCGCTGTCGAGGATCGGCTTGACCGCCTCCGCGGCGATGACCGGGCCGAGCGACACCAGGGCGGCGAACGCCAACACCGCAAATCGAACAAGCATCATCGCCCTCCTGCGGCGCGCTCGGGGAACGCGGCCTTCAAGCCCTCGCGCGAGGCCTTGAGCACGCCGCGCTCGGTGATCAGCCCGGTGACGAGCCGCGCCGGCGTGACGTCGAAGGCGTAGTTTGCGACCGGCGAGCCGTCCGGCACGACCTGCACGGTCTCGATCCGGCCGTCGGCGGTGCGGCCGGTCATGGTCGACTGCTCCTCGCCGCCGCGCTGCTCGATCGGGATCTCGGCCACCCCGTCCGACACCGCGAAGTCGATGGTCGGCGACGGCAGCGCGACATAGAACGGCACGTTGTTGTCCTTGGCGGCCAGCGCCTTGAGATATGTCCCGATCTTGTTGCAGACGTCGCCCTGCGCGGTGACGCGGTCGGTGCCGACGATGGCGATATCGACCATGCCGTGCTGCATCAGGTGGCCGCCGGTGTTGTCGGCGATCACCGTATGCCTGACGCCGTGATGGCCGAGCTCCCAGGCGGTGAGCGAGGCGCCCTGGTTGCGCGGCCGCGTCTCGTCGACCCAGACATGGATGCCGATGCCCTGGTCGTGGGCCATGTAGATCGGCGCGGTGGCCGTGCCCCAGTCGACCGTGGCGAGCCAGCCGGCGTTGCAGTGGGTCAGCACGTTCACCGGCGCGCCGTTCTTGCGCGCGGCGATCGCCTCGATCAGCTTCAGCCCGTTGCGGCCGATCGCCTGACAGATCGCGACATCCTCGTCGGCGATCTCGGCGGCGCGCCGATAAGCCACCGCGACGCGCGCCTCGCGCGGCTGGTTGCGCACCGCCGCCACCATCTCGTCGAGCGCCCATTTCAGATTGATCGCGGTCGGCCGCGTCGCATGCAGCACGGCATAGGCGCGCTCGATATTCTCGTCGGAGGGGTCGGCGCGCAGCGCGAGGCACATGCCGTAGGCCGCGGCCGCGCCGATCAGCGGCGCGCCGCGCACCTGCATCGATTTGATGGCGTGCGCGGCCTCGGCGAGCGTCGTCAGCCGCAAGGTCGTGTAGCGGTGCGGCAGCACAGTCTGGTCGATGATGCCGACCGACCAGCCGTCGGCTTCGAGCCAGATGGTGCGGGTGTGCGTGCCGTTGACCTTCATGTCGCAGTGATAGCCCTGCGCCGCAATCGGAACAACATCGCCCGCGGAATCCCGCGCTTGCTGCGAGAGCGTTCATCCGGCGGACAGAATCCGCCCCCATTCCGCCGGTACCCGGCCGCAATCCCGGCCACGGGCCGTCGCGAACGCACGGAATGATTTCCGGCGTTTGGGAAGGCTTTTCTAGGGAGGGATGAAGCCATGTTCTTGAGGAGCAGGTTTGCAAGACTTGTGAGGATCAGACTTGCGCGGGCGCTGGCGCCCGCTTCTGTTGCGGCCGCGCTGACACTCAGCCCGGCCTTGGCCGAGCCGTCGGAGCTCGACGCCCGGCGGGCGGCGAAGCCGATCGTCGAGGTCGCCTTCGTGCTCGACACCACCGGTTCGATGGGGCCGCTCATCGAAGGGGCCAAGCGCAAGATCTGGTCGATCGCGACCGCAATCATCGACACCAATCCGAACGCGGAAATCCGCATGGGTCTCGTCGCCTATCGCGACATCGGCGACGAATACGTGACCAGGACGTTCAACCTCACCACCGACATTCAGGACCTCTACGCGAACCTGCTCGAGCTGAAGGCGCGCGGCGGCGGCGACTGGCCGGAGAGCGTCAACGAGGCGCTCGAGGTCGGCGTCACCAAGCTCGCCTGGACGCAGGGCCCGGAGATCTGCCGCATCATGTTCCTGGTCGGCGATGCTCCGCCGCACATGGACTACAAGCAGGACACCAAATATCCGGAGGTGATCCGCATGGCGCGCGAGCGCGGCATCGTCGTCAACGCGGTGCAGGCCGGCGGCGCGCGCGACACCGAACGGGTGTGGCGCGAGATCGCCCAGCGCGGCGACGGACGCTACATCCCGATCCCGCAGGACGGCGGCCAGATCGTGGTGATCGAGACGCCGTGGGACACCGAGATCATCGAGCTGCAGGGCCGCATCAACGGCACGGTGATCCCTTACGGCCCGCGCGCGCAACGCGACAGCGTGCACCAGAAGACCGCCCAGCTTGCCGCCGCGCCGCGCTCGGCTGCGTCCGAGATGGCCGGCTATCTCAACAAGAGCGCAGGCCGTTTCGGCGAGGCGGTGACCGGCCGCGGCGACCTCGTCGCCGACGTCGCCGCCGGGCGGCAGAGGCTCGACGGCGTCAAGGACGAAGACCTGCCGGACAATCTGCGCACCTTGAAGCCGGCGCAGCGCCAGGCGGAAATCGACAAGTCCATGGCCACGCGCAAGGCTTTGACCGACCGGATGACCGAGCTGGTGAAGAAGCGCGACGCCTATGTTTTGGAACAGCGCAAGAGCGGGCCGACAAGGGTTTCCGGCTCGTTCGACCCCGCCGCCACCGACTCGTTCGACCGCGCCGTTGCCGAGACGTTGAAGATGCAGCTCAAGCGCTGAGCGCGTGTGCCCCGGATGCGGTGCAGCACCATAGCGCGAACGCGCTTGCGGTGATGCACCGCTGATCCGGGGCTGTTCCACACTCGGAGCTTCTGACGGTCCCGGGTCTGCAACGCAGCACCATAGCGCGTCGAAGACGCGCGTAAACGCGCTTGTCCTGCTGCGTCGCGCCCGGGACACTTGGTTCACTTGCAGTGGAAGTCGCGATGGCCCAAGCTTCCGTTCCTGGACCGGGAGCGTTTCATGGCCATCGACTACGAGGTTGAATACAACAACCGCGCGCGGGTGCCCGAGCATCCGGACATCTTCGCGCGCTGGGCGCGCGAGGCCGCAGCCTACCGCGACGAGACGACGAAGGAGGGCCGCGCCGAGATCGGCCTGAAGTACGGCCCCTCGCCGCGCCAGACCATCGATCTGTTCAAGCCGAAGGGCGGCGGCAACGGCCCGCTCGCGCTGTTCATCCACGGCGGCTACTGGCGCTCGCTCGAGCCGGCCATGTTCAGCCAGACCGCGCGCGGCATGAACGCGCACGGCATCACCGTCGCGGTGTCGGGCTATGACCTCGCCCCGCAGGTGAGCATCGGCCAGATCATCGAGCAGACGCAAGCTGCGTGCCTCTATCTCTGGAAGAAGCTCGGCCAGCACATCATGGTCAGCGGCCATTCGGCCGGCGGGCATCTGGCCGCCTGCATGATCGCAACCGACTGGAAGAACCTCGACGCAAACGCGCCGGCCGATCTGACGCCGGCCGGCTACGCAATCTCCGGCCTCTACGACCTCGAGCCGCTGCTGCATCTTTCCGGCAACGCCGAATTCAAGCTCGACGCCGCCGAGGCGCGGCGCATCTCGCCGCTCTACTGGAACGTCGAGCGCGGCCGCGTGCTCGACGCGGTGGTGGGGGGCGCCGAGTCGTCGGAGTTCCTGCGGCAGAGCAAGCTGGTCGCCGACGCCTGGCGCGGCAAGGGTGTCGAGACGCGCTACGAGGCCGTGCCGGGGATGAACCACTTCACCATCTGCGATCCGCTGGCGGACCCGGACAGCGCGATGACGAAGCGGCTGGTGGAATTGGCCAAGCGTCGTTAGCGCAAGCTCCATTTAAGTCCAACCATCAATCAAACAGCGGCAAGGCAACCCGCCTTCGCTCGCCATAGCGCGTCCGTAGCGCGTCAAAGACGCGCGTAAACGCGCTGGCGGACGCGCGTAAACGCGCTGGTGGCGAGCTACGGCGGGCAAGCCATCACGACTTCCTTGAACGAGGCGACCCAGCCAACGCTACGCTGTCCGGCGACTTCACTTTTTCGGGCTGCCGGACCCGCCCCTTCCCCTTTTTCCGTCTCCCTCGAAACGAGGGAATGGAGCGCCGGGAGGCGCCGGGCCCAGTGACGTAGGGCCCGACGGACCATCGGGTCCGCCGCGCGCCTTTTCGAGGCGCGCGCCCCCCAGTGACGCAGGGGGGCGGCGCCTCCCGGCGCTCCACCAAGTTCGCGAGCGGGGCCATGGTCTCCCGCGCTCGCGCCATCCTCGCTTCGTCCCGACCGCAACTCAGCGACGGGATGAAGCAATGTTCTTGATATGTTCTCTAGAGATGCTTGTCAACCCAGCGGTGCGGACCGGTTTCGGCCCCTCATGGCCGACTTTGAACTCCCCAGTGGCCGGCCTTCACGGCCGACTTTTAGAACCAGTACTTCCAGGCAAACACAGCGGTCAGCAAAAGGCCGACCGCGATGACGACCCATCGCATGAGCTCCTGCGACACGCGGCGCGACAAATGCACGCCGCAGAAGCCGCCGACCAGGCAGCCCGCCATCATCGTAAAGGTCTGCGGCCAGCTCACCGCGCCGTGGATGATGAACCAGACCGATGCCGCCACGGTGTTGAGGCTCGACACCAGGTTCTTGGCGGCGTTGGCGCGACGGTAGTTGCCTTCGGTTGCGACCGTCAGCGCGCCGAGCAACAGCGTGCCGGCGCCGGCGCCGAAGTAGCCGCCATAGACCGAGATCGGCAGAACCAGCGGGATGCTGGTCACGCCCATCTTCCATTCGCCCTTGCCGCGTGCCTGCGCACGGGCGCGCATCCACGCCGTGATGCGGCCGGCAAAGCCGAACAGCACGGTCGCGATCGCGAGCAGGACCGGGATCAGTTGCTCGAACATGCGCGTCGGCGTTGCGAGCAGCAGCATCGCGCCGATCACGGCGCCGGCCAGCGACGCGATCACCAGGCCCGCGAAGGCGCGGTTGAACGGCGGCAGTATGGCGCGATCGAGGTAGGCGGCGAGGAAATTCCCGGCGCTGACGGCGACGAGATTGGACGCGGTCGCGACGACCGGCGGCAGGCCCACGGCGAGCAGCACCGGAAAGGTGATGACCGACGCGCCACCGACGATGGCAGCCATCACGCCGCCGATCACGCCGGTGCCGATGAGGACGAGGATCGTATGAAGATCCATTTCGAGGGGCGCTTCTTCACCTCTCCCCGCAAGCGGGGAGAGGGAGTGAGAGAGTGTGCCCGCCTAGTCGAGATGCATCACATGAACGCCTGGATGCCGGTCTGGGCGCGCCCCAGGATCAGCGCGTGGATGTCGTGCGTGCCCTCGTAGGTGTTGACGGTCTCGAGGTTGCACATCACGCGCATGACGTGGAATTCGTCGGAGATGCCGTTGCCGCCGTGCATGTCGCGCGCCACGCGGGCGATGTCGAGCGCCTTGCCGGTGTTGTTGCGCTTCATCAGCGAGATCGACGGCGGCGCGGCCTTGCCGGCCTCCAGCATGCGGCCGAGCGCGAGCGCGCCGCGAAGCCCCAGCGCAATCTCGGTCTGCATGTCCGCGAGCTTCTTCTGCACCAGCTGATTGGCGGCGAGCGGCCGGCCGAACTGCTTGCGGTCGAGGGTGTACTGCCGCGCCGCGTGCCAGCAGAACTCGGCCGCGCCCATCGCGCCCCAGGCAATGCCGTAGCGCGCCATGTTGAGGCAGCCGAACGGGCCGGCGAGGCCCGAGACGTTCGGCAGCAAATTCTCTTCCGGGATCACCGCGTCTTCCAGCACGATCTCGCCGGTGACCGAGGTGCGCAGCGACAGCTTGCCGTCGACCTTCGGCGTCGAGAAGCCCTTGGTGCCGCGCTCGACGATGAAGCCGCGGATCTTGCCCTCGAGCTTGGCCCAGACCACGGCGAGGTCGGCGATCGGCGCGTTCGAGATCCACATCTTGGCGCCGTTGAGCTTGAAGCCTCCCGGCACCTTCTCGGCGCGCGTCACCATCGAGCCGGGATCGGAGCCGAAGTCCGGCTCGGTGAGCCCGAAGCAGCCGATCAACTCGGCCGTGGCGAGCTTCGGCAGATACTTCTTCTTCTGCGCCTCGGTGCCGTAGGCGTAGATCGGGTGCATGACCAGCGACGACTGCACCGACAGCGTCGAGCGGTAGCCGGAATCGACCCGCTCCATCTCACGCGCGATCAGGCCGTAGGCGACATAGCCGAGCCCCGCGCCGCCGTATTCCTCCGGGATGGTGGGGCCGAGGAGGCCGAGCGCGCCCATCTCGGGCAAGAGCTCCTTGTCGACCTTCTCCTCGCGCCAGGCGAGCCGCACCCGCGGCATCAGCTTCTCCTGGCAAAAGGCGCGGGCGCTGTCGCGCACCATGCGCTCCTCTTCGGTCAATTCGGCGTCGAGGCCCAGCGGATCCTGCCAGTCGAATTCGGAATCCTTCAGCACCTGCGGGGGTTTGGACGGGGGCTTGGAGCCATGGGAAGCGGCGGTCGACATGACAAACTCCGGCTGCAAATTGTTGTGTGTCTGGCCGCTTTATAGACCCCGAGCCCGCTTTTGTCGTCACACCGTCTGGGTGCCCGAGGGCCCGGACAATCGCACATGGCTACACGGGAGGTGCGCCCCTTCCCCTGAAAAGGGGAGGGAGTGCACGGCCCGCGTTGCGCCACATACGATTGCGCTGCGACGGCCGAAAGGCCTGAAGGCGCCGAGAAAGACATTCCAAGCGTTTTCGATTCCGTAGCCTGGTCACGTTGCGGGCAGCGCCTCGCCGGCAAAGGCCGCCTTATTTTTCCGCGGCGTGTTGACAGCGGCGTTGCGTCGAGGTGGTCATCGGAATCGACGGTGCTGCAGTGCAATATCGGCAGGCCCATGTGGCTTGCCGATTGCAACGGCTCCGGGCCAACGCCGCGGACCACTGCTACGGTCCGTTCCGGCGGGGCATGACGGGGCAGCGATGACGAGCATTCCTTCCAACAGCATTTCCTTTCCCCACAAGCTGATCGCCCAGCTCGCACTGGGCGCGGCCGTGCTCGCGGCCTGGGAGGCGGCGGCCGTGTGGTGGGTCGATCCGTTCTTCATCGGCCGCCCGAGCGCCATCGCGGTGCGGCTGTGGGAGACCTTCGTGCATGGCGACATGCTGACCCACACCGGCATCACCCTGTTCCACTCGGTCGTCGGCCTGCTGCTGAGCCTCCTGATCGGTGTTCCGATCGGCGTGCTGTTCGCCGCCAAGCGCTCGGTCGCCGACACGGTGGAGCCCTACTTCCTCGGCTTCTACAGCCTGCCGCGGGTTGCGCTCGCCCCGCTGTTCATCCTGTGGTTCGGCATCGGCTCGATCTCCAAGATCGCGATGGCGTTCTCGATGGTGGTGTTCATCGTCATCCTGAACACCCACGAAGGCCTGCGCGGCGTCGACCGCGATCTGGTGGACATGCTGAAAAGCATGCGGGCATCGAGGCTCTACCTGCTGCGCAAGGTGCTGATCCCCTCGATCGTGCCGTGGATTTTCGCGTCGTTGCGCGTCGGCATCGGCCTTGCGCTGGTCGGCGCGGTGATCGGCGAGCTGCTCGGCGCCAACCGCGGGCTTGGCTGGTACGTCGAATATTCCGCCGGCCGCGTCGACATCATCGGCGTGTTCACCGGCCTCGTGGTGCTGGGGGTGCTCGGCATGGCGCTGAACGAAATCGTCAAGGCGGTCGAGAACCGCGTCACCGAAGGCCGGTACTGAATGACCGCGCCGCGAGACTTCCTGTCCATCAACGGAGAGATCTGATGCGCCCTGCTTCCCTCGCGCGTTCCGTGCTCAAGCTCGCTGCGGCGGCGGCCCTGACCGTGGGCCTGCCGCTTGCTGCGCCGTCGCAGGCGCAAACCGTTCTCAAGTTCGGCGTGGCTTCGGTCAACGAGGGCCTGCTGCCGCTGCGGATCGCCGCCGACCAGGGATACTTCAAGGACGCCGGCATCACCGCGGAGTTCATCGATTTCCGCGGCGGCGGGCCGACCGTGCAGGCCTTCGCGTCGGGCTCGGTCGATTTCTGCATCTGCGCCGCCGACCACGTGGTGCGGCTCGCCAACCGCGGCCTCGACGCCCGCATCATCGTCGGCCTCGACGAGCATCATTCCTATGCGCTGATGGCGAAGGCCGATGCGCCTTACTCCGACATGAAATCGCTGCAAGGCAAGAAGGTCGGCATCACCTCACCGGGCAGCCTCACCGACAACACCATCCGCTGGTCGATCAAGCAGGCCGGGCTCAACGCCGAGCGCGATTTCCAGATCGTCGGCGCGGGCGGCGGCGCCTCGATGCGGGCCGCGATCGAGACCGGGCAGGTCGATGCCGGCATGGTGGTCGTCACCGAGATCGCAAGCTACCTGCAGACCGGCAAGTTCAAGGTCGTGATCGACTACCGGCCGACGCGCTACGCGGCGCTGGTGCTGATCGGCCGCCAGCGCTGGGCCGACGCCAATCCGGCGCTGGCGAAGGCGCTGGTCGCGGCCACGGTCAAGGGCGCCCGGGCGATCCAGAACGATCCGGCGATCGCGGCGAAAAGCGTGAAGACGCTCTATCCGAACTTCGACGCCGCGCATGTGGCGGAAATCGCCAAGGCCGCCAAGGAGCGGCTGTCGAAGGACGGCAGCGTGTCCGACGAGGCGTTCAGCACCATGCAGGAGGTCGTGCTGCTGTCGGACAACACGCTGAAAAAGGTCAACAAGGCCGACGTCGACCTGCAACCCAGGCTGAAGTGACCCAGGATCAAGTGACCGGGTCCGCGATGGCAGCCCTGATCGACAGCAACGCCCTGAACACCGCCGCTCCAGCCGGTCCTGCCGGCCCTGCCGGCGCGGCCTCGGCCGCGCTGTCGCACGTGTCGATGTCCTATGACGGCAAGCTCGAGGTCCTGCACGACATCGACTTCAAGCTCAACGAGGGCGAGTTTTTGTCGATCGTCGGGCCGAGCGGCTGCGGCAAGTCCACCATCCTGCGACTGATCTCCGGGCTGGCGCAGCCGTCGAAGGGCATAGTCGAAGTCGCGAGCCATGCCGGCAAGCCGAGCCACGTCGGCTTCATGTTCCAGCGCGACGCGCTGCTGCCCTGGGCCGACGTCAACGCCAACATCGCGGTCGGTCTCGAATGCGCCGGCGTGCCGAAGGAGCGCCACGCCGCGCGCATCAAGGAGCTGCTCGACCTGCTCGGCCTTGCCGAGTTCGGCCACTACTATCCGCGCGCGCTCTCGGGCGGCATGCGCCAGCGCGTCGCGCTCGGACGGCTGCTCGCCTACGACTCCGACATCATGCTGATGGACGAGCCGTTCGGCGCGCTCGACGCGCAGACCAAGATGATGATGGGCTACGAACTGCTGCGCATCTGGACCGAGAACCGCAAGAGCGTGGTGTTCGTGACCCACGACATCGAGGAGGCGATCGGCCTCTCCGACCGCATCCTGGTGATGTCGGCGCGGCCGGGCCGCATCAAGTCGGAGTATCGCGTCGAGCTGCCGCGCCCGCGCGACCTGCGCGGCGTGCGCAAGCTGCCGGCGTTCCACGAGCTGAGCGAGAAGATCTGGCGCGACATCGTCGCGTAGGCGGCGCGACGCCTACGAGCCGAAACGCTTGTCGACGTAGAACACGCCGGTGCCGGACGTCCCACCGCCGAACGATGTCGTGCCTGTCCCGCCGGTGCCGGGGGACGAAAACCCGGTGAACGCCGGTATCAGGAGTGGATCGGAAGGACTGCCTGTTCCGGTGTAGGTGGTATTTACAATCGTGCTTGCGCCCACTTGAGGAACCGACGGCGGCGGCGGTGTGGTCGTCGCGGTCTGCTCGACGATGGCGCCGACATTGCCCGTCGCGGTCGTCGACCCGAGCGTATAGCCGTAGACAATCGCGGCGCCGTTCGTCGCCGTGGCCAGCGACACCCCGGTCGCCGTCACGGTCTTGTTCGTGCCGAGGTCAGGATCGGCGTAAGCCGCGCCGGCGTAATTGAACGTCACGGCGTCCCCGTCAATCGTGCCCGTGGCGGCGAAATTCGCCGGCGCAATCGTCGCCGTCGTGGTGCCGTCGTAGCCCTTCGTGATCGTCCCGACCAGACTCGCGGTTACGGTCGGTGCGACACTGTAAAGGAAGCCGTTGCCGGACCCGGCGACACTCGTCGCGCCATAGGTGGCGGCGTATTGCTTGAAGCCATGGGCGAGGCTGCCGCGCGTGTCGGCGCTCGGATCCACGGAATAGATCAGCCAGCGGCCCCCGGCCGAAACGGCATCGGCCCCACGGTTGTTGACGAAGGCCGTTCCGGCCACGAGCGTTGCGTCGCCGCTCGAAGAGGTCACCGACCCCGACGATGCGATCGTGAGCATGCCCGTCGCGGTGATGAGCGCTGCGTTCGGAGCCACGAGGTTCTGGTCGACGCTGAAAGCGCCCGAGGCCGCGATCGTGACGCCGGTCGAGCTCTTCGGCGTCAGCACGTTGCCGGGTGTCGTGAACATCAGATCGGAGGTGGTGGTCGAGCCGACGACGCCGGCAAGGCCGGCTGCGACCGCCGACAGCGACGTGGCGCTGGTGGTGACGTTCAGCGTGCCGGCGCGGAGGTCGAGGTTGGCGACCGAGCCAGCGGCGCTCTGGAGATAGGAATTGGCTTTCAGCGCGTTGCCGGCGATGTTGGTGAAGACGCCGTTGCCGGACGCGATCGTGCCCTGCTGCATCACGAAGTAATAATAGCCGTTCGCGCCGCTGGTGACGGTGCCGTCGGCAAACGCCGCGCCGTTGACGGTGCCGGCAATGGCCGCGCCCGACAGCACGGTGCCGTCGGCCTTGGTAGCGATGCCGGTCACGGTTTGCGGCGTCATGCCCGCAGCAAATTTCCAGTTCAAATAGGGATAGAGCCCCGTGCCGGTGCCCCAGGCGATCGCGCTGAAGCTCGCCGGCAAGGCACCCTGGAGCTGCGCGGTGGTCCGGCCGGTGACGTTTGCGGACTGGCTGTTGTTGTCGGAGCCGATGCCGGTTGACGGTTGCCCGCTGGTCCGGGTGTCCCAGTAGGACGCCGTGACCGTGCTCGCGTCATTGGTGCCGATCAGACCGCCGACCCGGCCGGCGCCAGACACCGCACCGGTCGAATAGCTGTTCACCACGGACCCGCCGGCGAGGTTCACACCGACCAGCCCGCCGCTCTCGTCCGCGCCGCCGTTGACCGTGCCGGTGGCGTAGCTGTTGCGGATGGTGCCGGCGTTGTTCTGCCCGACGAGCCCGCCGGCGCGGTCGCTGCCGGCCGTAACCGCGACGTTGGCATAGCTCGCCTGCACGGTGCCGCTGTTGCGTCCCACGAGCCCGCCGACGTTGGCGGTTCCGGTGACCGATCCGCTCGCGTAACTCGTCTGGATGGTCCCGGCGCCGGTCGGACTGTTGAAGCCGACAAGCGAGCCGACCAATTGATCGGCGGTGACGCTGGCATTGACGAGACCGATGTTCGACACCGTTCCGCCGAGCATGAAGCCGATCATTCCGACAAAGTCGGTGGTCGGCGCGTTGATCGTCAGCCCGGTGACGGTATGACCGAGCCCGTCCAACCGCCCGCTGAAGCGGTTGGCGCTCGTGGTCGGCACGTTGGTCGCAATGAGGGCGCGGGTGTAGGTCGTGCCGGCGGCATTGAGACTGGTCGCAAGCGCGTAGCTGCCGGCGGTGCCCGCGCCGTAAGCGGTGAGCGCGCTGCCGTCGACCGCATTGACGCCGTCGATCGCGTCGAGCTGCGCCATCGTATAGACCAGCGTGTAGCCCGTGCCGTTGAGGCGGAAGCTGCCGCCGTTGTCGGTCGCGCCGTAGTCGATGCTCGCGCCGTTGCCGAAGGTGAGGCCGGTCGTGGTGATGCCGGACTGTGCCGCGGCCGAAAGCGCGACGGCGCCGGCACCGGTCACGCTCACCGTACTGTCGATCGTCAGCGCGCCGCCGGAAAACAGCCCGAGGCTGCCGCTGCCGGTGATGGTGACCGGTTGCGAGACGGTGATCGGGGCATTGGCCCCGGTCTGGACCACGAACGTGCCCGATGTCGTGACCGGCTGGTCGACCGTGAAGCTCGTTCCGGAGCTGACCAGCCCGCGTCCGGTGAGGGCGGCGATGTTGGCAAGCGCGGTGGAATCGCCGCCGGCGGCGGCGCTGGCCGTGGTCTGCGCCTGGGCCAGGGTCGGCGCGGACGACAACGAGGTCGCGCTGGTCGGAACCGTCAGCGCATGGCCATAGACGTTCACCCCGCTGAGGTGCGTGGCTCCGGTCGATGTGACCAGCGTCACGGCGACGTTCGAACCTGTCGAGGCGTTTTGCGATGTGTAGGCGAGCACGCTGATGCCGTTCGGCAGCGTCCCGCCCGGCCCGGCGATGTAATAGTAGTAGCCGTTGGCGCCCGTGGTGGTCAGGGCCGTTGCGCCATTGCTGTTCAACGTGACGTGGGCCGCGCCGGCGCTGTTCGAGGCCAGCGGCGTCGCGCCGCCGTCCTTGTAGGCGAAGCCCGAGATCACCTGCGGACCGCCGGGGAAGAACAAGGTCAGATAAGGATAGAGGCCCGCCGTGCCGCCGGCCGCTCCGCCGGAGAACGTGCCGCCCAGCGATGCCGAGCCCGTGCCCTGCAGTTGCGCGGTGGTCCGTCCAAAGACGTTGCCCGACTGATTGTTGGAGTCGGAGCCGATGCCGGTCGAGCGTCCGCTGGTCTGGGTGTCCCAATACGACGCCGAGACCGTGCTGGCGTCGTTGATGCCGATCAGGCCGCCCGTGGTGCTCGCGCTGCTCGAAACCGCGCCGGTGGAGTAGCTGTTCGATATGCTGCTGGAGTTGACGTTCGCGCCGACCAGACCGCCGGTGTAATCGGTGCTGCCGGCCACCGCCCCGGTGGCGTAGCTCGTCAGAATGGTTCCGCTGCCGCCATTCTGCCCGACCAGCCCGCCGGTGGCGGTGCTGCCGGAGACGTCGCCCGTCGCATAGCTCGTCTGCAGCAGGCCGTCGTTGATGTAGCCGATCAGGCCGCCGGTCCGGTCGACGCCCGAGACGGAGACGTTGGCGTAGCTCGACTGGACGGTGCCGCCGTTCCGCCCGATCAACCCGCCGGTGCCGCTCGCGCCGCTGACCGTGCCGCCGATCGCGTAGCTGGTCTGCACCACGGCGCTGGCGGAATTGATCAGCCCGACCAGCGAGCCGACGAATTGATTGCCGGTAACGGTGGGGTTCCGCAGCCCGACGTTCGAGATCGTCGCGGTCGAGTTGAGATAGCCGAACAGGCCGACGTTGTTGCCACTGCCCCCACTGATGTCGAGGTTGCTGATGCTGTGGCCAAGCCCATCGAACCTGCCGCCGAACCGGGTGGTGGCGCTGTTGCTGCTGTTGTCACCGACCAGCGCCCGTCCGTAGGTGGTGCCGCCGGCGTTGAGGTCATTGGCCAGCGCGTAGCGACCCGCAACGCCGGAGCCGTAGACCGCGACCGATTGGCCAACCTCGCCATTGTTCGACTTGAGGCCGTCGATCGCGTCGAGCTGCGCCATCGTATAGACCAGCGTATAGCTCGCGCCGTTGAGCGTGAACGACTGCCCGGCGATGCTGCCGCCGCCGGCGTAGCTGACCGACGCACCATTGCCGAAGGTGAGACCCGTGGTCGTGATGCCGGACTGAGCCGTCGCCGTGATGCTGAGGCCGCCGGCGCCGTTGATGCTGATGGGCGCATTGATGATCACCGCCCCTGCCGCATTCAGCGTCAGCGTGGTCGCGGCCGACCAGGCCAGCGGCGCGGCCACCGTGATGTTGCCGGCCTGCGAGCCGCCGCTGCCGGTCGAGACGGTGACATTCGCCGAGCCCAACGCGGTTTGCAGCGTGGTGACGTTGAGGACGCTGTCGTCGGCATTGGCGGTAAAGGCGTTGCCGCTGATGCCGGTGGTGTCGGCGCCACTCGAGATGGTGACGTTGTAGGGATCGAGCAGCAGCGTCCCGAATGCGCCTTTCGCCGCCGACAGATCCGTGAAGCCGGTGTAGTCGAGCAGCGCTTTGCCGGACACCTCGGCATCGCCGCCGGCGCCGCCTTGCGCGCCGCCGCGCGCCGTGATGGTGCCGGCAAAGGTCGTGAGCCGGTCCGACCAGACCACGACGTTGCCGCCGTTGCCGGTGGCCCTCGCATCGGCGCGGATCGTGGTGTCCTTGTCGATGCTGACGGTGTCGGCGCGCTGCAGCGGACCCTGGCCCTGGAAGCCGCCGCCGATGTTGACGGCACCGCCGCCGGTTTTGCCGGAGACGTCGACGGTCGCGCCTTCCAGCGCAATGTTCCGCCCGGTGACGGCAACCGTGCCGCCGGTCTTGTGGCGCGATGTGGCCGCGAGCGTGCCGGTGACTTTGACATCGCCGCCGGCTCCGCCGCCGATGACGATCGCGCCCGAACGGCCACCGATCGTGCGCGCCTGAACCAGGCCCGAGATGTTCACCGCATTGCGCGCCGCTTCACGCGCGGTCGCCGCGCTGATGACCACGCTGCCGCCATTCGCCTTGATCGTGCCGGAGTGGCGGATCAGCGCACCGGCATCGCCCGCGGCCGTGGGCAACGCCACCTGAAGGAAGCCGTCACCGGAGAAATCCAGCGTGGCGCGTTCGCCGGAGCCCAGTCCCACCTTGCCGAGCGGCACGAAGATATTGCCGGAGTTCGCCACCGTGCCGCCGAGCAGAGCGGCATAGCCGCCGCGGCCAACCGTGATGGTGCCGGCGTTGGTCACGGCGGCGGACGCGCCGTTGCCGGTGAAGGTGCGACGGCCGGCCATGAAATCGGCGTCCGAGATGCCGAGCGTGGAGGCGACGAAGCCGCCGGTGTTGATCACACCGGTGCTGGTGATGGCGATACCGTTCGGGTTGACGAGATAGACCTGCCCGTTGGCGGTGAGCGAACCGGCGATGGTCGAGCGGCTGTCGCCGGTGACGCGGAAGAGGATTCCCGCCGTGCTGCCCGGCTGCTGGACGTTGACCGAATAGCCCTGACCGATGGAGAAGGTCTGGTAATTGACGACGGCGCTCTGGCTCGACTGCGTGACATTGAGCTGCGTCGGCGATGGATTGCTCATCGATACGCTGCCCGCCGCAACGCTGCCGCCGGTCGGCAGGTTCTGGGCGAACACCCGGCTGCCCGGACAAGCTGCGGTCAGCGCGGTTGTGGCGAGCAGCAGTGCGGTCATCGGGGTGGCTTTCCCCGTTCCGAGGGAGGGCCTTGCCGCAAGCCGGATGATTGAGCTCCGCTGCATCTAAAACCTCGTCGCCGAGATGACCGTGAAGCGATGCGCCGCGGCCCCGCCATCGGTCCGCGATGCGCGTCCGTATTCGAGCGTCAGCCCGCTGTTCGACAGCCGGCCGGGCACGGCTCCGCCGATCCGCAGGCCGCCGCCGTAAGACGCTGCGACGACACGGGCGGCCTCGAGCGCCGTCGGCTGCTCCAGGACGACTTCGCCGTAAGCAGCGAACACATAGGGCGTGACGACGGCCCAGAACGGCGCTTCAGGAAGCGGCACGGGCCAGGGCGAGGAGACTTCACCACGCACCACATAGCCGCGGTCGCCGACGACGCTGCCCGCGTCGAACGTGGACAGGCCCGCGATATTGGCGATGCCGATCTGCTCGCTGCGCATCAGCGGCTCGCCGAACGAGGTTTGCGCGCGCGCCGTCACGTTGAAGGCCAAGTGCTCCAGCAGGGACTGGGCGTAAGCCAGGGTCACGTCGAGCTTCCGGAAGTTGGGGTCCGCGCCCTGCCGCGAGAACGGCAGCAACGCGGTCGCGTCGGCCGCCGAACGGGCGCCGAGGCCGTCGATGCCGAACGAACCGGTGACGCGACCGGACACCAAACCGCCCCAGGGCGTGAAATGGTCGCCGTCATTGCTGAAGCGCACGATGCGAAGCCGGTCGTACGACAGCGGCACGGGCTCGCCGCCGACGAACAGGCTCTGCGTCTCGTCCTGGGCGTCGAACACGACCTCGCTGTTGAAATTGGTCGCGCGGCCGCGCAGCCATGTGTACCGCAGCCGGAGCGACATGCGCTGGAACACGTCCGTGGTCTGCACGCCGGCGGTTTCCCGCGGCGTGGTCCGCGCGTCGGTGACCTCGGCGTTGAACGACAGGCCGTCGAGCCACAGCGGCAGGACGAAACCCGCGGCCAACGAGCGGTTGGTGGGATAGCGGTTGAAATAGCCGTTGTCGCCGCCTTCGGGGTGACCGTTCGCGCGCAGGTAAACCAGTTCGCCCAGGCCCGCAACACCATTCAAGTCGAGGCCGGTCCCCATCGTGGTGCGGCCGAGCGCCTTCGACATGGTGTTGTCGATCGCAAGGATGGCGCTGACCGGCTGGTACTTCGCCTCGATGATCAGAATGCTCGCGCCTT
This sequence comes from Xanthobacteraceae bacterium, assembly GCA_019746135.1. GTDB lineage: Bacteria > Pseudomonadota > Alphaproteobacteria > Rhizobiales > Xanthobacteraceae > Z2-YC6860. Next base: position 46,498 of record JAIESI010000280.1, read on the forward strand.
CAGCCTTGCCCGGCGCCAGCGTCGAACGCAGGATCGCGCCGGGCGTATCCCCGGCCAGCAGGATGCGGCGCTCCATCTCGACCTGGGTCAGGCCGCGCCGGCCGACCAGCGGCTCGACCAGCCGCGAGATGCGGAAGCGAATGCGCTCCGGCACATCCTTGAATTCGACGCGCTCGATAAAGCCGTCGACGACGATGAGCTTCAGGCGCGCGCCGTTGACGAGCGTCTGCGGCGGCAACACCACGCGCACCAGCACATAACCAGCTCTGGCGTAGGCCGCTTCCAGATCGCGGGCGGCGGCAAAAATCTCCGCGCCCGATACCGGACGGCCCAGGAGGCTGCGCTCGAGCACTGCCGTCGCTTCGGCCAGTTGCGGCAGACCGCCTTTGACCTCGATGCCGGACAGCCTGACGAAAAGCTTCTCGGCACCGGCCGGGGTCACCAGGCCCGGCGCACCGGGCAGCGCAAAACCACCGGGCCGTTCAAGGTTGGGACGAAAACTCGGCGGCACGACCTGCGAGGCGGGTTGGGCGTGCGCCATGGCGGTCGCAGCGGCCCACGCCGCGACAACACCGACCCAGGTCCCCCACCTCGGCACCGCGCAACAGCCTTCCCACCCCGAACCAGACAACGTCGCGGTTCACAACAAAACTCCACCGAGCGCAAAGCGCTCGTTGGCCGGATTGCTGACGCTTTCGAGAGATCTGCCTGGCGACGACCAACGCTCGCTCGCCGCGGACCGAAACTGCCGCACGTCATTGTTTTAGGGCAATTGCGCGGCGAAAAACCCCGACTTGGCCAAGTGCCGACACACAACGTCCGGACAATAGAGTGCGAGGGGAACTCTCCGCATTTCAATAAGACACGCGACTTGTCCACAGCCCCCCCTTTTCGCGAATCGCCGATGGCCTCGACCCAGGGTGGAAAGAGCGCTCGATCAACGTGGACTGCCGAGGGTTGCCCCTCCGGACCGCAGCTTCATGAACGCGATGGTGCACTGCCGCACGACAGCACAGCCGCGATGTCCAACATCCGGATGTAATATCTGCGGGCTCAAGCCGCCGATCGTTCCCGCCGTCGAAACGGCAATGCGTCGATCAGTGCCCGGTCATCCCCGAAACCGTGGTGTCCGGGTACAGCTCCTTGAACCGCGGGCGCCGGTCAAAGCAGGATCAAGCCGCGCCGGATACCGATGGCGACCGCGTCGGACCTGTTGCGGGCACCGAGCTTCGCCAAGACCGAAGCGACGTGGAATTTTGCCGTGTGAACCGAGATCCTGAGCTCGCGCGCAATGACCTTGTTGGACGCGCCGTGTGCCAGCAGGCTCAAGACCTCGTGTTCGCGAGGGGTCAGTGCTTTCTCGCCGTCATCGACATCGAGCGGGCGCGTGGGCCCCGGGTGCTCCTCCGAAAAGCCATGCAGCCGCTCCGTTTCGGAGATCGTGAAGCCGGCCGCAACGATCACGACCGCGGCCCGCAGCAGGTCGCCGTCAACGGTCGGGGGCAAAACGGCCCGAACCTCACCACCCCATGTCTCGGGGGGTCGTTCGTCATCAATGACGATCAACGGTCGCGGCAATCCCGGGACACGATCCGCCAGGATGACGTCCGCTTCGCGGCCGTCGTCAACGCCAAGCTGAACGTCGAAACGGCCGTCGCCGGACAGGAGCGAAGCCATCCGCCTGGCCCGGGCCGGGTCGGAGATGGCAACGCAGACTGCGATCTTTGCGCGAGATACGAAGTGACCGCGGTCCGGGGTCATGACTTGAGCTATTTATGCGGCCGCTCGCCGACCACAACCTCGACCCTTGCCTGCCGATTGGCCCGCGTCACGTCGAGGATGACGGTCGAGCCAACGGCATCGGGGCCGAGCCTCCGGAACACATCGTGCACGCCGTGGATCGGCTCGCCGTTCCAAGCCGTCAGGGTATCGCCAACAAGGATTCCAGCGCGCCTGGCCGGACCGTTGTCGTCGAGACGGACGACAATCGCGCCATCCCTTTGCGGCTGCCGCAGCGGGTAAAGGCCGATACCAAGATAGCCGCGGGCAAGGGAGCCCCTGGCTGCCAGCCGCTCGGCAACGCGATCAACGGTTGCCGCGGGAATGACCAGCGCGCGACGCCGCGGGGCAAATGCAGCAAGGCCAATCCAGTCGCCGGCGGCATCGACCACGGCGCCCCCGTGGCAACGGCGATCGAGAGCGAGGTCAAGCAGGATTCGTCGATCGATCAGGCCGCCAGCCCAGCTCCGCCAGCTCTCGCCGCACTCCTGGACGATCCCGGATGCGGCGATCCCGCCATGGGTCCCTCGACCAACCGAGATGGCCAGATGGCCGGCACTCACATCGCCGGCAGACTTCAACGAGTCGAAGGTCCCCGCCTCGCCCTCGACACGCAGCAGCGCGATGTCGGTTGAAGGATCCCGGCCGCCAAGCGTCGCGGTCGCGCGCTTGCCGTCGGGCATCGTCAGCTCGAAGCCCTCTTCGTCGCCGAGCGCTTCATCGGCAGTGACGATCAAGCCAGCGCGCCAGAGGATGCCGCTTGCGGCATTGCGATGGCCCGGATTGATCGCCACGACGCGTTGCGCCGTCTTGTCGACGAGCGCCCGCATAGCGTCTGAAAACTGGGACAAGGCCGTCATGTTCGTGGCTCCCGTGTGTTTGCCCACACGGATATGGCGGGCCGCTCATGCCGCCAACTGGCCGGACGGCTAGGTCATCCGCCCCTGGAGAGACGACCGGGAGCCATGGCCATGCGAATGGCCGCCACTCAGGCTCGACGTCGTTCGCCGATTTGCTTTCCGTCAGTGTCCGGTCATCCCCGAAATCGTCGTGTCCGGATAGAGCTCCTTGAGCCGCGGATAGACCTCGCGCGCGAACATGCGGATGCCGTGCACGGTCTCGTCGTGCTCCAGGAAGCCGGCCTGCCCCATGATCAGCAGCTGGCCGTAGCCGCCGACGTATTCCCAGTGCTTCCTGATCTGCTGAAACACCTGATCGGGGGTGCCGGCGAACATCAATCCGGCCTCGAGCGCGCCGTCGACCGTGCCCTGCCTGGTGCCGTGCGCGCTGACGACGTTCTGCGCGCCGCGCGTGAGCTTGATGTTCATCTCCACCGGCACATAGCCCGGCGGGTTGGAAAAGTGCAGCGGCACCTTGTTGGAGTTGACGTACCAGAGAAGCTTCTCGGCTCCGGCGCGCGCTTTCGCCTCGGTGTCGCCGACGTAGATCAGCGCCGCATAAGCCAGGCGATCGATCGGCACGTCCTGGCCGCGGCCGGCCTCGCGCCAGCCGCGCCGGTAGGCCTCGTAGATGCGCTTGGTGTTGTCGAAGCCGGTGAGGAACGTCGCCTGGATGTAGCCATGCGCGCCGACCTGGGCGGCGCCGCCGGGACTGGTGGTGCTGACCCAGACCGGCGGATGCGGCGCCTGATAGCAGCGCGGCCAGATGTTGATCGAGCGATGGTGGAAGAACCGGCCCTCGAAGCTGAACGGCCCGTCGTGGTGCGTCCACGCCCGCACGATCAGGTCGAGCGCCTCCCAGTGCCGTTCGTTCATCCGCACCGGATTGCTGTTGGCCGGCAGGATCTCGTAGGGCACGCCGCGCACGAAGCCGGCCTCGAGCCGGCCGTGCGACATCACGTCGATCATCGCCATCTCCTCGGCGACGCGCACCGGCTGGCGGCGGTTGGCGATCGGATTGCCGAGGATCAAAAGGCGCGCGGTCTTGCTCTGCCGCGCCAGCGCCGCGAGCATCAGCGGCGCCGCGGGATCGACGCAGGTCGCGGTCTGATGATGCTCGTTGAGCATGATCTCGACGCCTTCGCTCTCGGCGATCAGCCATTCGTCGATGTAGCGGTCGTAGAGCGCCGCGCCCTTCACCGGATCGTAGATGCGGTTGGGCAGCGACACGCGGATCGAGGGATAAGTGTCCGCCGGCGGCAGGTACGGATAGGCGGTCTCGCTGAAATGCCAGGCCCTCATGTCACGCTCCAAATCACGCTGCAAGAAATTCGGCAACCGCCGCGACGAACGCCTCGGCCTGCTCGAGATGCGGCGCGTGTCCGGCGGCCGGAATCGTCAGCGTGCGCGCGTTCGGCAGGAGACCGGCATAGGCCGTGAGGTACTCGGCGGACACGAGCCCGTCGCTCGCCCCGCGCACGAACAAGGCCGGCGCCTTCACGCGGTGCAGGCGGTGCCTGAGCTTGGGGTTGTGCATCCACGGCTCCCACACCAGCAGCGCCGTGGTCTCGCGGTTGCGGAACAGCACGGCCAGCTCGTCGTCGCTCATCTTGGTCAGATCGGGCGCCTTGGACGGATCGTGAAAGGCGAGCCTGTTCACGTCGGCCTGGGGCATGGCGAAGATATCGGGAATGTCGAGCTTGTCCGCGGGGCCGACCTTGACGCCGACC
>JAIESI010000121.1 GCA_019746135.1 Xanthobacteraceae bacterium
CTGAATTCCGGGTATGGATATGGGTGCGCGGGAGGCCCTTGGCCCCCGAGTCGAGGCGTCGGTACCAGATCGGGTGTTAAAAGTCCATCATGGGCGAGGCCCCGCCGGCCGAAAGGCCGGAGATCTGGGGACTAAGCCTCGATTTCGGGACCTCAGCCCTGGTCGATATCAGGCGGCGCGATTTTCTTGGCCTGAGGGGTCGCGAGTCGCTCCAGCACGACCATTTCGCGGAAAAACTCCTTGAGCGGCTTGGCGTTGGGGAAGCCGCCCCAACGCTCGCCGGCCGGCACGTCCCGGATCACGGTCGAGCGGGCCGCCAGCACCGCGCCCTTGCCAACCGTGATGTGGGGAATGATGCCGACACGGGCCGCCAGCACCACGTTGTCCTCGAGCGTCACGCTGCCGGAGAGGCCAGACTGCGCCACGATGGTGCAGTTGTTGCCGACCGTCACGTTGTGCCCAATCTGGACCAGATTGTCGATCTTGGTGCCGGCCCCGATCACCGTGTCGCGGATGCCGCCGCGGTCGATATTGGTGCCAGCGCCGATTTCCACGTCGTCGTGCAGCACCACCCGGCCGATCTGCGGAACCTTGATCTGGCCCTCCCTGGTGGGGACGTAGCCGAAGCCGTCCTGGCCGATGTGGCAGCCCGGATGCACGATCACGCGGTTGCCCAGCACCGAATGAGTAATCGTGCTGTTGGCGCCTACCGTGCAGTCGCGCCCGATCTTGACGCCGGCACCGATCACGGCGTTGGCGCTGATGATCGTGCCGGGCCCGATATCGGCGCCGGCGCCGATCACCGCGCCCGGATCGATCGTGACGCCTTCTGCGATCTTCGCCGTCCGATGCACCGTTGCGCCCGGTGCCACGCCGTGATCGCCGTAGGGCGAACCCGGCCGCAGCGAGCTTTGATAGAACTTCTGCGTGACGAGAACGAAGGCCTTGTACGGCTCGCGCGAGCGCAAGACCGTGAGATGCGCGGGCGCCTGTGCCTCAAACCGCGCAGAGATGAGGATCGCGCCGGCGCGTGTCGTTTTCAGTTCGCCGGTGAAGTTGAAGTTGTCGAGAAAGGTCAGGTCGCTCGGCCCGGCGAGGTCGATCGGCGCGATATTGGTGATGCGGCGGTCGAGCTCGGCGCCCGCGCGCGGCTCGGATCCGGTCAGCGTCGCGATCTCGCCGACTGTGAGTGACGATTCCGCGCTGAAGAATTGCGGGCCAAGACCCGGACCGCCGTCCATTGTGCGCCTCCAAATGCGGTTGTCGGCGGAACCTGACAGGCCCCAGGCCGCGCCCAACCGGGCGGTTAGCAGCTGTGGATAAGTTGAGGCCCAATTGCTGCGCCGCAACGCCACGCGGCGGCGTTGTTCACAATTGAGCCGATTAGGCAGGCTGGTCGACCGTTCGTCGGGTGTGACTAACACCTAATGAAGAAATTTACTGCAAAAAACCGACGGATGCGGCGCGGCGAGCCGCCGCAAGGTTCGCTTAGGCGATGATGTCGGGGGTAAGCTGGTCTTCGATCTGGATGATCCGGTCGCGCAGGTGCAGCTTGCGCTTCTTCAGCCGTTGCACTTGCAGCAGGTCGGAGCCGGGCGAGTTGTGCAGGGCCTCGATCGCGGCGTCGAGGTCGCGATGTTCCTGACGCAACTGCGCCAACTGCGCCCGCAATTCGCTTTCGTCATCTGGCGTCATCGCGGCCGCCGCCTGCAGCGCTTCATCGACCAATCCAGCGGAACTCCCAGCCGCCGGCACGGAGCCTTGGATCCCTGAACCCTGGATCAGGACGAAATCTTGGATTCCCATGGCTTTTGTGGCTCACCACCAACTGGGCCCGCGCCGAAATGCGGTTGGTCGCCGGGATCCCGGCGCATCCTGGACAGGTAGGCAATTATCCCTCGTTTCACAAGCCGTGTCCAAGGCCGCAGTTTTGATCGGGCGATGCGTCAGCGGCAGATTTCCGCATTGCACAACAGCGGCCATAATCGACTTGGGACCGGCCTCGTGGCACACTGGCTGAGTCAGGGGTGTTTGCTGAAACTGTCTCTAGGAGCCACTCCACATGACCATCCAAGCGCATCTTGCAGAACTGGAGCGGAAGCACCGGGCTCTCGAGGACGAGATCGCCGAGGCTATGACACATCCGTCCACCGATGATCTGAAGATCGCCGAACTGAAGCGTCGCAAGTTGCTCGTCAAGGACGAGATCCAGCGTATCCGGATCACCGAGCCGCAGAGCCTGCACTAGGGCTTTGACTCACCCGACCTTGATTTTCTGAGACAGGACCGCCGGCTCCCGCTATGGGGGCCGGCGGTGCTATTTTGGCGTCAGACAAAGAAAATCGGGAGAACGAGGATGGGCAGAGTTGGGCAGTTGGGAAAGCTGATCGCGGCGCTCAGCGTCGCCGCGCTGGCAGCGCTGGCCCCGTCGGCGCCGGTTCAGGCGCAGGACTACCCGGCCAAGACCGTGACGCTGGTCGTTCCCTATCCGCCGGGTGGCGGCGTTGACGTGCTGGCTCGCGTGGTCGCCGAACGGCTCTCGACGTTGGTCGGCCAGCAGGTGATCGTCGACAACCGCGTCGGCGGCTCGGGGCTGGTCGGCACGCGCGCCACGATCCGCAGCGCGCCGGACGGCTACACGCTGTTCTTCGGCCACACCGGCTCGATCTCGATCAATCCGTTCCTCTATGCCAATGCCGGCTTCGATCCACGCAAGGACTTCACGCCGATCGGACTGTTCGCCTCGATGCCGGTGGCGCTGCTCGCCCATCCCTCGTTCCCGGCCAAGACCATCGGCGAGGTGGTCACGCTGGCGAAGAAGGAAGGCGGCAAGTTCAACATCGGCACCTCGGCGGTCGGCACCGGCGGCTATCTGTCCGCCGAGCTGTTCAAGTCGATCACCGGCGTCGAGGCGACCATCGTGCCCTACAAAGGCACGGCGCAGCTCATGAACGATCTGCTCGGCGGGCATGTGCCGGTGGCGTTCGGCGTGCTGCCGCCGGCGATGGGCAATCTCGGTGCCGGAACGCTCCGCGGCATCGCCATTCTCGACCGCCAGCGCTTCAGCCTCCTGCCGAACGTCCCGACCTCGCACGAGTCCGGCCTGCCGGGCTTCGAGTCGGTGCTGCACTACGGGCTGCTCGGTCCGGCCGGCCTGCCGCGCCCGATCGTCGACAAGCTCAACGCCGCGCTGCGCCAGGCCGCCGGCAGCGACGAGGTCAAAAAGCGCATCAACAACGAGGGCGGCGACCCGCTGACCTCGACCCCCGAGGAATACGCGGCTGACATCGCGAGCGAAGCCGACAAGTGGGGCGCGTTGATCAAGAAGCTCAACCTGAAGGTGGAGTGATGCGCACGCACCTCGTCGTTGCCGCGGCGCTGCTCGGGCTCTCTGTTGCGTGCGCCGCCGCGCAGGATTTCCCGACCAAGCCCGTCACGCTGATCGTGCCGTTCCCGCCCGGCGGCGGCAACGACGCGCTCGCCCGCAGCGTCGCCGAGCGGATGAGCCGCACGCTCGGCCAGCAGGTGGTGGTGGAAAATCGCGGTGGTGCCGGCGGCACCATCGCCACGCGTGCCGCCTCGAAGGCGCCGCCGGACGGCTACACGATCCTGCTTTCCTACACCGGCACGCTGGCGATCAATCCGAGCCTCTACACCAATGCCGGATACGATCCGCGCAAGGACTACGCGCCGGTCGGCCTCATCGGCACGATGCCGAGCGTTCTGGTGGTGCATCCGTCGGTGCCGGCGCGCAGCACCGCCGAGCTGATCGCCTACGGCAAAGCCAATCCCGGCAAGATCAACTACGCGTTCGTGCCGGGCACGGTCGGCCATATCACCACCGAGCTGTTCGCACGGACCGCGGGGATCGAGCTCACCAAGATTCCTTACAAGGGGAACGGCGACGCGCTTGCCAACCTGGTCGGCGGTCACGTCTCGATGATGTTTCTGTCGATCTCGCCGATCATCGGCAACGTCAAGGGCGGCACGCTGCACGCGCTCGCGGTGACCACGGCGCAGCGCTCGCCGCAGCTGCCCGACGTTCCGCCGATCGCCGAGTCGGGCGTGGCCGGCTTCTCCGCGGCGATCCAGTATGGGCTGGTCGCTCCGCCCGGCACGCCGCGACCGATCATCGACCGCCTGAACAAGGAGCTGCGCGCGGCGCTGGCCGACGAGCAGTTGCGTGCCAAGCTCGCCAACGACGGCGCGGTGCCGGTGCCCGGCACGCCGGAGGAATATGCCGCCGTCATCGATGCCGACGAGAAGAAGTGGGCCCCGATCGTCAAAAGCCTCAACATGAAGTTCGAGTAGCGCGCATGTTGGGTGTGTTTGTCCTGCTGCCGCTCACGGCTGCGGTTTTGTTGGGCGACGTGTCGCGCGCCGCAGCGCAGGATTCGACCAAAGACTATCCGGCGAAGCCGATCACGCTGATCGTGCCGTTCCCGGCCGGCGGCGGCGTCGACGTGATCGGTCGCATCGTCGGCGAGAAGCTCGCCGCAGCCCTCGGCCAGCCGGTCATCATCGACAATCGCGGCGGCGCCGCCGGCGTGATCGGCACGCGGGTCGCGGCCCGCTCCGCGCCCGACGGCTACACGCTGGTGATGGCGACCTCGGGCTCGATTGCCATCAATCCCAACCTCTACGCCAATCCCGGCTATCAGACGCTCAAGGACCTTGCGCCGATCGGCCTGATCTCGACCACGCCGATCGTGCTGATGGCCCACCCGTCGTCGCCGCAGCAGACGCTGGCCGAGATCGTCACTGAGGCGAAGCGCGATCCGAGCAAGATCAACATCGGCACGCCGCCGCCCGGCACCAGCGCCAATCTCGGCGCGGAGCTGCTCAAGTCGATGGCCGGCATCGACTTCACCATCGTGACCTATCGCGGCACCGGACCGCTCACCACCGACCTGCTGGGCGGCCACGTCAAGCTCGGTCTCAACGTGCTGGCGCCGGCCATGAGCAACATCAAGGGCGGCACCTTGAAGGCCGTCGCGGTGCTCGCGCCGAAGCGCTCGAGCCATCTGCCCGATGTGCAGACCTCCGCCGAAGCCGGCCTGCCGGGCTTCGAGGCGGGATTGAACTACGGGCTCTTGGCGCCGATCGGCACGCCGCGGCCGATCATCGAGCGGCTCAACCGCGAGCTTCGGCTGATCGTCGATACGCCGGACGTGGGCGCCCGCATCGCCTCCGACGGCGGCGATCCGATGCCGTCAACGCCGGAGGAATATACGGCCGATATCGAGCGGGAGGACAGGAAGTGGGGCGCGCTCATTCGCAAGCTCGGGCTGAAGGTCGAATAGCGGCGCGCCGTCGCCGTGACGCTGTTGCGGCGGCTCGGCATTAAAAGAATAAGAGCCGGCGACGTGCGCTACGCTCACGTCGTGCGGCTGCGTGAGGTCGCCGAACCCGAGCCGGAGCGCGGCACCGGCACGCTGAACGGTCTGCGGCTCAAGCTGCAGGGGCGCCTGGAAGGACCGAGCGCGCCGCTACGAGGCGCGCTATGGCGGCGTGTTCGTGCGGCGGAGCGCGAAATTGAACGGCACGCAGACCTGGACCGAAGGCGGCGGCACCGTTACGCGCCACTGCGCGGGGGCGATCAAGCGGCCGTTGCGGGCGTTTCTGCCGCGCAAGCGAACGTAGATCGGCTCCGCGTTAACCACATCCGATAACCACGTGCGCAGCGACGAATTGGTTCGCGCACGCGCATTCGATACTCCTTGTCCGTTGCGGCGGGTTGGGGACTCGAATGCTCGACAGGCGCGCCTTTATCGCAGGCGGCGGTGCGTCGCTTGCGCTGCTCGGCACAGGCTCGCAGCTTATCGCGCAGGGCACCACGGTCACCCGTCGCTCGGTGCGCGGCATGACCGCGAACGATCCCGATCTTGCCGCCATGAGCCGCGCCGTTGCGGCGATGAGGGCGCTGCCGCGGTCCGATCCGCGCAACTGGACGCGCTTCGCCGACATCCATCGTAATTTCTGCCCGCACGGCAACTGGTACTTCCTGCCGTGGCACCGCGCCTATCTTGTTTCGTTCGAGGAGATCGTCCGCGAGCTGTCCGGCAAGGCCGACTTCGCGCTGCCGTACTGGAACTGGACCGCCGACCGCGCGTTTCCTGCCGCGTTCTCGGCGGGCGACCGCAGCTCCAACCCGCTGTTTCACCCGCGGCCCGGCGTTGCGCGCGGCCTGCGCCTTGCCGACGACATGGTCGGCCCGCAGGTGATCTCGCGCGTCATGCAGAGCCCGGATTTCGAGGCGTTCGGGTCGAGCCGTCCGCAGGGCCAGGACAGCGCCGCGCCACGCTGGCAGCGCCGCGCCGGTTCCAGGACCGAGCTCGAGTTCAATCCGCACGATGGCGTGCACCAGAGCATCGGCGGCAGCATGGCGGTGGTGGACCTCGCATCGCGCGACCCGGTCTTCTTTCTGCACCACGCCAACGTCGACCGGCTGTGGTCGAGCTGGAACGCGCGCGGCAACGCCAACAGCTCGGAGGCGATCTGGCGCAACTTCGCCTTCAGCCGCAATTTCCTCGCGGGCGATGGGTCGTCGTGGGATGTGCGTGTCGGCGAGCTCAACTCGACGCCGGCGCTCGGCTACCGTTACGACGGCGACGACAGCCCGTTCGCGGCCGACGTGGCGATGCCGGTCGGCGATCAGGTGCTGGAGAGGCTTCGCACCTATCGCCGGGCCGTGGCCAGCGGGCTGCTTGGCTCGACCGCCGGCGTGCGGCGGATCGATATCCCCTCGCTCGGCAGCGTCTACGTCGCCAGCACCGACAACGGCGGTATTGGCTCCCGCGACAAGCCCCTGGCGGTGAACGTGCCGCTGCATCGTACGCTCGGCGAGATGCTCGGAGAGGAGTCGCGGCTCGGCCCGCCCTCCGGCGACGCAACCGATCGCCGCAACCGGCGTTATGTCTTCGCCTTCATGCATGACATCGAGCTGCCGCTCGATCCGACGACCCGGGTGCAGACCTTCGTCAATTGCGCCGAGCTCACGCCGCAGACCCGGATCGACGACCAGAGCTATGCGACGGGCGTCAGCCTGTTCGGCAGCGAGCATTCACGGCACGGCGCGCCGGCCGATTCCGGCGGCGCGTCGCTCTGTATCGATCTTTCGCAGCCGCTGGCGCGTATGGGCCAGCCGCGCGGCCCGCGCACCGACCGCCTGACGGTGCAACTGCTGCCGCGCTGCGAGAGCAATGAGGCTCACGTCAGCAATATCAGGCCGCGGCGCGTGGAGGTTGTGGTTCTATGACGGCGGGTTCAATGACTGCGGCTTCCGGTGCGGAGCCGGCCATGGTGCGGCGGCCGTTCTCGGTCGGCAGGGTGTCATTCTGCCTGCTGCCGCTGCTCGCGCTCGTGCTGTGGATCGTGGCGCTGTCGAGTCTGGCGACCGCGGGCGGAACGGCCACCGCCGCGTCCCCCGCGCGCATCTCGGTGCCGGTCCCGGCGGCGGCGAAGACCGCGAGCATCGTGATGCTTGAGCTCAGCGTGAGTGTGCTTCGCAACGGCGGCACCGCTCACCTCGGTGCAGTGGTCAGCATCAAGAGCGCGACCGGTGCGACCACCGAGGTCGGACGTTTCTCGGTGGTGGGCGACGGTCAGAACTACCAGTTCAACGTCACGCGGGCGCTCGGCCGCGAGCCCAGCGGCAGTGCCGAGGTCGAGGTGGCGCTGATCGACCGCGGCGGTGGCGCGGTCCCGTCCAACGCCGCGCTGTCGATCCGCCGCGCGGAAATCGTCGCGCGCTGAACGCGGTTTCGAGTGGCGCGCGCTTTAGCTTCTTGTTTGAGCGGGATATTTTTCCGAAAACCGCTTCACACTCCGGATCAAGTCCGGGGCAGGCGTTTTCGGGATCGTGCTCAGTCCGGCCGGATCGCCTTGCGCGCGCGGTCGACGATCGCAGGCGGCGCGGCATAAAGCTTCGCCACCACCTCCTGCACCTTCGCCCCTGACAGCGGCTCGATATCGATGCGGGTTTTCTCCGCATCGGCGAGGAACTCCTTGTCCGCCATCGTCGCGTCGAACGCCTTGCGCAGCACCTCGAGCTGCGCCGGCGGCGTCTCCGGCGGCGCGATGTAGGAGCGGTGGAACACGGTCTGGCTGATCACCAGTTCGACCACCTTGCGCGCCTCGGCGTCCTTGACGAATTCGAACACCGTCGGCACGCCCATCTTGGTCAGCTCCGGATGCGGGTCGATGCTGACCTGAAGCAGCACGTTGGCCTTGCCGTCGCGCAGCCAGTCCGGCTTTTGCGACTTGAAGCTCGACCAGTCCCAGCCGCAGAGGCCGTCGATCTCGCCGCGCTCCATCGCCAGCGCCATCTCGTTGGTGCCGCGATAGCCCGACACCAGGTCGTAGATCGCGCCTGAGGTGTGCTTGTGCAGATAGCCGTACTCGTAGGTGGAATCGTTCGGGCTCGATCCGCCGAACTTCGCCTTGACCTTCTGGGTGTCGGCGAACCGGCTGATCTTCGATCCTTTCAAGGTGGCGCAGACGCGGGTGCCGCTGTTGGCGGTCCCGACGTAGCGGATCTTCGTCGGGTCGAACATCGGCGCGGTGCGGTCGTCGAGCAGCGGACCCATGATCGCGCCGGGCATCACGCCGGCGAGCGCCGTGCCGTCCTTCGGCGCGATGCTCTGGATGTACTGCGCGGCCTTGGCGCTGCCGGCGCCGGGCATGTTCTTGACCACGATGGTCGGCGTGCCGGGGATGTGCCGGCCAAAATGTCGCGCCACCGCGCGGGCGTAGATGTCGTAGCCGCCGCCGGGCGGCGCGCCGACCAGAAGCTCGATGGTCTTGCCGGCATAGTAATCGCTGGCAGACACCGGCGTGGCGGAAAATGCGGCGGCGAGTGCAGGCGGCAGCGCCGCAAGCGCCAACACCCGTGTCGCAAAGGACAACATCGGCATGAAAATCCTCCCGATCGGACTTTCTGTTTTGCCGAAAGGCTAGGCCAAGCCGCAGCCGGGAACAATGTGGCAAGATCGGCGTCCGGCTTGCGCCTTGGTTACGCCTTGTTGAGTGCGGAGCCTTGAGTTTCCGGGCTTTCGGCGTTGACCGGGTCGCCGCGGAAGCTTAAGGGGTTGAGGGCCGGTTGGGCCGTGAGGGGTGTCATGCAAATCCGCCTGAAACACGCACATCTGGGCGCTTTGGCCGCGATCCTCGTCCTTGCCGCGCCCGCCGCGCAGGCCTTCACCCTGGGCGGAGAGGTTGCAGGCAACCGCAGCAACTACGAGGTCCCCAAGTTCGACCTCGAGGAGCAGGCGAGGAACTTCCGCAGCGGCGGCTCGACCAGCACGTCGCCCGGCCAGACCGATTTCAGCACGCCGTTCGGCAAGGGCACGATGGAGTTCGGCGTGCAGCAGCGGCCGGCGTTCGGCTTCGGACCTGGCAGCATGGGGCCGGCATCGGGCTCGCGCGCCAACCGGATGGACTTCGAGCGCATGGTGACGCCGGAGAATTTGCGCTAGCCGCACAGGTTCTCCGACCGCTGTCATTCCGCGCTTCCTGCTCGGCGCCATTCCGGGGCGGCCCGAAGGGCCGAGCCCGGAATCCAGAGCCACATGACGGCCCTTCCTTGCAGCCCGAGTTCGCTCACAAGCGAACGAGCGACGTCTGCTGGCGTCGACAAGCTTCGACATACCTGTCCATAAAATCTTGACTTTTCGGACATTTATGTCCGAAAATGCAAGTGTCCTGGGCGGCTCATGGGCAATGAACAAGCGCGACAAATTCATTGCCGAGTTGCGGGAGGAGGCCCGGCGTAAGGGATTATCGTTCCGCGCAGAGAAATGGCGCGGCAAGGGCGGGCACATGATGGTGTTCGTCGGCGATCGCCTGACCACCGTGCCGTCGCGAGAGATCGATCCGAAAACGGCGCGGAAGATCAGAAAGCAGTTGGGTCTCGAGGATTGAGGCCATGGGGCGCACATGCCCGCAGATGAGGAGGCTGACATGCGATCCTATGTCTATCGCGCGGAATTCGAGCGCGGCTCGCGGCGCGGCATCGTGGTGAGCTTTCCGGATGTGCCTGAGGCAATCACCGAAGGCCGGGACATGGCCGACGCCCGCACCATGGCCGAGGAAGCTCTGAGCCTCGCGCTTCTGACCTATCCTGTCCGTGGACTTCCGCTGCCGAAGCCGCGCACAAAGGGCCGCAAGCTGGTCGAGATCGCGGTCGCACCGGATGTGGCCGCGAAGCTGGCGGTGCTGGAAGCGTTTGCCGTCGCAGGCATCACCAAGAGCGACTTAGCGCGCCGCATCGGCAAGGATGAGAAGGAGGTCCGTCGTATTCTCGACCCGAAGCATCCGACCAAGCTGCCGGCGCTGACGGCTACGCTGCGTGCGCTCGGCAAGCGGCTCGTGGTCGGAGTGATGGAAGAGGCGGCGTGACGCACCAAAGACTTACGCTGTCGGCTGCCGTTTTGAGTTTGCCAGTGCCAAGTCCGTAGCTATTTTTTGACTTCCGGACGCAGAACTCCAAACCAGAAGCCGGGCGTTTGTTTTCGTAAGAACATTTCGAATGACGATGCGCAGTGACTACCCGAACACGAGCTTCGAATTGCATGCTCACAGGCCTCAAACACCTTTCGCCATCTCGCGCAATTTGAATTTCTGGATCTTCCCCGTGCTGGTCTTCGGCAGTTCCGCAAAGACCACATGGCGCGGCACCTTGTAGCCGGCGAGATTGTTCTTGCACCATGCGACCAGCTCCTCGGTGGTCGCCTCCTTGCCAGGCTTGAGCTCGACGAACGCGCACGGCGTCTCGCCCCACTTCTCGTCGGGCTTCGCCACCACCGCCGCGGCCTGCACCGCCGGATGCTTGTAGAGCGCGTCCTCGACTTCGATCGACGAGATGTTCTCGCCGCCGGAGATGATGATGTCCTTCGAGCGGTCCTTGAGCTGCACGTAGCCGTCCGGGTGCATCACGCCGAGATCGCCCGAGTGAAACCAGCCGCCCTCGAACGCCTTGTCGGTCGATGCTTTATTCTTGAGATAGCCCTTCATCACCACGTTGCCGCGGAACATCACCTCGCCGAGCGTCTCGCCGTCGCGCGGCACCGGCTGCATCGTCTCGGGATCGAGCACGTTGAGTGCTTCGAGCGGCACGTAGCGCACGCCCTGCCGCGCCTTCTTCGCCGCCTGCTCGGCGGCAGGGAGCTGGTCCCAGGCGGCATGCCATTCGTTCGTCGTCGCGGGCCCGTAGGTCTCGGTCAGGCCATAGACGTGCGTGACATTGAAGCCTGCCTCCTTCATCGCCGCGAGCACCGCCTCCGGGGGCGGGGCTGCCGCGGTGAAAAACTCGACCTGGTGCGGCAAAGGCTTGCGCTCGTCCGCCGGCGCATTCAGCAGCGTCGACATCACGATCGGCGCGCCGCAGAGATGGGTCACCTTGTGGGCGGCGATCAGGTCGTACATCGCCTTGGCGCGCACCTGGCGCAGGCACACATGCGTGCCGGCGACGACCGACAGCGTCCACGGAAAGCACCAGCCGTTGCAGTGGAACATCGGCAGCGTCCAGAGATAGACCGGATGCCGGCCCATCGCGCCGGTCAGCACGTTGCCGATCGCGAGCAGGTAGGCGCCGCGGTGATGATAGACCACGCCCTTGGGATCGCCGGTGGTGCCCGAGGTGTAGTTGAGGGCGATCGCGTCCCATTCGTCGTCCGGCATGGCCCAGGCGAAATCCGGATCGCCGGAAGCGACGAACGCCTCGTAGTCGATGCCGCCGAGCCGTTCGCCCGCGCCGGAATATTCCGGATCGTCGTAGTCGATCACCAGCGGCTTCGCCTTGCAGAGCGACAGCGCCTCCTTCACGACCTTTGAATATTCACGGTCGGTGATGACGACCTTGCATTCGCCGTGGTCGAGCTGAAAGGCGATGATCGCCGCATCGAGGCGCGTGTTGATGGTGTTGAGGACGGCGCCCGCCATCGGCACGCCGTAGTGGCATTCGAGCATCGCCGGCGTGTTGGGCAGAACGGCCGAAACCGTATCTCCTTTGCCGATGCCGCGCTTTGCCAGTGCCGAGGCGAGCTGCCGCGTCCGTGCGTAAAGCTCGCGGTAGGTCCGGCGCAGCGGCCCGTGCACCACCGCGGGGTGATCCGGGAACACGGACGCCGCGCGCTCCAGCAGCGTCAACGGCGTCAGCGGCTGGAAGTTCGCAGGATTTCGGCCGAGGCCGGTCGTATAGGGCGAATGGGTCATCGTGGCGTTCCTTCGGTGCAAGGTTACCGAAGGGAGCCGGTGGTGATCAACGTATCGCCGCGATAGTCGGCGGGGTGCCGCCTACTTCAGCAGATCGAGCACGCCACCCTGGCCGGGCTCGGCGCCAAGCGCCCGCAGCTCGCAGTCGCCCTTCATCCGATAAAGAATGCCGCGCTCGTAGTGAATGGGGAAGAAATCGGCATCGATGCGCAACGTCTCGCTGTAGTCGGCGATCGCCGCATCGAGGTCGCCGGTGGCGCGATACGAGGTGGCACGCAGGGCGTGGGCCCAGGCGGACGTGGGATGGAGGCGGACCAGGTCGCCGGCATCGGCGATGGCGCGCTCGTGCTCGCCGTTGCCCTGGTAGGCCTCCGCTCGTCCGGCATAGGCACGAGGCTCTTTCGGGTCGAAGTGGATTGCGTTGGTGAAGTCCGTGATGGCGCCGTCGTGATCGCCTGCGGTGAGGCGCATCTGGCCGCGATGGAGATAGCTGTCGGTCATTTCAGGTTTGAGGCGAATGGCCTGCTTGAAGTCCGCTGTCGCGCGCGTATCGTTGCCGTTCAAGTGGTGGCTCAGGCCCCGCATGGCGAAGTGCAGCGCGGTCGCCGGTTCGAGACGGATCGCGGCATCGAAGTCGGCGATCGACTGATCGAATGCAGATGCCCGCTGGTAGAGCCGTGCGCGGTTGTAATAGGTCCAGGCGTAGTCCGGCGCGATTCGAATCCCTCGGAATAGTCCTTGAGCGCGCCTTCGAAATCCTGCTTCGCCTCCCGGGCGAGCCCGCGCTCCGACAGCGCAAAGGAGCGGGTTTCCCGCCACACGTTCTTGCTTTCGGCGATCCGTGTGCAGGCCGTCATCCTGCGCTCGTGCTCGGCCTGATGGCAGTCCAGCAAGTCCTGCCGGTCGACCGCGTAGACCTGAATCTCATAGCCCAGGAGAGAGAGAGAGAGAGAGAGAGAGAGAGAGAGAGAGCACGGCTGCGAGTGTTTTCAGCGCGATCATGGTGGCACCCGCGTGGCGGAAGGTTCCAGCGTTTCGGATTGGTCGAACCGCGCCAGGGCAGGTTCAAAGCGCGGAAATCGCGGAAAACAGGGCTTCCGGTGCAACGTCCGGGAGCGTCAGCGCGATCGGTGCCGCGGCGTGTGGCCCGAGGTTTCGGGCCGGCCGGCGTCGCCGACCGAGACCTGCGGCGGCAGCGGCAGGCCCGCCGCCTGCATCGCCGCCCGCAGCCGGTTCGGGTAGTCGCTGATGATGCCGTCGACGCCCGCCCGGATCAGCCGCTCCATCTGCGGCCGCTCGTTCACGGTCCAGGGCACGACCTTGAGCCCGATCGCCTTCGCCTCGGCCAGTTCGGTGGGCGAAAGATCCTGGAACATCGGCGACCAGATTGCGCAGCCCGCGGCCTTCACCAGCCGCGGCGCCGAGCCTTCGAAGTCGTCGATGTCGAGACCCGCGGTCCAGGGCGACGCGCCGCGTCCGCCGCGTTGCA
This sequence comes from Xanthobacteraceae bacterium, assembly GCA_019746135.1. Classification (GTDB taxonomy): domain Bacteria; phylum Pseudomonadota; class Alphaproteobacteria; order Rhizobiales; family Xanthobacteraceae; genus Z2-YC6860. The sequence continues at coordinate 13,703 of JAIESI010000121.1, forward strand.
GGTTGTCGCGCCATTGCCGTTCGACGGTGATGCAGGAGCGGGCGATCTCCGGAGCGATGCGGCTGACGGCGGCGAGCGTCCGCCAGTCGAAGGACTGGACGGAAACGCGGGCCTGCAGGCCGGCCTCGCGCACCTCGCGAACGACGGCGGCTGCGAATGTTTCCGGGTCGGCGACCGCGGCGCCTGACTCCGGGGTGATCTTGGTTTCGATGTTGAACCGGATGTGATCGGCTTTGGCCCCTCTCACCAGATCGAACACCTCGGCGAGCGTGGGGACCGTCGCACCATCGGCCGGACGCTGCTCGGGCAGGCTTGCGCCATACCTGGTTCCGGGCTTCAGGCGCCCGACGTCGTACCGCTTGAGCTCGGCGAGCGTCAGCGCGCGGATCGCGGGTCCAGCCCCGTTCAGAAACTGGCCATCCGGGCCGCGCGTATGATCAGGATTGAGGCGGCTGTCATGGCTGACCACGACCACGCCGTCCCTGGTCACTCCGAGATCGAGCTCGAGCGTCGTCACGCCGATCGAGAGCGCCGCGGCGAAGCCTGCAAGCGTATTCTCCGGCAGCAGGCCGCGCGCGCCCCGGTGGCCCTGAAGATCGAACGCGTGGCCGGGCGCGACGGTGGCGAGCCACCCCGCGGCGCATGCGGTCAGAATGATTGTCCGCGTCCTCGCCATCGGGCGAGCATACGCCGCCGGATTGAAGTCTGCATGACGGCTACCCGAGCAGGCCGACGATGCCCTGCCGGGTCAGTTCGCAACCGAGCAGGAACACGATCACCTCGGTCGCCCGATAGAACAGGTTTTCCGGCGTCACCCGCACCAGCCAGACGCCGAGGTAATTGCTGGCGATGGCGAGCGGAAACAGCAGCGCCGAGGTCGTAAGCCCTGCGGTCGAGAACTGGCCGAGCGCGAAATAGGGCGCGATCTTCATCGCGTTGGCGGCGGCGAAGAACATCACCGTGGTGCCGGCGAACATCAGCTTTTCGAGCCGCTGCGGCAGCACGAACACGAAATAGGGTGGCGCGCCGATCTGGATCAGCGTGGTGGTGAAGCCCGCCATGGCGCCCCAGAACGTGCCGGCCGGCGCGCGGGGCCGTCCGGACACTTTTGGCAGCAGGTGGCGCAGCGCGAGATAGGCGACCAGCCCGAGCGCGATCAGACCAACCAGCAGCCGGATCGCCGCCTCCGAAACATAGGCCGCCAGCAGCCAGGCCGCGCCCACGCCGATCACGCAGCCCGGCAGCATGACCTTGAGGATCCACGGGTCCCAGGTGCGGCGATAGATCCATACGGAGAATGCGTCCTGCACCAGCAGGATCGGCAACAGCAGGGCTGCTGCTTCCAGGGGCGGCATGATCAGCGCGAGCAGCGGCGTCGCGATCATGCCGATGCCGGTGAAGCCGCCCTTGGAGAGGCCGAGGCACACCACCGCCGGAATGGCGACGAGGTAGAACAGCGGATCGGTGATGATGGTCATGGGGCTTTGGCGTCGGCCGGCGGCCGACTTAAAGCGGAGCCGTGCCGCAAAAGCCACCCGTTTTCCCGCATAACTAACCACCGTCACCCGGAATCCAGAGCGGCAGGAGAAGCTCAATGCCAGGCTCTGGATTCCGGGCTCCGGCCTTCGGCCGGCCTCGCAATGGCGGCGGAGAGAGCTAGCCCCACCACAGTTCGACGATGGCGCTTCGCATCAGTTCGATCGCGATCACGAACATCAGCAGATAGGCGATCCGGTAGAACATCTCGGTCGAGACGCGCCGGACCAGCCAGATGCCCGCGAAGTTCGACAGCAGCGCGACCGGCAGCAACACGGCGCCCACCAGCATGTTCTCGGCGGTGACGTATCCGAGCGTCGCGAAGCCCGGAATCTTCACCAGGTTGCTGGTCGCAAACATGATGCTGACCGTGCCCATGAAGGTCAGCTTGTCGAGCCGCTGCGGCAGCAGGTGAATCTGCCACGCCGGGCCGCCCGCATTGGCGAGCATGGTCGTCGCTCCGCCGGTCATGCCGAAGATGATTCCGGTCGTGACGCTGGGCTTCGGCATGTGGCGCTCGAAGCGCGAACCCAGCCAGTGGCGCAGCACGAACAGCGATGCGAGCGCGCCGAGCAGCAGCCGGATATGCACCGCGGTGAGCGAGGCCGCGAGCAGCCAGGCCAGAAACATGCCCGCGACCATCGACGGCAGCATCACCTTCAGGTTCCAGGCGCTGCGGTGGTGCCGGTACACCCACAGCGTGAGCGTGTCCTGCGCGATCACGGTGGGCAGGATGATGGCCGCAGCCTGCAGCGGCGGCACGAACAGCGACATCAGCGGCAGCGCCATGACGCCCAGGCCGAGGAAGCCGCCCTTGGACACGCCGAGCAGGCACACGCCGATGATGGCAGCCGCCATGAAGGCGGGATTTGTCAGAAGATCCAAGGCAGCCCGGCGGAACGAGGGAACGGACGAGACGCATATAGAGCGCAATGCCGCGGCTTGTGCCATAGGCTTGCAAAACGCATGCGCCGGGCGACAATTGCGGCGGGAGAAACGCTATGGACGCTAAAATCAGCCGTTATCACGACGTCTATGCGCGCTGGCTGCGCGACCCGCACGGCTTCTGGGGCGACGCCGCGGCCGAGATCGACTGGATCGTGAAGCCGAAGACCGTGTTCGATGCGGGCGCCGGCGTCTACGGCCACTGGTTCCCCGACGGCGTCTGCAACACCTGCTACAACGCGGTCGACCGTCACGTCGAAGCCGGTCGCGGCGAGCAGGCCGCCATCATCTACGACTCGCCCGTTACCAACACCAAGCAGACCATCACCTACGCGGCGCTGCAGACCAAGACCGAGCTCCTGGCCGGCATTCTCAAGCACAACTTCGGCGTCGAGAAGGGCGACCGCGTCATCCTCTACATGCCGATGGTGCCGGAGGCGCTGGTCGCGATGCTCGCCTGCGCCCGGCTGGGCGCGATCCATTCCGTGGTGTTCGGCGGGTTTGCGCCGAAGGAGCTCGCCACCCGCATCGACGACTGCACGCCCAAGGTCATCCTTTCGGCAAGCTGCGGCATCGAGGTCGCGCGCGTCATTCCCTACAAGCCGCTGCTCGACGAGGCGATCAGGCTTGCCAGGCACAAGCCTTCCGCCTGCATGATCCTGCAGCGGCCGCAGGCCAAGGCCGAGATGACCCCAGGCCGCGATCACGACTGGCAGGAGACCTGGGACCACGCCCTGGTCTGGGCGCACAACGTGCTCGAGCCGGTGGCGATGAAGGCGACCGATCCGCTCTACATTCTCTACACCTCGGGCACGACCGGAATCCCCAAGGGGGTGGTGCGCGACAACGGCGGCCACATGGTCGCGCTGAAATGGTCGATGAAGAACCTCTACGGCGTCGAGCCCGGCGAGGTGTGGTGGGCCGCTTCCGACATCGGCTGGGTGGTCGGCCACAGCTACATCGTCTATGCGCCGCTTTTGCACGGCGCGACCACCATCCTCTACGAAGGCAAGCCGGTCGGCACGCCGGACGCCGGTGCGTTCTGGCGCGTCATCGCCGAGCACGGCGCGGTCGCGATGTTCACCGCGCCGACCGCGTTCCGCGCCATCAAAAAGGAAGACCCGCAGGGCAAGCTGTTCGCCCAATACGACTTCGCGAAATTCCGCACGCTGTTCCTCGCCGGCGAACGCGCCGATCCCGACACCATCATCTGGGCCGAGAACCTGTTGCATAAGCCGGTGATCGATCACTGGTGGCAGACCGAGACCGGCTGGTGCATCGCCGGCAATCCGGTGGGCCTGGGTCAGCTTCCGGTGAAGCGCGGCTCGCCCACCGTGGCGATGCCGGGCTACGACATCCGCGTGGTCGACGAAGCCTGCAAGGAGGTGCCGCGCGGCACCATGGGCTCGATCGTCGTCAGGCTGCCGCTGCCGCCGTCATCGCTGCCGACGCTGTGGCAGAACGACGAGCGCATGAAGGAGAGCTATCTCGCCGAGTTTCCCGGCTACTACAAGACGGCCGATGCGGGCTACATCGACGACGAAGGCTACGTCTACGTGATGGGCCGCACCGACGACATCATCAACGTCGCGGGTCACAGGCTTTCGACCGGCGGCATGGAGGAGGTGCTGGCGGGCCACAGGGACGTCGCCGAATGCGCCGTGCTCGGCATCAAGGACGAGCTGAAAGGCGAGGTGCCGTGCGGCTTCATCGTGCTGAAGGCCGGCGTCAACCGTCCGCCGGCCGAGATCGAGAGCGAATGCGTCGCGCTGGTCCGCGACAAGATCGGCCCGGTGGCCTCGTTCCGTCTCGCCATCATCGTCAATCGTCTGCCGAAAACGCGCTCCGGCAAGATCCTGCGCGGCACCATCAAGAAGATGGCCGACCAGGAGCCGTGGTCGATGCCCGCCACGATCGACGATCCGGCGATCCTCGACGAGATCGGCAGCGCCATGAAGGCGAAGGGCGTCGGAACTTAGGCGATCAATCGCAAGCGGGCGCAGGGGGCGCCAAGCCTGTCGGCATCGTGCCGTAACATGGTTCAACCGGGGAGGATCTCATGTCACTGCAAGACACGCAGAATTCGCCGAGCTATCTCGGTCACACCGACTGGATCGCGGCGCAATGGCAGGACTTTCTGCTGCTGGCCGGTCGCGTGCTGATGGGCTGGATTTTCATCTCCAGCGGCTGGCGCAAGCTGATGGACATTCCGGGCTTCGTGAAGACCATGCCGCGCCGCGACCTGCCGGAATTTCTCGGCTATGTCGCGCCGCCGGTGGAGTTCATCGGCGGCATCTGTCTCCTGCTTGGGCTTGCCACGCGCTACGCGTCGCTGGTGATGCTCCTGTTCGTCATCATCGCGACCTTCAGCTCGCACCGCTACTGGACCTATCCGGAGGCGCAGCAGGCCAACCAGAACAGTCATTTCTGGAAGAACATGGCGATGAAGGGCGGCCTTCTGTTCCTGTTCATCACCGGTGCGGGCCGCTACGCGCTCGACCGTATGCTGGCGCGGCGCTAGCAAGAGCATTTTCCGGCGAAAGCCTGCCCCGGACTTGATCCGGGGTGTGCAGCGGTTCGCCGTGGAAAATGCGATCAAATAAAGAATCTAGAGCCGTTCCCGATTCCGCAGGAACGGGAACGGCTCGAGCAAGCCGACACCAAGAAAAATTCAACTCGGGGGAGGGACCGTCATGGCCGACACACAGGCCGAACCGAAACTGCTGCTGCCGTCGCTGCGCTCGTTCTACGACAACGTCGCCATTCCGCTCGCCTGGCCGGTGGTCCGCGTCGCCTGCGGCTGGAATCTGCTGATCCACGGCTGGGGCAAGGTGACGCGCGGACCGTCCGCCTACCTCAAGGGCTTCTCGGATATGGGGTTTGAGCCCGCGATCCTCTGGGTCTGGGGCGCGCTTGCCATCGAATTCGTCGGCGGCATTGCGCTGATCTTAGGCTTGTTCACGCGCTTCTGGGCCGCCGCCGCCGCCATCGAGATGGCGATCATCACCGGTCTCTATTGGAACAACGGCTTCGCTTGGCTCAACCGTGGCTACGAGTATGTCCTGCTGTGGGGCGCGGTCTCGTTCGCCATCGCGCTGCGCGGCGGCGGGCCTTATTCACTGGACCGCTGGCTCGGCAAGGAGCTGTAAGCCGTTTCAACCATGGGCATTTTGCGGCAGGGGCGATTGTCACAATCGCCCGGCCGGGCACCGCGTTCGACCAAAGTTGTAAAACCACTTGCTGACCGCGCAATCAGCGATTACGTGATCGCCGCCAGCATCCTTCCCAGTTGAATGGATCAAGCGACGACGGAGCAGCCGTCCGCGGGTGTTGGGCTCACCTTCGATCAGCGACCGAGCGAAATCCGGCATGAACGCCATGGCCCAGGCCATCGACAGCGCGTCCGAATCTGCGCCTTCGCCTGACGAGATCAGGGCTGCGCTGGATCACATGCTGTTGAGCGACGTGTTCAGCCGCTCGCCGCAGCTCGGCGCGTTCCTGCGTTTCGTGACCGAGGCGGTGCTGCACGGCAAGGGCGACCGCATCAAGGCCTACACCATCGGCGTCGAGGTGCTGCGCCGCGATACCAGCTTCGATCCGCAGGTCGATCCGATCGTCCGCGTCGAGGCAACGCGGTTGCGCCGCGCGATCGAGCGCTATTACGCGGGGCCCGGCCGGGACGATGCGGTCGTCATCGATCTGCCGCGCGGCTCCTACGTGCCGACGTTCCGCCACCGCGAGTTTGCCGAGCCCGCCACGTCGCTGATCGGTGAAGCCGAGTCAGGACCCAAGTCTTGGTCTGAGTCTTGGTCCTGGTCCAAGTCCGGGTCCAAGTCCGGGTCCAAGTCTTGGTCTAAGTCTTCTTGGCCGAAACGTCTGCTTCAGCCGCCGATGCTGGCCGTGCTCACCGCCGCTGCGGCTTTCGTCGCGGCGGCGCTTGCCAGCGGGCTCTATCTTGGCCGGCATGCCGACACCAGCGCGGCCATCGCCGCTGCGGGAGACGGCGACGCGCACCGCAGCGCCGCGCTGTCGCCGGGCAATGGCATGCCGGTCGTGCTGATCGAGCCGATTCATGTGATCGGCGCCCCATCGCCGTCGCACCCGGTCGCGGCCGAGCGATTGCGCGCCAAGATCGGCGATGCGTTCGCGCGTTTCGACACGATCAACGTCGCGTCGGCGCTCGCGGGCGCGACGGCGGCGACAGCCGCGCGGCCCGCCCCGCGCAGCGACTACGTTCTGTCCGGCTCGCTGGAGTATGCCGGCGGCGACGCCGCCAACGCCTGGTTCACCCTTGCGAGCGTCGCCGAAGGAAAGCTGGTGTGGTCGCGCACCTTCGAGCAGATCCATCCGCCGGGCGGCACGGGGCTGACCGAGGATTCGGTCGTCGTTACGCTCACCAATTCGCTGCTGCAGTCCTATGGTGTGATCCGCTCGCGCGATCGGGCCCATCAGCTTGCATCGAACGTGGGCGACCCCCGCTATCGTTGCGTGCTGGAGGCCGCCGATTCGATGCAGAAGGCCGATCGGCAGCTGCACAACGCGGCCCGCGCCTGCCTCGAGAATCTCACGGCCCATGATCCGAGCTTTGCGCTGGGCTTTACGTTCCTGGCGATGCTCTACAACCGTGAATTCCAGCTTGCCTACGATCTTCGGCCCGAGGATCCGCCGCTCGAGCGCGCCTTGCGCGCGGCGCGGCAAGGCATCCTGCTCAATCCGGAAAGCGCGCGCGGCTATCTCGCGCTGATGATCGTGCAGGCGAACCGGCGCGACACGGCGGCGGCGCTCGAGGCCGGCCGCAAGATGGTCTCGCTCAACAAGTTCGACATGCTGGCGCTCGGCGAGTACGGCGGCCGGCTGATCATGGCGGGCCAGATCGAGCAGGGCATGGCCATGCTGCGCGAGGCCGGAGCCGGCGGCGCGGTCCGCCCGTCCTGGCACTACGTCTATCTGTTCATCGGCAGCACCATGACCGGCGACAGCGCCGGAGCGGTCCGCTACGCGGGCAGCATTCCCGACGGCAACACGCCTTTGGGGCTGGTTGCCCAGCTTCTCGCCGCCTATGAGGCGGGCAAGCCGGACGATGCCAGGCGCGCCGCCGACCGCCTGCGCGCCCTCGATCCCGGTTGGCTCAGGAATCCGCGGCAGGAGCTGTCCCGAATCATCCCGGCTCGCGCCATTGTCGACCGTCTGGCCAAGGGACTGGTCGCCGCGGGCCTGCCGGACGGCTCCTGAGCCGGGTTCCAATCCCGCCTTGGCTTGCTGGAATATGATTGTTTTTGCTGGATTATTTTTTCTGCATAGCGGCGCTTAACTGCAAATTGCTTATCGCGCCGCCGGTTTCCGGCCACACAGCAGCCGCCGGCGCCAAACGGCGGCCGGTGCGCTTACAGGCTGAGTGGTCCAGCGCATGTCCCGGAAAAAGCCTGCCCCGCACTTGATGCGGGGGGGTACCGGTTTTCCGAAAAGGACATGCGCAAACGCAGACGGTCAGCCCCTTCGGAAGCGTGCACATTTCATTGATTGGCGCGCGCTCCGACGAAGAATCCCGAAGCACCCTAGGGTCACATTCTCCGGTCGTGCCGCGCCGTTGAGGGCGAGAGATGTCGAATTGCGAAAATCGTACGGTCAAGGCGGGGGATGTGGTTTGGCTCGACGACACCGGGAGCGACCGGCCGAGCCCGCAGATGGACTGCGTGCTGTCGCTGCGGAATGTTTCGGAGATGTTCGTCGTTTCGCAACTGACCCTGCGCTACTACGAGCTGCGCGGCCTGATCCACCGGAGGCAGGTGCAGGACGGCGTTCCGGTCTACGGCTGGGCCGATTGCGAGCGGATCGCCTTCATCGTCAAATGCCGCAAGGCCGGCCTGACGCTGGGCGACATCTCGGCCATCCTCGATGCAGCCGACGAGGACGTCTCCCCGCAAAATTTCAAGGCCGGGCAGGAGGTCTGCATGGCGCTGGTCGAGCGGCTGGAGCGGCGGCGGAAGGTCATCGACGATGCGCTTGCCGAGCTGAGCCACGCCTATGCGCTGCTCACCGCCAGGCTGATGGCCGAGCCTGAAAGGAAATAGCGTCAGGCCGCGTTGAACTGCAGCGTGGCGAGGCGCGCATAGAGGCCGCCGAGCTTCACCAGGCTGTCGTGGCTGCCCTGCTCGACGATCCGCCCCTGATCCAGCACCAGGATGCGGTCGCAGGACAGCACCGTCGCAAGGCGGTGCGCGATGACGAGCGTGGTGCGGTCCTGCATCAGTCGGGCGAGCGCCGCCTGCACCAGTTGTTCGCTTTCGGCGTCGAGCGAGGAGGTGGCCTCGTCGAGCAGCAGGAGCGGCGCCCCTTTGAGAATCGCCCGTGCGATGGCGATGCGCTGGCGCTGACCGCCCGACAGCGTCACGCCGCGCTCGCCGACCGGCGTGTCGTAGCCTTGCGGCAGGAGGCGGATGAAGCTTGCGGCCGCCGCATCCTCGGCCGCGCGCTCGATCTCCGCGTCGGTCGCATCGATCCGGCCGAAGCGGATGTTGTCGCGCACGCTCATGGCGAAGATCGCGCTGTCCTGCGGCACCAGCGCGATGTGGCGGCGCAGCTCCGCCGGATCGGCATCGGGCAGCCGCACGCCGTCGAAGGTCACAGCCCCCGACTTCGGATCGTAGAACCGCAGGATCAGATGGAAGATCGTGCTCTTTCCCGCGCCCGAGGGGCCGACGATCGCCACCTTCTCGCCCGGCTTGATGTGGAACGACACGCCGTCGAGCACATCGGCATCCGGCCGCGCCGGATAGGCGAAGCGGACATTGTCGAACGCGACTTCGGCGCGCGGCCGCTGCGCGAGCGGCACAGGCTGGGCGGGCGCGCGCATCTCCGGCGCGACCGCGAGCAATTCGGCGAGCCGTTCCGCCGATCCCGCGGCCTGCGACAGCTCGCCCCAGACTTCGCTCAGCTGGCCCATTCCGCTTGCCGCGAACACCGCAAACAGCACGAACTGGCCGAGCGTGCCCGGGCTGATGTGGCCGGCAATGACGTCCTGCGCGCCGACCCAAAGGATCGTCACGACGCTCGCCGAGGCGAGAAAGATGATCACTGCGGTAAGAACGGCGCGCGCCTTGATCGATTGCAATGCGGCTGCGTAGGCGCGCTCGACCGCGCCGGAGAACCGCGCGGCGGCCGCCGGCTCGTTGGTGAACGCTTGCAGCGTGCGGATCGCGCCGATCAGCTCCGACGCATAGGCCGAGGCGTCGGCCAGCGTGTCTTGCGCGGTGCGCGAGCGTCGCCGCACCGAACGGCCGAACGCGACCAGCGGCAGCACGATCACCGGAATGGCGCCAAGCACGAACCCGGAGAGCTTCGGGCTCGTGATCACCATCATCGTCGCGGAGCCTATGAACAGCACGAGGTTGCGGAGCGCAACCGACACCGACGATCCGACCGCGGACTTGATCTGCGTGGTGTCGGCGGTGAGCCGCGAGGTCAGCTCGCCGGTCTTGGCCGTGTCGAAGAACGACGCCGACAGCGTGGCGAGATGCGCAAACACGGCGCTCCGCAGGTCGGCCACCACGCGCTCGCCGATGCTGGTCACGAGGTAGTAGCGGGAGGCGCTGGCGATCGCGAGGATGGCAACGACCAGGAGCATCACGCCGAAATACTGGTCGATCAGTCCGATGCGCTCTTCGTTGAACCCGAAGTCGATCATGCGGCGCACCGCGACCGGCACGACCAGGGTCGCAATCGACGCGGTCAGGAGCGCGACCAGTGCGGCCGCGGCACGGCCGCGGTAGCGCATCACATAGGGAACGAGCAGCCGGAGCGGTTTCAGCTTGGGCTTGCGGCGGGCGACGGCAGCGGCGTCCGGCGGCGCGGGCGGCGCAACTTGGCCTGCGGCCTGGGCTGGAACGCTGCCGGACATGTCGTTCATACGCGAGTTTTGTCCCGGAATTCGGCGGTTTTCGCGCCCTGCTGTGCCCCTGCGAGCCGCGGATTGCAACCCGGCTGCCGGCCGCCGCCCTGGGCGGCCATCCGGGCTTGTGGCCTCAGGCCCTGTCCTGTATAGAACCGCGCAAATTCAGCCAAATTCCGACCGCATTCCAACCGCGGCACGCGCCGCAGGACGTCGAATATGAAGCCCGATATGCACCCGGATTACCACACCATCACGGTCAAGATGACCGACGGCAGCGAATTCACCACCCGCACCACCTGGGGCAAGAAGGGCGACGTGCTGCATCTCGACATCGACCCCAAGTCGCACCCGGCCTGGACCGGCGGCCAGCAGCAGCTCATGGACCGTGGCGGCCGTCTGTCGCGCTTCCAGAAGAAGTTCGCGGGCCTCGGCATCAGCAGCAAGAAGTAATTCGCGGGAACTCCGTGCAAGCAACTCCCCCCGCGCAAGCGGGGGTTTTCGTTTGGTTGTCGCCTGAGCGGCTAGACTGGCGCTCCAGGTCTTTCATTCGCTTCGCCTGATCGATTTCAAAGCCGCCGTATTCTTTCCGCCAGCGGCAGTCACCCTATTGCGAAATCCCGGCGTCCCGGCGGGCCTCAAATTGCTTGGTCCAGGAAAGCCAGGTCAGGTCAGACAAGTCGGACGTTTTCGCTGGGTTGCGTTGAGGTTTGCCTCAATTGAGCGGCCACGATTTCTCGCGCGGGTGTCCCTCAATCAACCCCACGCCCTGCGGCTTTCATGCCGCAGAAGGCTCAGGCGATCGGCTGCGTCGCCCGCACTTTGATTGAAAGCGTCGCGAGGTGCGCCTTGGCAAGCGCCACCAGAGATTGTGATCAGGCTCCTCGCAGACGAACACGTGAAACTGTCCCGGACAAGCCAGGGCCCCTCATCGTGCCCGTCAAGCCGCCTCGAAGTGGAATAACAAATATAATCAATAGCTTAATGGCTCTCATCAGGTGCCGCACCCGGACATGCGATAATGTATACATGAATATCGATTGACAGATATTCGAACTCCGATGCTTAGTTGCGCCGAGACAAGGTCGGACTGGACAAGAGATGGATCGCGAATTTCGGAGCGCCGAAGAGATTGTCTTCCAGCATCTGCGCCATGAAATTCTGTCCGGCGCGATCAAGGCGCAGACCCCGATCAATCAGGCGGAAATCGCCGCGGCTCTGAACGTCAGCCGAATCCCGGTGCGGGATGCCTTGCAGAGGCTGCAGTCCGTCGGCCTTCTGGTGGCGCTGCCGAACCGCCGGGTCGTTGTGCCGAATTTCACCGTCTCGGAAATCCATGAGATTTTCGAGATGCGCGCTTTGCTGGAGGGTTTCGCTGCGCGCTGCGCCGTCGAGCGTCTGACCGAGGCAGATTTCATAGAGCTGGAAACGCTGGCCGAAATCATACGTCGGCTCGCGGATCTTGATGGGTATGCGAAACGACACGAGGCGTTTCACGATCTGGTCGTGGAGCGGTCCGGCCTCTCACGCGTGCGCAGGGAAGTGACGCAGCTGCGGGAAATGCTCACGCCTTACATCCGCATCCACGGGGCCGCCTCTTACTCGGCGGAATTGCCGGACGATACCCACGAGGCGCTGGTCGCAGTGCTTCGCACCCGGGACCCCGAACGGGCGGAGAAGGCTTTCGTCAATCACATCCGCCGTGCGGGCGAGCAGCTGATGGCGACCTTGCAGCGCCTGACCGCCGCAAAACCTGAAAATTCCGTCGAAAGCGCGAAGCCGAAACGCGCCAACAAGAAGAATGGCGACGCCTCGCAGACAGCTTCGCAAGGCTCGTAACGCCGATCAGTTCTTGGTTCGTGATTCAACGCAGAGGAAACGACGCAGCAGCGGTTGTTCGCGCACCCCAAGATCGAAGTGATCTGGAATTCCGCGGTGGATGAGATTTCCGGCAGCGCCGACCCGCTTGCCGTTACCCGGGTGCGCCTCAGGGACACCGTGACGCAGAAGATGTCGCAGATATCGGTCGATGGCGTATTCGTCGCCATCGGGCATACGCCGAATACATCGTTGTTCGAAGGCAAGCTCGCGATGGACAAGGAGCGCTACATTCTGACCACACCCGGCAGCACACAAACCAGTGTTCCTGGGGTGTTTGCGGCTGGCGATGTTCAGGACAAGATTTTCCGGCAGGCGGTGACGGCGGCAGGCTCCGGTTGCATGAGCGCGCTGGAAGCCGAGCGGCACCTGGCGCACGGATGACGTCTTGAGCCGTCCATTCCAGCAGGGTGTTGCCTCCCGGGCGACACCTCGGGGTTCCTGCCGCCGTCGCGCGGCAAATGCGGCCTGAGCCGCCCGCGACGATCCAACGTAAAGGAGAATGCACAGTGGCAAAAATTGCGGACGATACCAATTCCGATCAGGTGATCGCCGAGGATACGACGCCGGTCCTGGTGGACTTCTGGGCGCCGTGGTGCAAGCCGTGCCAGGCCCTGGCTCCTATTCTGGAGGAGATCGAGGCCGCGAACGGGCAAGAATTCGGGCTGGTCAAAGTGAATGTCGACGCGTCCGAAAGCATCGCGGCGCGCTTCAATGTCCGGGGGGTGCCGACACTGGTGCTTCTGGCAAAGGACAAACCGGCGGAACGCAAGGTCGGGAACGTCTCACGGGCGACGATCGAGGATTGGATAAGCGCAAGTCTTGCGTGACCAATGGTGTCGGCATCTGTGCAAGCGCAGGTGTGCCTTCGCGCTATCTGGTCGAGAGACAGTTCGTCGGCCATCTCGTCTCCGATCGGCAGGATCGCACGGTGACAGGAGGCCAGCCGCCGCGGCGCTTGCCTGCACATGCGACCATCAGCCGGGAGATTCTTTAGGCTGCGGAGGTAGCCGACGGTGGCAATGAAGGGTGGTGCGGGATTTCGGCCGCGTGCGCCGCTCGTCTGTCGTCAGCCGAGCGCAGCCTGGATCCTAGAGCATGATCCCGAAAAGTGTGAAGCGGTTTTCGGAAAAGATCATGCTCAAACAAGAAGCTAAAGCGGGATGACGATTCGAAGAAAAGTCATCCCGCTTTAGTGCCCGTCCTGCTCGAAGGCGGCCTTGAGCAGGCCGATCTGGCGCACCACCGGATTGCTGCCCTGCGGCTTGTCCGGGGCGAGCGGCGGCGCGTAGATGTTGGCGTCGAGGCGGCGAACCTGATCGTTCAGCTTCTTGGAGCGGTCGATCAGCACGCGCAGGCGCTCCGGCAGCACCTTGATGGTTTCCGGATCGCCGGGCTCGCCGGCGGCGAGCTTCACCTTGGATTTTTCCTTGTTGGCCTGGGAAAGCGTCATCTCGCCTTCCTTGACCGCGCGATGCAGCAGCAGCCATGAGGCAAGCTGCATCAGCCGCGTGGTCAGCCGCATGCTTTCGGTGGCGTAGGCCAGCGCCGCGTTGCGCTCGAGCTTCTTGGATTCCTGCCGGCCCGGCCCATCGAGATAGGCCGCGGTCTCCTCGACCAGGCCCATGCCGTCGCGGAACAGCGCGGCAAACGCCTGGGAACTCGCCAGCTTCTCGCCGAAGACAATCGGCGCCGCTTCGTCCGCGGAACGCTCTTTCATGTGGCACGCCTTACCCAACCCGGTGCCGATATGATCGGGTTAAGACAAAACTGTCCAGCCGTTCAGCCGCAATGTTTACAAAATGGTAACCGTCCGGACACGTTTGCCCCGAAACGGAACAAAAAAAGGAGCCGCCGTTGCCGGCGGCTCGAAGGTGATAACAGGGAGGCGTCAAACAGAGTGGACAGGAGCCACTCACGTCCATGAAGATGGACAGATGTGAGTAATGATCGAGAAAGCTTAATTTAGAGTTAACAAGTCGGCTCGCTTTCGAGATGGTCGGTTATGGTTAACGCGCGGTAAATTTCTGGCGCGCGCTACTTCTTGAAGAACAGATCGGCCGCCGATTTCGACGCGCGCTTGCTCGCCATGTTCGCTTCGAGCCGCGCGATCTCCTCCTTCAGCAACGCGATCCGCTCGGTCAGTTCGCCGACCGACAAGAGCGTGAGATCCTGGCCGATCTCGTGCACGAGCTTCTTTTTCGGCCGGTCTTCTTCGTCGAATGCGGGCATCGCGGCCTCCCTGTTTGCCAAAAAGATAGAGGCGGCCGAGCCGGTTGTCACATACCGGCGGCCGGACTAGAACCCCGCCAACTCCCGAAACCGCGAGGACGAAATGACGCTGCCTGCAAGCATGACCGCGATCGCCATCAAGGCTCCCGGCGGGCCGGAGATGCTGGTGCCGGAACCGCGTCCGGTGCCGCAGCCGGGGCCGGGCGAGATCCTGGTGAAAGTGGCGGCGGCCGGCGTCAACCGTCCCGACGTGCGCCAGCGCCAGGGAACCTATCCGCCGCCGAAGGGCGCGCCGGATGTTCCCGGCCTCGAGATCGCGGGCGAAGTGGCCGCGCTCGGGCCGGACGTGAAGCGCTGGAAGGTCGGCGACAAGGTCTGCGCGCTCGTGGTCGGCGGCGGCTATGCGGAATATTGCCTCGCCTACGAGCCGCATGCGCTGCCGGTGCCGCCGCAGCTGTCGATGGTCGAGGCCGCGGCCATCCCCGAGACGTTCTTCACCTGCTGGCAGAACATGTTCATGCGCGCCGACGTCAAGAGCGGCGACTGGGTGCTGGTGCACGGCGGCACCTCGGGCATCGGCACCACCGCGATCATGCTGGCCAAGGCGTTCGGCGCCAAGGTCGTCACCACCGCTGGCTCCGACGACAAGTGCGCGGCGGCAAGGAAGCTCGGCGCCGACGTCGCCGTGAACTACAAGACCGAGGACTTCGTCGCCGTGACCAGGACCGCGACCGAAGGCAAGGGCGCGAACCTGATCGTCGACATCGTCGGCGGCGACTATGTCGATCGCAACTACGCCGCTGCCGCCGACCAGGGCGTCATCGCCCAGGTGTCGTTCACCGCAGGTCCCAAGGCGACCGCGAACTTCGGGCTGCTGATGCAGAAGCGCCTGCACCACACCGGTTCGACGCTGCGGCCGCGCAGCGTCGCCGAGAAGGCCGCCATCGCCCGCGGCATCGAGGAGCGGGTGTGGCCGCTGGTCGCGGCCGGCAAGATCAAGCCGGTGATCGACTCGACCTATCCTCTGGCCAGGGCCGGCGAGGCCCAGGCCCGCATGGAAACCAGCCAGCACATCGGCAAGATCGTGCTGACGGTTTAGGTCCGGCGCTGGCAATGACAGCTCTGATGATCGTCGGGCGGATCATCCGCATGGCCGGCGCGCTGCCGGAAGACGTTCCGTCTAAACCTTGGTTTACTTGAACGGTTCTATTGGCGCGGCCACGATGTGGCTGCAGGCAGGCTTCACTCAAGCTTGTTTTCGCGGTCCAATGCGGCAGCTTGGGGCGGCTTCCGAATGTCAAGAATCCTCATAGGTGCCGCGGTCATTGCGCTGACGGTTGCGGCACTGCATTCCGCTGACGCCAGGGCGGTGAAAACCACCAAGACCAACAGCATCGACATCGAATACGCCGAGCCGAAGTCGGCCGAGCATCGTCAGGTGCTGCAGCTGGTGAAAGAAGGCCGGACGCTGGAGAGGATACAAGCGCTGCTGAGCCCGATCCGGCTGCCGCGGCGGCTGCTGGTCAAGACCCAGGGCTGCGACGGCGTGTCGAACGCCTGGTACGACGGCGAGTCCGTCACGATCTGCTACGAATACCTGGACGAGCTCTGGAAGAATGCCACGCAGGAAACCACGCCCGCCGGCATTGCACCGATCGACACGCTGATCGGCCCCGTGGTCGACGTGTTTTTGCATGAGGCCGGGCATGCGGTGTTCGACATTCTGCAGGTGCCGCTGTTCGGGCGCGAGGAAGACGCGGCCGATCAGTTCTCGATCTACATCATGCTGAAAATGGAGAAGGACGAGGCGCGCCGCCTGATCATGGGCAACGCCTATCAGTACAAGGGCGATGTCCAGTCCCCGACGGTGTCGATGCCGCTGAAGAAGTTTTCCGACGAGCACGGCACGCCCTCGCAGCGCTTCTTCAACGTGCTGTGCCTCGCTTACGGCGCGGACAAGGTTCTGTTCGCCGATTTCGTGTCCAAGGGATACCTGCCGCAGGACCGGGCCGAGGGCTGCGAGGCTGAATATGCCCAGGTGGATTTTGCCTTCAAACGGCTGATCGTGCCGTCGATCGACGTGAAGCTCGCACGCAGTCTGCACAAGCGTTGGCTTGTGCCAGCCGACACGCGGCTGAAGAAGCGCCGCTAGAGCATGATCCCGAAAAGTGTGAAGCGGTTTTCGGAAAAGATCATGCTCAAACAAGAAGCCAAAGCGGGATGACGATTCGAAGAAAAGTCATCCCGCTTTAGAGCCGAGTTTCAGGACCCACGCGGGTCCCGGCCGGTGCCGCAAGCCGCGCAGTCCTCTGGCGTGGGTTGAAGGGCGACCATCGGCCCCTGCGCCCTTTCGGCACTCCGCCCCCGGGGCGCACCGCGCTGCGGCAACGGATAACTGCGTTGGCACCGGTGTCGACAATCTGAAGACGCTTCCGGGCAGGCGCGTCGGCGGCATAAAACGGCCACGGACGTCGTTGCCAGTTCAACGGGTTCATCGAAGCGGGCCGATCGCACGTGCTGCGGATCTTGAATCTGGTGCTGGGTGTCGTGCGGTTCGCTGCGGCGATCCTGCTTTTGTGTCTGGCGTGGCAATGGCGCTCGCCGCTGTTTGCCTCCACGCGCACGGCGGCGCTGGTCCTGTCGATCGGCCTGCCGCTGGCACTGATCGCAGCGGAGCTGCTTGCCTGGCGGATCAGCGCGCGCTGGCGTCCGGCGACGCTGGTCTACGGCGCCACCGCGCTGGTGGCGTTTCTGGCGCTCGCCCTGACCCTGACATTCGAGCTGCAATTTCGCTGGATGCGGCAGGAGGTCCTGCGCGCCGATCCGGCGCGGCTCGAGCGGCTCGGCCGCCATCTGATCGTCGGCTATCGCAGCGACGCCGCGTTTGCCGAGTTGATCGAGCGCAGGGCGATCGCCGGCGTGTTCGTCACGGCGCACAATGTCCGTGGCAAGGATGCGCCGACGATCCGCGGCGAGATCGCGGCAATGCAGGCGATCCGCGTCACGCAAGGCCTGCCGCCGCTGCTGGTCGCGACCGACCAGGAGGGCGGCGGCGTGTCGCGCATGTCGCCGCCGTTGGCGCGTCCCGCGTCGCTCCGCGACGTTGTCCAACCCCATCGCGACGCAGCGGCGCGGCGAAGTGCCGTACGGACCTATGCGGCGGATGTCGGCGGCGCGCTCGCGGGTCTCGGCATCAATCTCAACTTTGCGCCGGTCGTCGATCTCGACCACGGCGTGGTCAACCCCGACGATCGTTACACCCGGATCGGCACGCGAGCGATCTCGTCCGATCCCGAGCTCGTCGCCGACACCGCGGGCGAATATTGCCGCGGCCTCCTGGAGCAGGGCGTGCATTGCACGTTGAAGCATTTCCCGGGCCTTGGCCGCGTGTTCGAGGACACGCATCGCGAAAGCGCCATGCTGTCCACGCCGGTCGACGAGCTCGTGAAAAGCGATTGGCTCCCGTTCCGGCAGCTGCAGCAGAAGGCCGCGTTCACCATGCTCGCCCATGCGCGGCTCGCCGCGCTCGACCGCGAGCGGCCGGCGTCGTTCTCGGCAGCCGTCGTCTCGGGCCTGCTGCGCCGGGACTGGAAGCATGACGGTATCCTGGTAACGGATGATCTCAGCATGGGCGGCGCCTATCGCAGCGTCGGCGGGCTTGGCGCGGCAGGCGTTGCCGCACTGGGGGCGGGCGTCGACCTGATCCTGATCAGCTACGACCCGGATCAGCTTTTCCCGGTCCTGCATGCGCTTCTGCGGGCAGAGGCGAGCGGCGCCCTGCCGCGGCACACGCTGGAAGCGAGCGCCCGGCGGCTGGCCCAGATCTCGGCCGGGTCAAAGACCGCCGCGGAGGCCCGCTAGCGCGCTCCGGGTCCAAGCGGAAATCCTTGCTCATTCAGGCATATAGCGCTACTCATGGCGCGGGCGGGGAGTGCGGTCTGGGCGTCGCGGTGGCCGCGAATTCGGCATATTTCTAGGGGCTTTACGGCGCCCATGAGTTGGTTTGGGCAGAAATCTGCATCGGTCACGAACCGATGGGACGCGGAGGGCGTCGCTTGAGCTTCTGGCGCGCGATACCGTTCGCGGCCCTTCTGTTGGCTGCGCTGCTCGGCGCGCCGGCCGCGCACGCGGTCGAGGCCGTCAACGTGCGCACCGACGTGACCGCGATCGACCTCACCGGCGTCGCCGAATTCCAGAAGACCGACACCGACTCGATCTCGGTCTCGGCTGCGCCCGGCGCGGACGGCATCGTCCGCCGCATGCAGCAGCCGGCGCGCGAGGGCTCGACCAACTGGGCGGTGTTCGCGCTCGCCAACTCCGGTGACGAGCAGATCGACCGGCTGATCGTCGTGCCGCACTACCGCATGGTCGGCTCGGGGCTGCTGCTGCCCGACCTCGGGCTTTCCCGCATTGTCACGATCACGCCGAGCTCCGGCGAGCGGCCCGAGCAGCAATACAGCGCCACCGCCGACATCTACCGCGTCACGCTCGACCCCGGCACGGTCGTGACCTACATCGCCGAGCTTCGCACCGACCGCCTGCCGCAGCTCTATCTGTGGGAGCCGGACGCCTACAAGGACAAGATCAACAGCTTCACGCTCTACTTCGGCATCGTCATCGGCATCGCCGGTCTCCTCGCGCTGTTCCTCACCATCCTGTTCGTGGTGAAGGGCAGCGTGATGTTTCCGGCCGCGGCGGCGCTGGGCTGGGCGGTGCTGGTCTATATCGGCATCGACTTCGGCTTCTGGGGCAAGGTGTTCGACATGTCGTCGGGCGCCGAGCGCATCTGGCGCGCCTCGGGCGAGGCGATCCTCGCCGGCACGCTGCTGGTGTTCCTGTTCGCCTATCTCAATCTCGGCCGCTGGCACGTGCGCTACATGCACATCACGCTCGGCTGGCTCGCCGGCCTTGCCGCGCTGGTGGTGATCGCGCTGATCGACGCCTCGATTGCCTCGGGCATCGCGCGGTTGTCGCTGGTCTGCATCGCCTTCATGGGCTTCGGCCTCGTGATCTATCTGTCGACCCACGGCTACGACCGCGCCGTGCTGCTGATCCCGACCTGGCTGCTGCTCGTGGTCTGGGCGATCGCGCTGATCATGACCGTCACCGGCTCGGTGCAGAACGACATCATCGGCCCGGCGCTGCTCGGCGGCCTGGTCCTGATCGTCATGCTGATCGGCTTCACGGTGATGCAGCATGCATTCGCCGGCGGCATCACCCACAACATCGTCACCGACGTGGAGCGCCGTGCGCTCGCGCTCACCGGCGCGGGCGACATGATCTGGGACTGGGACGTCTCCGCCGACCGCATCTACACCAGCCCCGAGACCGAGCATCTGCTGAGCCTCAAGCGCGGCTCGCTCGAAGGTCCCGCGGCGCGCTGGCTCGACGTGCTGCACGTGCTCGATCGCGACCGCTTCCGCGCCGCCCTCGACAGCGTGCTGGAGCAGCGCCGCGGCCGGCTGGTGCAGGACTTCCGCCTGCGCACGCCGGAGGGCAACTATCTCTGGTTCGCGCTCAAGGCGCGCCCGGTGGTCGGCTCGGACGGTGAGGTGGTGCGGCTCGTCGGCACGCTCACCGACGTGACCGAGTTCAAGACCGCCGAAGAGCGGCTCCTGCACGACGCGGTCCACGACAACCTGACCGGCCTGCCGAACCGGCAGCTGTTCCTCGACCGCCTCGAAGCGGTGATGGCCTTCTCCAAGGCGGATTCCAACATCCGGCCGACCGTGGTGGTGATCGACCTCGACCGCTTCAAGCAGGTCAACGACTCGGTCGGCATTGCGGTCGGCGACTCGATCCTGCTGACGCTGGCGCGGCGTCTCGGCCGCCTGCTCAAGCCGCAGGACACGCTGGCGCGGCTCACCGGCGACCAGTTCGCCATGATCCTGCTGTCGGAGCGCGATCCGACGCGGCTCATTGCCTTCGCCGAAACCATCCGCCGCACGCTGCGCGCGCCGATCACCTTCAACGACCGCGAGATCTTCCTCACCGCCTCGATCGGGCTTGCGCTCGGCGACGGTCAGCCGAGCCGCACCGAGGAGGTGCTGAAGGACGCCGAGCTTGCGATGTATCACGCCAAGCGCATCGGCGGCGACCGCATCGAGCTGTTCAAGCCGGCGATGCGCGCGCGCAAGACCGACCGCCTGACGCTCGAATCCGAGCTGCGCCGGGCGCTCGAGCGCGAGGAGATCAACATCGTCTATCAGCCGATCGTGCGGCTGGAGGACCGTTCGGTCGCGGGCTTCGAGGCGCTGGCGCGCTGGGACCATCCGAAGATGGGCCGCATGTCGCCGTCCGAGTTCATCAGCATCGCCGAGGAGATCGGCCTGATCGTCGACCTCGGCCTGTTCGTGCTGGAGCGCACCGCGCGCCAGCTCGGCGCCTGGCAGCGCAACGTGCGCACGCGCGAGCCGGTGTTCGCCAGCGTCAACGTGTCGTCGCGCCAGCTCCTGCGCCACGACCTGATCCACGACCTGCGGACCGTGCTGTCGCGTTCGGGCCTGGCCCGCGGCACGCTCAAGCTCGAATTGACCGAGTCGCTCGTCATGGAGAACCCGGAGCACGCGGCGCAGCTTCTCACCCGCATCCGCGAGCTCGGCGCGGGGCTCGCGCTCGACGATTTCGGCACCGGGCACTCGTCGCTGTCCTACCTGCAGCGTTTCCCGTTCGACACCATCAAGATCGACCAGTCGTTCGTTCGCACCAACAACAAGGGCACGCGGCCGGTGATCCTGCGCTCGATCATCTCGCTGGCGCACGATCTCGGCATGGACGTGGTGGCCGAAGGCGCGGAAACCGACTCCGACGCGGTCGAGCTCTACCAGCTCGGCTGCGAATACGCGCAGGGTTACGTGTTCGGCGAGCCGATGACGCCCGAGGCCGCGCGCAAGCTGCTGCAGAGCGAGCAGCTCGAGCCGGCGCGCTAGGCTCTGGTCTGCTCAAATTGAAACTTCGGAATTCGGCCCCGCGGAAGCGGGAACCCAGTGCTGTACAGATAGATTCGGCGATGTTGAATCGCATCCCCTTCAGAGTGACGGTCTCCCCAAATGCCTGAAACCGATTTCATGGAGCGCGCTGCGGCGCTGGCGCTGCGCAAGATGCGGGACAACCACGGCGGGCCGTTCGGCGCGCTGATCGTCCGCAATGACGAGGTCGTCGCCGAAGGCTGGAACCAGGTCACGTCGGCCAACGATCCGACCGCCCACGCCGAGGTCGTCGCGATCCGCAACGCGTGTGCCAACCTGAAAACCTTCAGCCTCGACGGCTGCGACATCTACACCAACTGCGAGCCGTGCCCGATGTGCCTCGGCGCGATCTATTGGGCGCACATCCGCTGCATCTACTATTCGAACACGCGCGCCGACGCCGCCCGGATCGGCTTCGACGACGATTTCATCTATCGCGAGATCGGCATGCCGCTCGACCGCCGGACGATTCCCGCGGTCCGCATCGTCAGCGAAACGTCGGAGTTCGCGTTCAACGAATGGGCGCGGAGTCCGGAGAAGCGGCGTTACTAGCAACTGTCCTTGCTGCTTCCCTCGGGCATCCGCCTGAGAGTTGCGCTTACCGTTTTCCGTACGCGGTGAAAACGTAGTCCTTTGCCTTCACGATCGTATGGCAGGAGTATCCGCAATCGGCCCCGCTGCCGAGGGGCTTGAACGTGTCGGATGCGGAGTCATAGTCGAACTGAGCCCATCCCCATCCGCCGGTGTCCTTGAATCGCTTGCTGTCCTTCACCATGAAATCGATGTCATGCAGGGTGTCCGGCACGGTCGTCGGATCGGGCGCCTCCGCGCTCTTTTTCGCCGTCCAATGGATTTTTGCCATCTTGGAGCCGTCGGGGAACGGCTTGCCGTTGCCGGGAACGCCGGCACGGTAGGCGGCGATGATCCGGGGATTGCCGACGATCACCTCGATCAGGTCTCCGGCCTGGCTGACGGCGATGGTCGGCCAGTCCTCGAATCCCCTGAATTCCGAGAACGCGAGTCCGTTCGGCACTTTGACCGTGTACTTGTCCGGTCGCTTCTCTTGCGCGGAAATCGCGGTGCTGCCCAGGACCGGGAGCACCACCGCGATGGCCGCACCCGCTGCGACCGATGCGACCAGCGCGCTGCGCCGGGCGGGAAACGGTGACGTTTCAGACATGGCCGTTCTCTCCTCCGATGTGACTGACACGCTGGTTCCGTCATACGGACCGCTTCAGCGCCGGCGGCGAACCGTCCGGCTCAGACCAGCACGATCGCGACGTCGATGTTTCCCCGTGTCGCTTTCGAGTACGGGCAGTTCTCGTGCGCTTCGTCGACCAGGGCCTGGGCGGCCTCGCGCTCAACCCCCGGCAGGCTGACGTTGAGCCGGACGCTGAGGAAGGTGCCATCGTCCGCGGCGTTCAGGTCCACCTCGGCCTCGACGACCACATCGGGCGGCAACGCGATTTTTTTCGTGCTGGCCGCAAGGGCGATCGCGCTTTCGAGGCAGGCCGACCAGCCGGCGGCGAGCAGTTGCTCCGGATTGGTGCCGATGCGCGCCGAGCCGGGGGTCGAGAGCCTGACGTCCAGACAGCCGTCCAGGCTGCGCGCGGTGCCGTTCTCCCGGCCGCCGGTGGTGCGGGTCCTCGCGGTGTACAGCCGTTTTGCCGTCTGACCTTCTGCCGTTTGGCTCATGGTGCATGTCCACTCTGATGTTGCCGCGCGACCGGCGGCGCCGCCCAGGCGTCGGGCCCAGGCGTCAGGCCCAGGCGTCAGGCCCAGGCGTCAGGCCCAGGCGTGAGGCCCCGGCGTCAGGCCCGGGCAACGTCGATCACGGCCTGGGCAAAGTCCCGCGGCGCTTCCTGCGGCAGGTTGTGACCGATGCCGCCCTTGATCAGCCGATGCGAATACTTGCCGGAGAATTTCTTCGCATAGACGCGGGGGTCCGGATGCGGGGCGCCGTTCGCGTCGCCTTCCATGGTGATGGTCGGCACGTTGATGACCGGGCCCGCGGCCAGCCGCTTCTCGATCTCGTCGTATTTCGCTTCACCTTCGGCCAGGCCGAGCCGCCAGCGGTAATTGTGAATGACGATAGCCACGTGATCCGGGTTGTCGAACGCCGCCGCGCTGCGGTCGAACGTGGCGTCGTCGAACCGCCACTTCGGCGAGGCGATCTGCCAGATCAGCTTCGAGAACTCGCGCCGGTATTTGTCGTAGCCCAGGCGGCCGCGCTCAGTGGCGAAATAGAACTGATACCACCATTCGAGCTCGGCCTTGGGCGGCAGCGGCATCTTGCCGGCCTCCTGGCTGCCGATCAGGTAGCCGCTCACCGACACGGTGGCTTTGGCCCGCTCCGGCCAAAGTGCCGACACGATGTTGACGGTCCGCGCGCCCCAATCGAAGCCGGCGAGAACCGCCTTGTCGATCTTGAGCGCATCCATGAAGGCGATCGCGTCCGATGCGATGGCCGACGGCTGGCCGTTGCGGACCGTGTCGTTCGAAAGAAAGCGTGTCGCGCCGTAGCCGCGCAGATAGGGGATGAGCACGCGGTGGCCGGCCGAGGCGAGCAAAGGCGCGACGTCGACGAAGCTGTAGATGTCGTAAGGCCAACCATGCAGGAGCACGACCGGCGGGCCGTCGGCCGGCCCTGCTTCGGCGTATGCGACATTGAGGACGTCGGCATCGATCTGCTTCAGCGGGCCGAACGACGTGTGCGTCCCCGGCTTGACGGCCGGCGGCTTCGTTTTGGCGGGCTGCGCATGCGCCGAAGTCAGCACGCCGAGCTGGGCGGCCGCGGCGGTGATCGCGGCGGCACCGAGGAAGCGGCGGCGATCGCGGTCGATGTCGTTGGCGATTTTGCGGGCGTCCATGGAACTCTCCTTGATTCGACGGTGGTGCAGCGGTCAGCCGAACGTGAACGCGAAAGCCTCCGCGCCCGGCGCTAGAAATTCGATTTCGAACTGCCGGTCGGCGATCGGACCCGGTTGTCGGATCAGCTGGTAGAGCCGCTGTTCGGTCACGGTGCCGGTGCCTTGCTCGTCGACGTCGCCGCCGTGCGCCGCGCCCGGCGGCTGTCCATCGATCCGCACCCGGAATTTCACCGGTGCTCCCGCCGTCGCCGGGCCCATGACGAGATGAAGATCGCGCGCATGGAAGCGGTAGGTGATGCTGCCGCCGGCCTTGTTCAGCGCCGCGGTCTCATGCTTCACGGTCCAATCGCCGGACAGCGCCCATTGATTGAGGCGCAGCTGCGCGGGCCGTTCATACATGCGGGGCTTGTCGGGCACGGCCCCGCCCGGCGACGCAAAGTTCTCGCTGCGCTCGAACCCGACGTAGTTTTCCGGCGACCGGAGGTTGCCCCAGTCGGCGGCCGCATCGAGACCGCGGGCATTCACTGCAACCGCCTCACGGCTGACGTCGGTGGCGCCGGCCTCGCGCAGCAGCGCCTGGATCACCATTTCCGATTGCTCGTACGCGCCTTCGCCGAAATGATGATGCCGGACGCGTCCCTGCGCATCGATGAAATACAGCGCCGGCCACGCCTGGTTGCTGAAGGCGCGCCAGACGGCATGGTTGTTGTCGACCGCGACCGGGTGGTCGATCTTCATGTCTCTGACGGCCCAGCGGACGTTGGCGATGTTCTTTTCGAATGCGAACTCCGGCGCATGCACGCCGATCACCACCAGTCCCTGGTCCTTGTATTTCTCGGCCCAGGCCTGGACATAAGGAAGCTGGCGCCGCCAGTTGATGCAGGTGTAGGTCCAGAAATTGACCAGGACGACCTTGCCGCGCAGATCTGCAGGCGTGAGCGGCTGCGAATTCAGCCATTGGTCCGCGCGCCCGAGCGAAGCCAGCTCGGTTTGACCGCCGGTGTGGCCGATGGGAAAGCCGTGCAGGAACGGGACCCTGACGCCTGTCGATGTCATGGACTGACCCTTCATTTCTCCGACAAAGCCGGCGATCGGCGCGCCGACGGCGATGGCGAGGACTGCCGCGAGCAGGAGCTTGTTCGTTTTCATCGATAATCTCCTTCCGCATTCCGATCGATGTTGCCCCACAGGCGCGGGCGATCGCTTGGATCGATCACTTGGACCGATTACTCGGCGAGCGTCACCAGCGGCTTGCCCTTTTCGACGATGTAGGTGGCGAGCTCCGCCGCCTTGCCGTTGCCGACGTTCTTCACCTCGTGGGGCGTCCCGTATGGGATGAACAGCACCTGGCCTGCCTTGAGCGTCACCGGCGGCCGGCCGTCCAGCCGGTACTCCAGCGCACCTTCGACGACGTAGACGAGCTCTTCGCCCGGATGCGCGTGCCTGGGCGCCGTCACGCCCGGGGGGATCTCGACCAGCACCTGGACCACCTCGCGTCCCGGAATGCTGAGATCGTTCTGCATCAGGTCGGTGCGTCCAATGCCGGCGAGCTGCGCCTGCGCAAGCTGCGGTGTCAGGGTGCTTGCGACGATCAGCGCCGCCGCCGCCAGTGTGTGAAGCGCTTTCATGGGAGGCTCCTTTCGTGTTGCACGATCAGCGAAGCGACCGAAACGCGGCGCGAAGTTCGGCGCTGAACAGCTCCGGCTGTTCCCAGGCGGCGAAGTGGCCGCCCTTGTCGGCCTCGTGGAAGTAGATGAGGTTGCGGTACGCGCGCCGTGCCCATGTCTCCGGGGCTCGGTAGACCTCTTCCGGAAACACCGTGACGGCGACCGGGAGCGAAATCTCCGCGGTCTTCTGTGCGGCCGCGAGAACGACGCTCTGTCCGCCGTTCTCCCAGTACAGCCGCGCCGACGAGGCGGCGCTGTTGGTCAGCCAGTACAGCGTGATGTTGTCCAGCACGTCGTCTTTCGTCGGGGACGCTTCGGCATCGCCGCCGGACGTCACCCGCGCGAAACCCGGGTGCAGGAGCATCCACGCCGCGAGGCCGGCCGGGGAATCCGTCAGGCCATAACCGACGGCCTGCGGCCGCGCGCTCAGCATCGTGAAGTAGGCGCTGTTTCCCTTCTTGTTGTTGGTCATGAGCGCTTCGAACACTGCGCGCTCCTGCTCGGAGAGCCCGGCCGGCGCGGGTCCGCCGGCGAGCGCTGCGGCCACGTCGGGCGGCACCGTCGCCGGCAGGTTGAGGTGGATGCCGAGCAGGCCCCCAGGCGCCTGGCGCGCCATCGCGCTGGAGACCGGCGCGCCCCAGTCGCCGCCCTGGGCGACGTAGCGGCTGTAGCCGAGGCGCTTCATCAACTCGGCCCAGGCGCGGCCGATGCGCTCGGCATTCCAGCCGATCTCCTTGGGCTTGCCGGAAAAGCCGTAGCCGGGCATCGCAGGCAGCACGACGTCGAATGCGTCGTCCGCGCGCCCGCCGTGCGCCGTGGGATCCGTGAGCGGGCCGATGGTCTTCAAAAGCTCGAGCACCGAGCCGGGCCAGCCATGCGTCATGATCAGCGGCATGGCGTTCGGATGGCGCGAGCGGACATGGATGAAGTGAATGTCCACGCCGTCGATCGTCGTCATGAACTGCGGCAGGGCGTTGAGCTTGGCCTCGGCCTTGCGCCAGTCGTAGCCGGAGCCCCAATACTCCACGAGCGGCCTGAGCTTGCCGAGCTGGGTGCCCTGCGATTGGTCATCGACCGTCTCCCGGTCGGGCCACCGCGTGGCGGTGATCCGACGGCGGAGATCGGCGAGGTCGTGCTCCGGCACGCTGACGCGGAAGGGACGGATGGCGTCGCCCAGGCCTGCGGCAACCAGTGGCGAGGGGAGCAGGTTTGCGGCGCCCGCCACCGCGACCATCGCAGCAGTGGCCAGCAACCGGCGGCGAGAGCGGTCGACGTGCTCGTTGGTCTTGTCCGTATCCATGGGACTCTCCTCGGTTCAACGCTGTTCCCGGCACGCTTGCCTGCTGTCTGGATACGCCCACCGACGCGAAATCACCCGTTATGGGTTGTGAGACGTTGTTAGCCGTGCCGGCGTACCCACCGGCTGCCGCTCAGGACGGCAGCGGCTTTCCGGCCTGTTCGCGGACCATGTGGTCGGCGTACCAGTCGGGCCAGGTCGCATCGTGCTGGCCGCCGGTCCGCTTCTCGTGCTCGCCGTGGGCGGCCGCTGCGCGGCGCAGCGCGCTTGCGAGCTCGGCCGGCGACGAGAAGGTCGTTTCGTCCGCGTCCACGCGTCCGGGGAAGCGCGCAGTGACCTCCTGGAGCAGCCAGCCGTTGCCGTCCGGATCGCTGAAGGTTGCGTACGAGAAATAGCTGCGCCGCTCCGGGTCCGGTCCGCTGACGGGCGGCTGTCCCGGACCCGCCACGTGGAACACCTCGCCCACATCCACACCGCGACCGGCGAGATCGGCGCGCGCCGCCACGATGTCGGACACG
Source organism: Xanthobacteraceae bacterium (assembly GCA_019746135.1). GTDB lineage: Bacteria > Pseudomonadota > Alphaproteobacteria > Rhizobiales > Xanthobacteraceae > Z2-YC6860. Next base: position 41,502 of record JAIESI010000121.1, read on the forward strand.
ACGAGATAAAGTCCGCTCGCCGATCCCGGCGCGGCCGGCGTGATGCCCTTGCCGAAGTGGATCGAGGCGGGCGAGCCCGGCGGCGTGAACTGGACGACCCGGAAGTTGTCGCCGGCCACGAAATCGGCGTCGAGCCTCCAGCCGAGCTTGTCGCCATAGAAGCGCTTGGCGCGATCGACGTCCGCGACGGGGATGGCGACGACCTCGAGCTTCAGCTCGATCGGGCGGCCGTGTGCGGTCTCGACTGCGGTGTCCTTGTGCACCTGAGTGTTCATGGCTGGCTCCTTCGGGGGAAATGGGTTCGATCGCGCTGTGTGCTGCCCAACACCTACGTCCGCGCGACGGAAACCGCCCGTTATGCGTTGTGAGATGCTGTTGGCCGCCGATGGCGGCGAAGCGCCTTGCGGTTGCCTCACTCGACCTCGCCGTACCCGGCCATGCAGGCGCGATAGAGGTGCGACTGGGAGACGCCCCAGGTGTAGTCGCGGAGGCCACTGGCCTTGTCGTTGCACTCGCGCAGGGCTCGGGCGCGGTACGGCGAGACGATGCTGCCGCCGGTGCCCTGCGTGATCGCCTGGGCCCGCGCTTTGTGGCCGGGCGGGACAACGCGGCCCGCGCCGGGCGCGGGCAGGGTGCTGGTGACGACCAGGCCGAGCACCAGCCCGGCGGTGATGTTCGAGAGACTGATCATTTTTGTGCTCCTTCGCGAAGACGTTTGCGATGGAGCCGAGATACGCCGGCCGGGGCGGGAACACCCGTTATGCGTCGTGAGATGCTGTTAGCCGCTGCGAGTGTTGATGCGCATCGGCGGACGGGCCCTGCGGCGCCGCAACCTTCCGCAACAGCGGCACCATGAAAAACGCGAGCACGAAGCGCGCTCCGATCATCAGGTAGGCGTCATCGGTCGACTGGATGAAACGGCCCGCCGTCCACCACGACCAGCCGTACCAGGCGGCCGCTGCGCCGATCAGCGCAGCGGCCGCCAGCAAAGCCGTGCGCCTGCCGACGCGTGGCAATCGCTGGGCCAGCCGTTGTGCGCCAGCCTTGTAGGGGATGACGCCGTGCATGGCTTTGCTCCTTCCTTGAGAGCCGAACGGCGTGGCTCAGGCGCTCAGCCGCTGGCGTTGCTGCAGGGTGTAGCGGGGGGCGGGGATGGCGCTGGAAAGCTTGTCCGACATGGCGCGGCGCGCGGCTTCGTAGCGTTCCCAATCGGCATTGTTGGCCAGCGCCGGGAGCGTCACCGGCTCGCCGAGATCGAGGCCCGCCAGAGCGGCGTCGACCATGTCCTCGGCCGACATCACGATCTCCGCCGGAAGCTCGTGAACCGGCTTGCCGGCGTTGTCCCACAATTCGGTGGCGGTGGCCCCCGGCAGCACCGCTTGCACGCGGACGCCTTTACCGGCGAGCTCGTGAACCAGGGAGTGCGTCAGCGCGAGCACGAAGGCTTTCGTGCCGCCGTAAACGCCGTTCAGCGCCTCGGGCGAAATCGCAACGATCGAGGAAATGTTGATGATCGTTCCACCGCCGCGGTCGACAAATCCCGGCACCGCCGCATAGGTCAGGCGCGTCAGCGCCGTGACGTTCAGGCGGATCATCTCGTCCATCTTGTCGACGTCCGAGGCGAGCAGCGGCGCGACGCCAGCGACGCCCGCGTTGTTGACCAAAAGCGAAATGTCCGCATTGGTCCGCAGGATGTCCTCGACGCGCTTGAGGTCTGCCGCGGCGGTGAGATCGGCCGCGACCGTCTCAACGCTCCGGCCAGTGTCACGGGAGAGCCGCCGCGCCAGGGAGGCGAGCCGCTCCTTGTTGCGGGCCACGAGAATGAGATCGTGGCCGCGCTTCGCCAGACGATCGGCGTAAATCGCGCCGATGCCGGTCGATGCGCCGGTGATGAGGGCGGTGCCTTTGGCGTGGGTATTCATGTTTGTCTCCTGTGGTCTGATCGAGGTTCGTTGCGTGCTGAGAGGCAGTTCGTTGCCTGCAGCGCGTACCTAGACCCTTCCGAAAATGCTCGATATCCAGTAAAATCGAGATGGTTCCTTCCAAAAAATGGAAATATCCATGGACCGTCTTGAAGCCATGTCGGTCGTGTTGGCGGTGGCCGAGGCCGGAAGCCTGTCGGCCGCGGCGCGCCGGCAGCGGGCACCGCTCGCCACGGTGAGCCGGAAGGTGTCCGAGCTCGAAGCGCACCTGCGGACCAAGCTGTTCAACCGCTCGAGCCGGGCGCTGGTCCCGACCGACGCGGGGCGCTCCTACATCGCCGCCGCGAAGCGGATCCTTGCCGACGTGGCGGAAGCCGAACGCGACGCATCGGGCGAGTACACGACGCCGCGTGGCGACCTGATCGTGTCGGCCACCGTTGCCCTCGGCCGTCTGTACTTACAGCCGGTGCTGGCGGAGTTCCTGGCGGCGTTTCCCGAGGTTGATGTTCAGCTCAGCTTGCAGGATCGGGCGGTCAATCTCCTGGAGGAGCACGTGGACGTCGCGCTCCGTCTCGGCGTTCTCGCCGACAGCAGCCTGATCGCGGTCCGGATCGGAGAAATCCACCGCGTGGTATGCGCGAGCCCGGCCTATCTGAAATCTCGCGGGACGCCCAGATCGCCGGACGATCTCTCTGCGCACGACTGCATCAGCTACCCGCCGATGCAATCGCCAACCTCATGGAGGCTCAAGCGAGGCGAAACCGAACATGTCGTGCCGGTGCGATCGCGTCTCATCGTGAGCAATCTTGAATCGGCCTACGATGCCGCGCGCGCAGGCATCGGGATCGCCGAGGTTTTTTCCTATCACGTGGCCGAGTCGATCAAATCCGGCGAACTCACGCCGCTGTTTCAGGATTGTCAGCCGCCGACGCTCCCGGTCAGCTTCGTTTATTCGCCCAATCGGTTCATGCCGGTCAAATTGCGCGCGTTCCTGGATTTCGCGGTGCCGCGGCTGCGGGCCCGCCTCGGCGATCTGCAGGGCGTGGCTCCGCGGCGACGGGCCAGGCCGCGGTGATCGTGGCCGGCTGGCTTCGGTGCGCAGTCCGGCGCTTCAAGCCCGGATCTGTCGCCGCGGCCGCGCCGATGGCGCGGGTTGTTCGCGCAGCTTCTGCAACTCGTTGCGGTCGGGCAGGACATTGCGCAGATATTTGGCGACCATGTCGATGAACACGGCGGCCCGGGTCGGTACCAGCCCGCGATGCGGGTGGATGGCGACAATCGGGTACACGACGGTCGGATAATTCTTGAGAAGCTGGACCAGCCGGCCTTCGGCCAAGGCCTGCGCAGCCGTGAAGCAGGGCAGGACGACGATGCCTTGGCCGTTCTCGGCGGCTTTGATCAGCACCATCGGACTGTTGGTCTGCAGGTTGCCCCGCGGCGTGATGGCTTCATGGGTTTGGAAGATCGACCACCGGTCGCCGAGCTTCGAGTCGGAATAAACGATGCAGTTCAGGCCGGCGAGATCGTCGGGCGTCCGGGGCTGCGGACGGTTCTCGAAGTATTTCGGCGAAGCACAGACCACGTAGTCGTATTCGGCCAGCTTGCGAACGATGAGGTTGGGGTTGTCCGGCATGGCGTGGCGGATCGACACGTCGAATTGTTCCTCGATGAAGTCGACCTCCCGGCCGGTGCTGATCATCTTCACCGAGACATCGGCAAATTGCGCCGTGTAATCGGCAATGACCGGCGTGATCAGATCACCGATCGGGATCGACACATTGACGCGAAGCACGCCGCGCGGCGTCGCCTGCATGCACTCGACCAGGCTGTCTGCCTGCTCGAAGCGCCGGAGCACATCGACGCAATGCTGGTAATAGGCCTGTCCGACGTCGGTGGGCTTGACGTGGCGGGTGTTCCGGTTCAGCAGCCGCGCGCCGAGCCGCTGCTCCAGCGCCTGCAACTGGCTCGTCACCACGCTCGGCGCGACGCCCAGATCGCGGGCCGCCGCCGACAGGCCGCCGAGCTCCACGACCCGGACGAAGGTCGTGATCTGATCAAACCGGTCCATGGAGACCCTCCGCGCACTGCAAGCCCTGACGCGGCAGGTGCCACAGGTGCTCCAACGACGCCAAAATCCATCGTCTCGCCGCAGTTGATCGCAACGATCGGACGGAAGCAATGGCGCGGATCCGGCTCCTCGCCTGACGGGCAGCTTTCGCGATTTCCGAAAACTGTTTTTGCAGCGAAGCCGCTAGCGGCGGCGGCCGGCCGGACGCACCTCCCCACGAAGCAGACCGGAGCATTTCGCTTCGATGCAACTGGAGGGAACCATGATTGCCCGAGCTCTCGTTACTGCTCTCATCATTGCCGTTGGCGCGGCCACTGCGCCGGCCACCGCCGCGGGCCAGAACCGGGCGGGCTCCTATGCCTACGCTGCAGCGCCAGGCCACGCGGCGCGGGCGCAGGCAAGCCAAGCCGGGATCGGTGCCGGCGGCATATCGGCTGACCGTGCCCGGGCGCTGCGTGAATGCAACGGACGCGTCGCAAACATGAAGGGGTACAACCAGCTGGCTCCGGAGTTCGGCACGTATCGGACCTGTATGATGCAACACGGGCAGCCCGAATAGGGCTGCCTGCCGGCTGGGTGGTTGACGCTCTTCACCGCAATATTTTCGGAGACAGGTCGCGTCGGGCCGCACTCGGATCCTCGTTTGGTCCGAATGCGGCTTCCGCCGATATCGGCGATGCAGTCAATGTGCGGTTGATGGGCGGCGGTCGTGTGCTGCGCGCAAGCGTGGAAAGCATTGCGGCGGGTATCGAAGATCGCGACCGCAGCGCCGGGGCAACGCTTCTTGCCAACATCAACCCGACCTTCAATGGGATGCCGTTGACCCAACGTGGCCCGGTTCGGATTGCGTTCGATCGTCCCGCCGAGCGAAATGATCTCGTTGCCGGACGCACGGCTGCGGCCGAGGTGCTCGGGTCGGCGCTGCGCGTCGACCGACACGACATGCAAGATCGGCCAAGGAGCTCACCACGCTCCGCGGGCCGGCTGGTGCCGGCCGCGCTCGGACGCTCGTCTTCGTGCCATTGAATGAGCCGCCGTTGGCGGTTTCGAGGGCTGTTTCGGAGTCGATTTTTTTGCGTGGGCCAAAGTCGATTTTATTTTTTGCGTGGGCCAACGGAGCGCTCGACCGCCGCTGTCCCTGTGGTGCGGGGGCGAGCCTTGACCTACAGTGTGGGCCGGGGTTGGCGCGCCCGAAAGAACAAAAGTCATGGCGACGGCGGCAGCTCAGACCAAAGACGTGTTGTCGTTTGGTCCGTTCAATCTGATCGCGAGCGAACGGCTCCTCACCAACGGGGGCGTGCCGGTGGAGTTGGGTGCGCGCGCGCTCGACATTCTGATTGCGCTGATTTCCGCGCCGAACGAGGTCGTCAGCAAGAAGGACCTGATGGCGCGGGTCTGGCCCGACGTCACCGTCGAGGAAGGCAGCCTGCGGTTTCATATGGCGAGCCTCCGCAAGGCGCTGGGCGACGGAAAGAGCGGCGCGCGATACATCACGACCCTCGCCGGACGGGGCTATTGCTTCGTCGCGCCGGTCTCGCGCGCCGGCAGCGCGCCCGAGGCACCGCCGGTTGCTGTCGCTGCCGCCGATTTTCCGCACGCCAACCTTCCCGTCCGCCTGAGCCGGATCGTCGGCCGCGACGACGACGTGACGAGGTTGTCGGCTGAGCTCGCCGCTTCGCGCCTGGTCACCATCGTCGGTGCCGGCGGTGTCGGCAAGACGACGGTCGCGATCGCCGTCGCCCATCACCTGACGGACGCGTTTGCGGGGGCTGTCCTGTTCGTCGATTTCGGAATGCTGAGCGATCCGAGGCTCGCACCGACGGCCGTCGCCTCCATGCTGGGGCAGCCGGTTCGGTCGGACGACGTGACGCCCGGTCTCATCGCATTTTTGCGGAGCCGGCGAATTCTTTTGATCCTCGACACCTGCGAGCATCTGGTGGAAGCGGTTGCCCCGCTCGCGGCGGCCATCATCGAGGCCGCGCCGCAGGTCCACATCCTGGCGACCAGCCGCGAGGCGCTGCGGGTCGAAGGCGAGCACGTCTACCGGCTGGATGCGTTGGCGTGTCCGCCGGACGCCCCGGGGCTCACGGCGGCGGCGGTCCAGCAGTTTCCGGCAATCCAGCTGTTCGTGGAGCGCGCGATCGCGAGCGGCGCGCGCCTCGACCTCAGCGATGCGGAAGCGTCCCTTGTCGCAGACATCTGCCGCAAGCTTGACGGCGTGGCGCTTGCGATCGAGCTCGCGGCCAGGCGCGTTGAATCCCACGGCTTGCAGCAGACCGCGACGCTGCTCGACGAACGTCTGACGCGGCTCTGGCAGGGCTCGCGCACGGCGCCGCCGCGCCAGAAGACATTGCAGGCCACGCTCGATTGGAGCTACGGGCTCCTGTCCGACGTGGAGCGCTCGGTGCTGCGCCGGCTCGCCGTTTTCGTTGGGCATTTCACGCTCGATGCGGCGCTGGAGGTCGTCACCGGCGCGAGCCTCGATCGGTCGGCTGTGTTCGGCGCGATCGACAGCCTCGTCGCCAAGTCGATGCTGGCCACCCGCCCGATCGGGGCGATGATGCGCTACCGGCTGCTCGACACGACGCGCGCCTACGCCCTCGACATCGGCATCGACGCGGCCGAGGCCTCCGACCTGGCGGTGCGTCACGCGACCTATTACCGGCGTTGGCTGGAGCAGACCGGAGCCGAATGGCCGACCTATTCGAACGGCACGCAGCGCGCGCCTTACTTTGCCGGTCTCAACAACGTCCGGGCGGCGTTGGAATGGTCCTTTGGCGACACCGGCAATATTGAGATCGGCGTTCGGCTTGCCGCCGCCGCCGCACCGGTCTTTCTGGCGATGTCTCTGCTCCCGGAGGGGCACCGCTGGTCCGAACGTGCAATCCTTGCGCTCGACGAAGCCACGCGCGGCGGGGCCGAAGAGATGCGCCTTCAGGCGGTGCTGGGCGTGGCGTTGATGTTCACGCGCGGCAACGGCGAAGCGGCGCGGCTGGCCCTGGACAGGAGCCTCGCGATTGCCGAAGCGCGTGGCGAGGCGCCCGACCAGCTGCAGCTGTTGAACCTGCTGCACATGTTCCACCACCGTACCGGAGATTTCAAAGCCGCGCTGCGCTACGCAAGGCGCAGTCTGCCGGTAGCCGACGCCATTGCGACGCCGGCGGCGCTGGGGCTGGCCCATTGCCTCGTGGGGAGCGCGCTCCACCATGCCGGCGATCTTGGCGGCGCTCGTGCGGAGCTGGAGGCTGCGCTGCAGAGCGGGCCGGGCCACCGGCCGACCAGCACGATTTACGTCGACTATGAGCACTACAATTACGCCGGTATCGCTCTGGCACGGACGCTGTGGTTGCAAGGCCATCCGGATCAGGCCCTGGAGCTGGCAAACCAGAGCGTCAAGGAAGCCCTGTCGATGGGGCATCCGGTGGCGATATCCAGGACGTTGGTTTGGGCCGTCTCCGTCTTCCTGCGCGCCGGCGATCTCCGGAGCGCCGATGCGAATACGGATTTGTTGATCTCCCATGCCGAGACCCAGGCGATGGGGCCGTATCTCGCTCTCGGACGTGGCTACAAGGCCGCGCTTGCCATTCGCCGGGGCGATGCAAAGGCAGGGGTCGAGAGCCTGCAGCGTTGTCTGGAGACGCTGCACGCGGTGCGGTACGAGCTTCTGACGGTAACCTTCAACATCGCGCTGGCGCGGGGATTTGCAGCGCTCGGTCGTTTCGCCGAAGCCTCGGTCCTGATCGAGGAGACGATCAGGCTGATCGAGTCGAGCGGCGCGTTCTCCGACATGCCGGAATTGCTGCGGGTGAAGGGCGACCTGCTGCTTGCGATGCCGCAGCGGCGCGTCGACGAGGCGGAAGTTTGTTTCACGCAGTCGCTGGAATTGAGCCGCCGCCAGGGCGCACGGGCGTGGGAGCTGCGAACCGCGACCGATCTCGCAGCGTTGTGGGCCGGGCAGGGGCGCTCCAAGGCGGCGCGCGCCCTGCTGCAACCGGTCTTCGAGCAATTCACCGAGGGCTCGGATCTGCCCGATCTGAAGGCCGCTGAGCGCACGCTGGCGGGCTTGAGCTGACCCCTCGGTAGACGTCTTCGTGATATGGAGCATTCCATGTGGTCTGTACGCCGCCGCTTGCGGAAGATGGTTGCCGGCGCAGGAGCTGTCCTCGCGTTGCTCCTGCTCGTTCCCTTGTTTGTGGGCGACGGCGCGGTCGCACAAAGGCGGGCCGCACAGACCGGCCGCGCTCCGGCCTGCTTCGATGCATGCTCCGCCCAATGCGGTTCCGCTGGCAACAGCGCTGCAAGCTGCTCGCGAACCTGCTACGCCCGGTGCAGTGGCGTAAACGGCGACATTGAAAATCGCCATTGAGCGCCCGGCGTTTTACTTTTCGAGCGCGGCCTGCGGCGTGTTCCGGAAGCTGATGGCCATGCGGTTGTAGGTGTTCATCAGGCCGATCGCGATCGTGAGATCGGCCAGCTCCTTTTCCGCGAAAACCGCGCGCGCGGCCTGGAACGCCTTTCGCCCGTGTCTGGCGGCTCGACTTTCTTGGCGGGAGATCTACGCCTGCGCGCCGGCAATAGCTCGTTATGCGTTGTGAGGCGTTGTTAGAGCCTTTTCCGGCGAAGTGTGGAGCGGTTCGCCGCAGAAAATGCGACCAACCCAAAAAGCTGGAGCCGTTTCCGATTCCGAAGGAACGGAAACGGCTCCAGCGGCCGGCCATCAATAGGGCGTCGGTCCCAAATTTCGTTTCGCGCGCAGCGCCTCGGCATACCACTCGAACTCGGCGAGGAAGCGCCCACCGGCCTTCTCGATCCATGCCTCTGTTGGCGTGCCGTCGCCGGACAGCGCCGTGCCGATCGTCGGGATCGCGAGGATTGAAGGGACGCTCGGCATCCCGAGCTCGGCGAGAACGGTCCGCAGCGTGACCGCGGCCCGGACGCCGCCGAACCGGCCGGCGGAGTAGCTCACGATCGCCGAAGGGCGCCAGAAATACTCCTCGAGGAAGTGATCGAGCAGGTTCTTCAGCGCCGGCGGAACGGACTGGTTGTACTCCGCCGTGACGATCATGAAGCCGTCGGCGCGCCGGTAGAGGCCGGCGAGCTCTTCCAGCACCGCCGGAGCCTGTCCGGCCGGATATTCCTTGTACATGCGGTCGAGCAGCGGCAGCCGCTTTTCCAACGGGTCGACCAGGACCGGTTCGTGACCGCGGGCCGTGAGCTGCTCGACGATGAAGCGCGCAGCCTTGATGCCTTGGCGGTCCGAGCGAACGGATCCGAGGATGACCGGGATCGACAGGCCCATGTTTCTCTCCTGCTCCGTGGCTTCGTCTGTGCCCGACAGTTACCGCCGCGAGACAAGAGGCGCCCGTTATGCGTTGTGAGACGCTGTTAGGTTGGGCCAACGCGAAAGGTTTGAGCGTGCGCGGCCAGGCAGGATGGCGCAGCCGCCGAAATTGGCTTCACACCCTTCTGTCGGCCTTCTGTCGGCTCATGCCAAGGCAGACCGGCGCGCGCCGTGCCGCTCTGAGCAGAACTATTTCCGGCCGGCCTCGCCCGAGTTGGCACTCTGGGCGCGGTGGTGTTTCCACATTCCGTAAGGCGCAAAAACGTAGCCAAGCAACGCCCATGCGACCATCCACGTGATCGAGAGCCAGATCGGCAGCTCTACGAACGTCCTTGCTGCGAGCGGGACAAACATTGCCGAAATCCACGCGAGGGCCAGCATGAGGGCTTTGCCCCAGCCGAGGTTGGCCAAGACGTAGGCCCGGTAGGCTCGCAAATATTCGCCGATATCCCGCATGTGGCTCGAGCCTAACATGCCGGGCGTTGTCGCCGGCTCGCAGGCGGTTTGTTGGCTGCTTCGGTCCTGTGGGTTGACATGTTCTCTTTTCGTTCTATGACAAAGGGCATCCCCGCTCGTTCGAGGGCGTCAACCGGTGACTGCTGTTGGTGGAGTGGGGAGCGGTGCCCATAGCGCGCCGAAGACGCGCGTAAACGCGCTGGTGGGCGTCCGGCCTAGTCAGTCGGACACTCGGGGCGCCTCGGACCCCGCCTTTCGGGCACTACGACCCGGAAGCTGGGAGCCAGCTGGACGGCCGGTG